>NZ_JBQHXU010000001.1:0-514224 GCF_052063305.1 Gracilibacillus sp. HCP3S3_G5_2 | reverse complement strand
AACCTAATTTTGAATCAATTGGTGGCCACCAATTGATTCAAAAGCAACAAAACCATAAAAAATCAAAGAAAAACGGCGAAATTCTAAGAAATAATTAATTTATTGAGGGAGAATTAAATATGAGAAAAATTTGCTATGCAATGTTAATTATGTTGATATTAAGTGCGTGTTCTCAAGCAGAAATGAATGACGCCAATGATTATTTAGAAGACGAAGCCCCTCAAGTAGAGGATATCGAAATCCCTAATACCATTTTTCAATCAGACAAACATAACAGCTCCATTGATGAAGAAGAAATGAAATCCAGTATTAAAAAATATTTAGATACGTATGAAGATTTATTCATTGCATTCTATCAATTAGAAGAAATACTTTATGTAAATGAAAGATTGAATGAAAAAGAATTAGAAACTCTCGATGAAATTAATCAACTTACAAAAGAAAATGATGAGAATTTTGCTCAATATATAGCAAATAATACCTTGCCTGAAGGTTATCAAGAAGAAGTGGAGAGAATGAGTAATTATATTACTAATATCAATCAGTTTATTAAGCAGCTGGATGAGAAAATTGACAGTTTAGTAGATAATATTAGTGATGGAGATTTTTCTTTGGAAAACTTTGATTTACTGCCAGAAAATATGGATAAGGTTAATGGACGAGAACAAAAGAAAATAGAAGATTTTCTAGATGAGAAGAATATCAACACAAAAGCATTTGGTCGTAGTGAATAGAACCAATCTGTAAGGCAGAGCTAATTTCTCCAAATTGATAGTTTTTTACATGTTATAATAATAGGTGATTCAGAAAGCGCTTTAAATAGTTGGTGCAAAGTAATTAACATTTAGGGAGGGAATGAAACGATGAAAGCAGAGGTGGCTTGTCAAACGAAAGCATTGCTCGGAGAAGGGCCATGTTGGGATGAAAGAAAACAAGTTTTGTATTGGACGGATATTTCAGGAAAGGTTATTCATCGATTTGATCCGCAAACAAGGCAGAATGACACCTTCCGGATCGATCAGATGGTTGGAGCAGTTGTCGTAGCAGAAGATGGACGATTAGTATTGGCAGCGGAAAATGGCTTTTATTTTTATAATACGGATACAGGTCAAATGACCGAGATACACAACCCGGAAGCAGACAGACCAGAGAATCGCTTCAATGACGGAAAGGTTGATCCAGCGGGTAGGTTTTGGGCAGGTACGATGCAAAAGAAGGGGAATGATCCAGTAGGCTCGTTGTACTGCTTGGATGATGCGCTTGAAGTGGAAAAAAAGTTGTCTGAATTACGGACCTCTAATGGAATGGCATGGGATATGAAAGTAAAAAAAATGTATTTTATCGATACACCTACTAGAAATATCTATGTATTCGATTATGATGTGGAAAATGGATCTATAACGAATCAGCGTGTTGCCTTTCAGTTCCCAGAAACAAATGGTTTTCCAGACGGCATGACGATTGATGCTGAGGGGATGCTTTGGATTGCAGGATGGGGAGCGGGAAAAGTAAGTAGATGGGATCCAACAACAGGAGAGGTTTTGTCAGTGGTAGAAGTACCAGCACAAAACATTACATCTTGCGCTTTTGGCGGAAAAGATTTTGATACACTATACATTACGACTGCAAGAGTAGGGATGACAGATGAGGAGCTAGAAAAGCTTCCGTTATCCGGCAGTCTCTTTACCTTTCAGCCGAATGTCAAAGGCTTGCCAGCGAATCGGTTTAAAAACTGATATAAAGCATAACAGAAAGCCCCAGAATGAGTCAGTGATCCCGGGTTCTTCTTCTCCATTAGCCACCTATTATAAAGAACAAGAAGTCTACCAAATTGTTGTGGAAGATCCAGAGGAACAAGTAGTATGGAAAACTGATAAAGTTGAGGATAGTGCTTCAATTAACATTCAATATGGGGGTGAAGAATTAAAGTCTACCACTAGATATGAATGGACTGTGATCGTGTGGGAGCAAAATAGATGAGATATTTCCCCTGATTAATTCTTTAAGAGTTGATCAGGGATTTTTGTATGCTCTTACATCTACAAGGAGATAATGTTCATTTTATTAATTAGTTATTTTTTTGGACGAGCTTCATATAGTGAGTAGGGGGAGATAATTATAGAGAGGGGTTCTGATATGAAGGGGCTTTTTATGAGTATGATGGTATTGATTTTACTCACACTGGTTGCTTGTGGTTCTTCAGTAACTGATGGAGATAATAATGGTGACAATTCAGATAATGATAACACCGAAACAAATGAGGGAACGGAAGCTATTAACGAAAATGATGAAGCATATGTCTTAAAATTTGCGCATGTGGTGAGCCCATCTACAGCAAAAGGGAAGGGAGCAGAAAAATTTGGAGAGTTACTGGAAGAAAGAACGAATGGGCAAATAAAGGTAGAAATTTATCCGGACTCTCAACTTGGCAGTGATCGTGAGATTTTGGAGCAAATGCAATCTGGTACGGTTCATATGAATGCGCCGTTTACAGGTGTTCTTCCAACTTTTGTAGAAGAGTTTGAAGTATTTGATCTGCCTTATCTTTTTGAAGATCGAGAGCATGCTTTTGAAGCTGTAAATGGAGCGTTAGGGGACTATCTAAGTGAGAAATTAGAGGAACAAAATTTAAAACTAATTGGTTTCTGGGATGGCGGGTTTAAGCATTTTACAAACTCAAAAAGACCGATTGAAATGCCAGAAGATTTAGATGGCTTAAAGATGCGTGCGTCACAAAGTCCATTATTAATCTCACAATTTAAAGCATTAAATGCAGGTGGGGTATCAATCGATTTTTCTGAATTGTATACTTCCTTGCAAACAGGCACTGTTGATGGTCAGGAAAATCCTCTATCGAATGTTATAAGTCAAAAGTTTTATGAGGTGCAAGAATATGTATCGTTAAGTGCACATGGTTACATGGGGTATCCTTTAATCATTAGCCAGTCTTTCTATGACAGTCTTCCGGGAGATCTTCAGAAAGTGGTGGAAGAAGTGGCGATGGAAGTAACGGAATGGCAATGGGACGTGTCAGAAAGCGATGAAGAAGAATATATGCAAATATTAGAAGAGTCCAATGTGGAAATAAATGAGTTATCTGATGAGCAGAAAGAGGCTTTTAAAAATGCGTTAAACGACGTTTATGACGAATTTCATGATAAATTTGAGGATTCAGATAAGATGATTGAGTTAATCGAACAGAACTGAATCCATTGAGGTAGGATAAGAGCGAGGGATCGCTCTTATTTTGCCCTTTGCAAGCATGTATGTCATTTTGTGGTATATCTGGAAAAGTCATAAGAGCTAGCGAAAAGCTGAGTTTTTCCAATTATAAAGGAGGCTCTGTATGAGGACGTTTAATCAAACTATTAATCATATCGAAGAGAGTTTTGCAGTAGTTTCCATGATAATTGCTTCCATTCTTATTTTTGTACAAGTCATTTTACGTTATTTATTCAATTTTTCGTTGATATGGTCAGAAGAGGCTGCACGTTTTTTAATTATTTGGTTGGTGTTAATTGGAAGTAGTATTGCAGTCAGGGAAAAGGGGCATGCGACCGTAGACGCACTTGTAGCATTTCTTCCACCAGCAGGGAAAAAGTTTTTCTCTATTTTTGCTAATCTGGCAGGGATAATATTTTGCTTGATTCTGATATGGGCAGGTTCCAAGATGGTTTCTAGTGTAGTAGAACTGGGAAATGTAACCCCTGCATTAGGGATTCCAATGGCGATTCCATATCTATCCGTTCCAGTTGGCGGTGGCTTAATGCTATTTCGCTTTTTACAAATGTTAGTGATTGATGTGAAGCGGTCTTACTCTGATGAAGAAGGACAATCAGGGGAGGTCGGGGGGAAATGATTTTATTTCTTTTTATCGTGTTACTGCTGATTGGTGCGCCGATAGCTATTGCGATAGGAATTGCCAGTTTTGTGGCGATGTATCAACAAGGAATTTCACTTGATGTCTTTGCTCGAACACTTTTTTCCGGGATTGATTCTTTTACATTAATGGCGATTCCATTTTTTATTTTTGCTGGCGATCTAATGTTATCAGGCGGGACATCAAAACGTATCATCCAATTTGCTCGGAAATTGGTAGGGTGGACTACTGGTGGATTGCCAATAGCTGGGGTATTGTCTTCCATGCTATTTGCCGCATTGTCAGGCTCTAGTCCTGCTACTGTTGCGGCCATCGGTGGAGTGATGATTCCCTCTCTACGGGATGCGAACTATTCAAGGAATTTCTCTGTCGGCTTAATGACAGCTGCGGGATCATTAGGGATTATTATTCCCCCGAGTATTACATTATTAGTGTATGGTTCTGCAGCCGAAGTATCTATTGGAGCACTGTTTATCGCAGGAATTTTGCCAGGGCTGTTTATAGGTCTTGTATTAATTGTTGTTAGTTATGTCATTGCTAAAAAACAGGGACATCAACCAGAGAAAAGGGTAAGCTTTCGTGAATTGTTCCAATCATTTATACATGCGATTTGGGGAATTTTGTTGCCAGTTATTGTGCTTGGTGGTATTTATATTGGTATTTTTACACCAACAGAAGCCGCTGCTGTAGCGATTGTTTATAGTTTTTTAATTGGTTGTTTTGTTTACAAGGAATTAACGTGGAAGAAAATATATAGTGTGACACGGAAGTCTGTAATTACCTCTTCTATGATTATGCTGGTAATTGCAACATCAAACGTTTTTAGCTGGTATTTAACCTATAAAAATATCCCAAAAGAGATCGCTGCCTTTTTCTTAGAATATGCAGATACTAAGGTTATTTTCTTGCTAATGGTGTTTGTAATTTTGTTAGTAGTTGGAATGTTTATGGATACAAGTGCTGCAGTGTTAATTTTCGTTCCTTTGTTTTTACCAATTGTATATGAATTCGGTATTGACCCGATTCACTTTGGTATTATTATGATTGTCACATTAGCGATTGGGATGCTTACCCCACCATTTGGACTCAATCTTTTTGTTGCATCAGGTGTTAGTAAAACCGCATTCTCCGATGTTGTTCAAGGGACATTTCCTTTTATCATTGTCCTAATTATTGCTGCGTTGTTTATTGTATTTATTCCGGGATTGTCACTTTTGTTTATTTAAAAAAAATCGTTTTATATAAAGATAGGATGGGATCCTTTTCTCATCCTATCTTTTATTTTTTCCTCAATGATAACTACGTTTTCCTCCTTCACATAATTTCTTCCTCCATATGAGGGAAATTTAATATGTTCAAATTGATCCGTTTTCAATTTAATATGAAAACTACATGAAGTTAATGATTTTATTTGGAGGGGTTATTTATGAAAAAGATTTTATTAGCATGTTCATCAGGTATGTCAACTAGCTTGCTAGTTTCAAAAATGGAGGAAGCGGCAAGCAATAAAGGAATAGATGTAGAAATTTGGGCAGTAGGACAAGATAAAGCACAAGAAGATATGAAAAAAGCTGATGTCCTATTAATTGGTCCACAAATGCGTTTTATGAAGAAAAAGTTTGAAGCAGTAGCAAGTGAGACTGGCGTTCCACTTGATGTCATTGATCCGATTGCTTACGGAAGAGTAGATGGAGAAGCAGTATTAAATAAAGCGTTAGAACTTATTGGTGAATAAGTTGTAAGTTACGCAACAGGGGGACAGCTATCATGAATAAAATGATGGAACTACTAGAAAAGTTTTTGTTACCGATTGCAGATAAATTAAATAATAATCGATATTTATCAGCATTGCGCGATGGATTTATGGTGGCATTGCCACTAATTATCTTTGGTTCAATATTTGTAGTAATCGCAAATTTACCCTTCTTGGATCAATTACTCGGTGAAGATGCCTATGCTGCGTACCAAGATGCTCTTGGTCCAGCATCAGCAGCAACATTAAGTATAATGGGGTTATTCGTAATTATAGGGATTGGTTATAAATTAATCGAGCATTACGAACTTGATGCTATTTATGGAGGTGTTGTAGCACTCGCTGCATTCCTTATTTTAACGCCACAAGTGCTTGAAGGAGTAAGTGGAGTAATTCCAACATCCTCTTTAGGTGCTGAAGGGATGTTCCTAGGTATTATTACTGCTTTTACTTCTGCAGAATTATATCGATTCTTCGTTCAGAAGAACTGGATGATCAAAATGCCGAATGGTGTTCCAGGGGCAGTATCGAGATCATTTAGTGCATTAATTCCAATTACCTTAACATTATCTGTGTTTTTAATTGTTAGAATTTTATTTAGCATTACACCATTCGATACTGTACAAAACTTTATTTATACAATTATTCAAGAACCTTTAACAGCATTAGGTAGTGGGTTACCTGCAACCATTATCGCGGTTCTATTAATTCAGGTATTCTGGTTCTTTGGTTTACACGGTCAAATTATTATTAACTCTGTTTTTGATCCGATTTGGTATACGTTAAATGATCAGAACTTGAAGGCTTTTCAAGCTGGACAGGAATTACCTAATATTATCACGAAACAGTTCATTGATACCTTTTTAGTAGGTATGGGTGGATCTGGTATGACACTTGCGGTTGTTATCTTGATCTTCTTAATCGGAAGAAGTAGACAGTTGAAGGAATTAGGTAAATTAGGGGGACCAGCAGGAATATTCAACGTAAATGAACCTTTTATATTCGGTTTACCGATCATTATGAATCCATTAATCATCATTCCATGGATTATTGCACCTGTCGTCGTGACGATTATTACCTATTATGCAATGGCAATAGGCATGGTGCCAGCACCGGCAGGAATTATTGTACCATGGACAACTCCGCCGCTTATTAGTGGGTTTTTAGCAACAGGAAACGCGTGGCAAGGGGCAGTACTGCAGTTATTTAATTTACTTGTAGTATGTATTATCTGGTGGCCTTTCTTGAAAATGCTAGACAAGAATTATTATGAAACAGAAAAAGAAGGTACAGAAAAATAAAATCGGTAATAGACAACTTTCACAATATTCGGGGTGACAATATGGAGAAGATGGACAAGATTACGGAGATTGCTTTTCAAATTATTTTATATGCTGGAAACGGGAGATCCAGTGCAATGGAGGCAATTCAATTAGCGAAAGAGAACCAATTTGAAGAAGCAGATCAACTAATTAAAGATGCAACAAAAGAGCTGGAAAAAGCGCACGGATTTCAAACAAAACTTTTACAAGAGGAAGCAAGTGGAACAGGAGCAAGTGTGAATGTTATTTTAGTTCATTCGCAAGATCATTTAATGACCGCGATGACAGTAAGAGATTTAGCGACGGAAATTATTGAAATTTATCGTAATAAATAAGGAGGGCCTGTTTTATGACATTGCAATATAAATTCCCTGAAGGATTCTGGTGGGGAAGTGCAACCTCTGCAACACAAATAGAAGGTGCTGCAGGTAAAAATGGAAAGAATATTTGGGATCATTGGTATGAAATCGAATCTAATCGTTTCTTTGAGAACGTTGGACCAGAAGTAACCTCTGACTTTTACAACCGTTATAAGGAAGATATCCAATTAATGAAACAGACAGGGCATAATACGTTTCGAATGTCTATTTCATGGTCAAGATTGATTCCTGCAGGTAGAGGTCAAGTTGATCAAGAAGCGGTACAATTTTATAATCATGTTATTGATGAATTGTTAGCAAATGATATTGAACCATTTGTAAACCTCTTTCACTTTGACATGCCACTTGCATTACAGGAAGATGGCGGATGGGAAAGCAGATCCGTAGTAGAAGCGTTTGTAGAATATGCGAAAGAAGCTTTTCGTCTATTCGGTGATCGTGTAAAAAAATGGTTTACCTTTAATGAGCCGATTGTTCCTGTAGAAGGTGGATATTTATATGATTTCCACTATCCAAATGTAGTGGATGCAAGAAGAGCAGCTCAAGTAGCTTATCATACAGCATTAGCTAGTGCAAAAGCGATCGAAGCGTTTAGAACGTTTGATTATAAGGAAAGTAAAATTGGTATTGTTTTAAATTTAACACCATCCTATCCGAGAAGTAATCATCCTGCTGATTTAAGAGCATCACGAATTGCTGATTTATTCTTTAATCGTAGCTTCTTAGATCCTGCAGTATTAGGAGAATATCCGCAAGAATTAATAGATATCTTAGGGGAGCATGGTCAACTGCCTGAAACAGAGCCAGGAGATGCAGAAATATTAAAATCGAATACAGTCGATATACTTGGTGTAAACTACTACCAACCACGTCGAGTAAAAGCGAAAGAACATTTACCAAACCCACATAGTCCGTTCATGCCAGAATGGTATTTCGATCACTATGAAATGCCGGGACGTAAAATGAATGTTTACCGAGGTTGGGAAATTTACGAAAAAGGGCTTTATGATATTATGATCAACTTGAAGGAGAACTATGGAAACATCGAATCATTCGTATCTGAAAATGGTATGGGTGTACAAGATGAACATCGTTTCTTACAGGATGGTCAAATTCAGGATGATTATCGTATAGAGTTTATCCAGGAACACTTGAAATGGTTACACCGTGCAATCGAGGAAGGCTGTAATGCAAAAGGTTATCATATGTGGACTTTTATGGATAACTGGTCATGGTCAAATGCATATAAAAACCGCTATGGATTTGTTTCTGTAAACATTGACACACAAGAACGCACATTAAAGAAAAGTGCTCACTGGTTTAAAGAAGTATCAGAAAATAACGGATTTTAATGGTTAGTATGGAGCGTAAAAGAGCTGGTTAATTGGATCAGCTCTCTTTTCGCTATATAATAGTAAGTCGATGTAACAGTTAGGAGAAATACAACATGTTTAATGCTCGTTTGAGAAATATATTACGTGAATTAATGGCGGAGCAATCTCCTGTTTCAAGTACTTTCTTGGCGAATGTCAACAATGTGACACCGCGGACGACAAGGGAAGATGTAAAGAGGTTGAACCAAATTGTTAGTAAGCATGGCGCTATTATAGAATCTGTAATGGGTAAAGGTTATCTGTTAAAGGTAGAAAATGACAACGAATATAAAAAATTCCTTAATGAGCATTTTACCCAGGAGCTAAGTGAAGGTGATCATATACCAAGATCACCAGAGCAACGGATACAGTACATTATCAATCGTCTTTTGTTAGAGGAAAATTATATGAAACTAGAAGACCTAGCAGATGAGATATTTATTAGTAAATCAACGATTCAAAATGATATAAAGGAAGTAAGAAAGGTATTAAGTAGATATCAGTTAACATTAGATTCACGCCCAAATTATGGTTTAAAGGTAGAAGGAAACGAATTAAACAGGCGATTTTGTATGTCTGAATATATTTTTGACCGGAATGAGCCAATTAAGGAAGTAAATCTCGAAGGTGTTTCATCATCTGCCTTAGAAGTTATCATGGAAATTATCCTCGAAGAAATAACCGATAATCAAGTTACATTATCTGATATCGCCATGAATAACTTGGCAATTCATATCTTGATTGCCTATAAAAGAACCACAAACGGCTATTACATCCAATTGGTGAATCAAGATTTACTTGAAATTTATGAACAGCCGGAATATGAAGTGGCAACACTCATTGTAAATAAAGTGGAGAAGGCATTTTCTGTATCTATACCAGAAACAGAGACTGCTTATATTGCGATGCATTTATTAGGAACAAAAATGATGTTACAGCCTCGTGACGTTAGAGAAAATGTGATGGACTCTGAAGTTCTCTCGTTAGTGAATTTATCCTTAACTAGAGTCGAAGAGAAACTGCAATTAGGGATAAAAGATGACCAAGAATTAAATATGGCCTTATATTTACATTTAAAACCAGCGATTAATCGTTTTAAATATGGGATGAATATTCGAAATCCAATGCTAGAAGATATTAAACGAAATTATCCACTTGCTTTTGAAGCTGGTGTTATTGCTGGATTAGTGATTGAAGAAAAAACGAATGCCAAAATAGATGAAAATGAAGTAGGATATTTAGCGCTCCATATTGGTTCAGCTATTGAGAGGAGAAATCTAAAAAATGGTCCCAAGCGTTGTCTCGTTGTGTGTGCATCCGGGTTAGGTACCTCTCAGTTAATTTACTATAAATTAAAATCTAAATTTGGTCAAAACTTGGATATTGTAGGTACGACGGAATATTATCAGCTTCATCAATACAATCTGCAAAATATAGATTTTGTAGTAAGTTCGATACCAATACCGGAAAAACTGCCAGTACAAGTAGTAGAAGTAAATGCGATTTTAGGAGATCAGGATATTAGTAAAATCGAAAAAATTGTATTAGAAGAGAATCAAGTTGTTGATTCCTATATTGATGAGCGGATGACATTTATTCAAAAACAGAACCTGCATACAAAAGAAGAGGTTTTAGCATTTATGGCAAACGAGTTAGATTTCTTAGGATTGGTGGAGGATGGCTTTCTGGATGCAGTACTCGAAAGAGAAGCCGTTGCACCAACCTCATTTGGCAATTTGGTAGCGATACCCCATCCCATAACACCCAAAACAGACAAAACGTTTGTCGCGATTTGCACCTTAGAAAAACCAATCACATGGATGGATAAACAAGTCCAGTTTGTATGTCTTCTGTGTGTTAAGAAAGATAGTCAAGAGGATTTACAAGCAATGTATAAATGGTTAGAAAAAGTCATTGATAGCCGCTCCGTTGTACAACAGCTAGTAAAGGCAAAGTCATTTTCAGAATTACGAGAGATTTTGTTGTTTGATTATAAATAAGGAGAGAAATGATTTAAATAGCAAAAATGTCTATCGGGATCGTAGACATTTTTGCTATTTTTATTGGAATTCCATATCAATTGTTATTTTAAAATCATGTTTGATCCATCAAATAATTCAGTTTTATTAAAAAAAACAGCCCCTTTCTTTTGCCCTAACTCTGTTTACTTAGCCCTCTTGTCAAAACCTAGCCTTATTCTGAATCCCGGTATGATTAAATTATTGGATATTATATTAACTTTATTGGATTTTTTCGTTTATTATTATGTGAGATAATCATTATTGAAAGCGATAACAAAAATGGAGGGTTGATTAATGAGAAAGTGGCGCAATAATTTACTTCTATGTTTCGTTATTTTATTGATTAGTTTCTTAGTAGCATGTTCAGGAGATAGTGGGGAGGAAGCATCATCTGGTGACGGAGGGTCCACATCTGAATCCAACGCAAATGATGATGCGGTCACCCTATCATTCTGGAAATCAGAAGATATTGGCCGAGCTGATTACCAAGCATTTATGGATGTAGTAGAGAAATTTGATGAGGAGCATCCGGAAATTGAGCTTCAGGTAGATACTACGCCTCATGCTGATTATAGAACACGGTTGAATACACAGGCAGCAGGTGGACAATTGCCTGATGTGTTCCAAGTATGGCCTGGTGCAGAACTGGAACCACTTGTTGATGGTGGTGTCGTACAGCCAATTAATGATATTGTCAGTTATTGGACAGAGGAGACAGGTTTATTAGATGAAGAGGATTTTGAAGACTTTTCTATAGATGGTGATAGCTATGCTGTTCCTGCTAACACGAATCCAACACACTTAATCTTTTATGATAAAGATATATTAGCTGATGCTGGGTATGAGGAGTTTCCAGAAACGTATGATGAATTCCTCCAGTTAATAGATGATCTCAATGCAAATGATATTACACCAATTGCATTAGGTAACTCCGATGCCTGGGTATTACAATCTGTCTATATTTCTACGATTGCTGATCGATTTACTGGTAATGATTTCTTGGAGGGAGTTGCAAATGGTGAAAGAGCTTTTACTGATTCAGATTTTGTCCAATCATTAGAAGTAATTGATGAATTAGTGACAAAAGAAGCATTTAATGCTGATCTTAACACTATTGATAGTACGCAAATGATTGATTATTTTCTTCAAGGAAGAACAGCGATGGTAATAGATGGTAACTGGGGGATCTCTTCTATTTTAGAGAATATGCCGGAAGATAAAAATATAGGTGTATCGATGATTCCTTTAAATGAAAAGAAAACTATATCTACTGTTGCTGGAACAGGAGTTGCTATCAATAGTGAATTAGAAGGTGAAAAATTGAAGGCAGCACATACATTTTTACAATATGTTTATAACCAAGAGTTATGGGAAGAGTTGATTAAAGTTGGTCGTCCAATTATAGCCAATGTAGAGATACCAGATGATGCAGCATTGCACCCGTTAACAGAAGAAATGTTAGAAGTCATAGCCGAATCTGACCCAGCACCGGTTTATGATGCAACCTTATCTCCGGCAGTAAATGATCAACTAGAAAATGAGCTACAGTCGATCACAGTAGGTGGTTCCACTCCTGAAGAAGCAGCTGAAAATATTCAGCGTGTAGCAGACAGTGAACAAGAATAGTTGACAAGAAGAGCTGTAAAGTAGAGTATCTTACGGGATGCTCTACTTTTTGGCATATTGAAATCTTATTACTTTTTACCAATGATGATGTTAATAGGAGTAAATAAACATGCAACTAATCCAATATATTAAGAACAGCCTAAAATGGAAATCTGTCATTATCTTTTTACTGCTTGTAACGATTCCAACAAGTTTAATCGGTTCGATCGTTATTTATCAATCTAATAATATATTAAAAGAGCAGGTTATTGCTACTACTCATCGTAATCTAAATAATATGGAGTCCCAACTGAATAATGTGATTGAAGAGATTGAGGATATCTCAAGATATATGATCTATAGTAATGAATTTCGTGACTTTATGACCTATCCAGCAATTACTGGTGAAGATTACAATCATTTAAATAAAGTCCGGAGTAATTTAAATGGTTTCTTTGTCTTCCATCAGTCAGAGAAAGATTACTTTCATTCTGTGCAAATAGAAGGACAGAATCAGCAAGTTCTGCAAGTGGGTGAAATTGTTGATGGAGCAGAAGAGTATTGGATTAATAAATCGAGAGAGATGCAAGGGGAAATGGTTTGGAGTACACCATATGAGATGTATAATCAACGAACCAATCAAGATGATAAAGTCATCACCTTATACCGGATTATTAATCATCTCTATGATATTAAGCGACCAATTGGACTGGTTCGGATTCGTATAGATCAGCAGGCGCTGTTCCGGCATGTGACAGCAGGTTTCACAAATGAGCAACATCAAGCCTTTTTCGTTCATAACAAAAAACAAGATATTACTGGATCTGACGCTAGACAGAACTTTAGCTATCAGACTTTCATGGAAAATATTCAATCAGAAGGAGAAAGCTTTCAACTGGAGTCAAATGGTGATATCTACTATGGTGTATCGCGATATATTGAACAAATCGATATGCATTTAGTATCGGTTGTCAGTGAAAAATATATTTTATCTGAAATGAAGGATATTCACTCAACATTTGGATATATGATTTTGATTGCAGTGTTCATGGGACTGATGACATTTGCCGGATTTGTTTTCTTTGTTGTTCGTCCTATTCTGGAATTAACAAGAGAAACAAAACGTTTGGAGCTCGGAGACTTTAAAGCACGGGTTAAAATTCGCTCGAAAGATGAAGTCGGACAGCTTGGCTATCGTTTCAATTCGATGGTTGAACAGATTCAGAGATTAATTGACAGTAAATATAAGTTGGAGATTCAAAATAAGCATTCAGAATTGAAAGCGCTACAAAGTCAGATAAATCCACATTTTCTTTATAATACACTGGACATGATCCGCTGGACTGCCCGTTTGGAACGTGCACCGGAAACAAGTAAAAGTATTGAAGATTTATCTACCTTATTTCGCATTACGCTTAGTCAAGGTAAGGTCTGGATTCCGTTAAAGGATGAAATAAAGTATGTCCAAAGCTATATGGAACTACAAAAAAAGCGATTAGGCAAAACCTTTCAGTATGCAATTTTTATAGAAGCAGGGCTAGCCGATTGTATTGTTCTAAAATTAATGCTGGAGCCACTTGTAGAGAATAGCTTTAAACACGGTTTCCGGCAATCACAGGAAAAGAAAAACATCACCATTCGCTCTTATCTAAAAGACGAAATAATGGTTATTGACGTTCTAGATAATGGGAGCGGAATAGATACCAAAAAAATAACTCCATTATTGTATGCGAGAGAAGAGCAAGACAGTTATGCTTTGAAAAATGTCCATGATCGAATTACTAATGCATTTGGTCAGAAATATGGTATTGAGGTGATAGAAGTGCAAGAAGGTGCATGTGTGAGAATAAATCTACCATGGATAAAAGATGAACGAATGCTGAACAAGCTCATCGAAGGAGGGGAAAAGCCGAATGCCGATAAAAATGTTGATCGTTGATGATGAACCGTTAATATGCCAAGGACTCTCTAGCACTATTCCTTGGGAGGAAATAGATATCGATATTGTCGGGTCTGCTAATAATGGCAAGAAAGCATTAGAAATAATCGAAAAAGAACAGGTTGACATCGTCATTACTGATGTTTATATGCCAGAAATGGACGGCATCAATCTATCAAAGGCACTAACAGTCAGCTTTCCAGAAGTGAATATTATTATGATCAGCGGTTATGAGGAATTTGAATATGCTCGCCAGGCACTTCGAATTGGTGTGAAAGATTATTTATTAAAGCCGGTCGATATTGATGAATTACTTAAATTAGTCAAAGAAGTGAAACAACAAATCGACAATGCTAAAAAAGAGGAGCAGGCTAAGAAGCAGTCAATGTTAACTAACTATTTGTCACAACAACTATTTAATTTACCAGATTCTTTTCATCTTGAGGAAAAACTTAATAGGAAAGAATATGCATTTCGGCTATTGATGCTTGAAAGGAAAAATTATCAAACAGTACGTTCCGTTGAAGTGTTATCGTTTGACCAGTTGCAAACAATTATCGACCATTTTGAAATTCCCTCGATAGTTATGGAGACACACGAGAATCAATTGGTTTTATTTCTTTATGCTCATCAGGATATTTCAGATAACCAAATCAACCGACTTGTTACCTCCATCTTAGCAGCATTTGATAACCAGATCATAATGGCAATTTCCTCAAGTTATCGTGATTTGCATCAGGTAACACTGCTCTATCAGGAATTAAACCAACGCCTAAGTTTTTTTAGAGGTTCAGCTAGACAGACTGTGCTTGATACAGAAGATATTCCATCTCAAAAACATTATGAACTGGACAAACAAATAGTGGGGGCGATAAGTGATGCCGTCTTTCAACAGGTTCATGCAGAAGTAGAGAAATTAGTAAAACAGCTCTTTACCGACTTGAAGCAAAATCAGTTAACGCTTGAACAAGTTAAACGAATATCTGTTTGTCTGATTAATGCAATTATAGAAAAAGGTCAAGATTCAACATTCGAAGAACTCGATTTTTCCGTAAATCAGGATCTTGATTTACTTATTTATAACAGTGTAGATGCAATTCAAATTTTATTGTTAGGAGATCTTGATAAGATGATTGAACATTTGCAGCATTCATACGAAAATCATTGGATTATCCAGCAAGCTAAACAATATATTGAAAAAAATTATCAAAAAGATATTAAAGCAGTGGAAGTAGCAGAAGCTCATTATATTACACCTAATTACTTCAGTATGCTTTTTAAACAAGAGACAGGGTACAGTTACTCAGAATATCTCAATACAATCCGGATTAATAAGGCAAAAGAACTGTTGATCGAAACCTCAAACAAAGTATTTGAAATAGCCGAGTTTGTAGGATACCGAGAATATAAGTATTTCGTTCAAGTGTTTAAAAACTATGTCGGGATCACCCCTACACAATTTCGTCAACTCCATTCGATAGAAAAATAGATATAATGTTAATTTTATAGGATTCCAGAAAAATGTAAGCCTTTTTATAATGAATAAAAGCAAACATTTGTAGGGAGTGAGCGCATGCATTTATTAAAAAAACCGTGGATTATCGCGGTAGGTGTAATACCTGCTTTGACCATTTATCTGATCTTTAGTATTGTTCCAATATTTATTTCTTTCTATTATTCTTTTATGTCTTGGAATGGATTTTCGGAGATGCAATTTATTGGATTAGCGAATTTTAAAGAAGTTTTTCAAGACTCAGTGTTTTGGCTATCGGTCCGGAACAATATTTTAGTTGTTCTTGCTTCTGTGTTTGGACAGATACCAATAGCGTTGGCCTTGGCATTATTATTGAATCGAAAAATAAAAGGTGCAAAATTTTTTCGTACTATCGGATTTATGCCAGTAGTTATCTCGACGGTAGTCATTTCGATTACCTGGCGTATGATCTACAACTCGGAATACGGCATGATTAATAACTTTTTAGAGGCAATAGGGCTAGGCTTTCTTCAACAAAACTGGCTCGGGGATCCGACCTGGGCAATGATCGCTGTCTGCATAACGATTATTTGGCAGTTTGTAGGACTGTACTTTATTATTTTTCTATCAGCCTTGCAAACGGTGCCAAGTGAAATCTTAGAAGCTGCAGAATTGGATGGTGCTTCTGAATGGCAAAAGACACGATATGTGGTAATTCCATCGATATGGAATATAATTTTAATTTCGATCGTGCTTTGTATCAGTGGAAGCTTAAAAACTTTTGACTTGATTTATGTGATGACATCCGGTGGACCTGCTAATTCCACAGAGGTAATGGCGACTTATATGTATAACAAAACCTTTGAAGGACTCCGCTATGGATATGGAAGTGCAATTTCAGTATTAATCTTTGTGTTCAGTATAGGGCTTATCTTAATAACGACTAAATTACTTCGCAAAAAAGAGGTGTAGATAATGAGTCAATCAATGGTTAGTTATGATACAGCATCCAAACAGGCGCTTAAGAAAAAGAGGGTGAAACGAAGTGCGATTTATTTGATTTTATTGCTGTTTACTATAGTCAATGCTTATCCTATTTTTTGGATGATTATGAATTCCTTCAAAACAGGTCAGGAATTTGCCTTTGATCCATTTGGCCTACCAAATGAGTGGGTGTTGGTCAATTATGTGGAAGCATGGGTGACAGCTAATATTGGATCCTATTTCTTCAACAGTTTATTTGTTGGGATTGTCGCTTTGCTAATTTGTATATTGGTAGGCGCATTTGCATCTTATTTTCTGTCACGCTTTCAATTTAAAGGCAGAAATCTGTTATATGGTTTTTTTGTAGTGGGCTTGCTTGTACCCATTCATGCTACATTGGTGCCGATGTTTATATTAATGCAAAAGTTAGGTTTCATTAATACCCACCTAGCTCTCATTTTTCCGTACGTAGCGTTCAATCTGCCAATTACGATTTTCTTGTTAACTAGTTTTATGGCTTCCTTTCCGAAAGAAATTGAAGAGTCGGCGATTATGGATGGATGTGGGGCATTCCGTATTTTTTGGTCGATTATTTTGCCAATGAGTCGTCCGGCATTAGCAACAGCTGTTATCTTAAACTTTATTAACAACTGGAATGAATTTTCATTTGCATTGGTACTGATTAACGATGATGCGCTAAGTACTTTGCCATTAGGATTAGCTAACTTTGCAGGTCAGTATGCCACCAATTATACTGCGCAAATGGCTGGACTGACAATGGTTTTAATTCCAACCATTCTGTTTTATTTAATTATGGAAAAACAAATCGTTAATGGCATGACACAAGGAGCTGTAAAAGGCTAAGAGGAGGATTATCAGTGACAAAAACATTGATTTTTTATGATGCAGAATTTCCTTATGATGGTATTAGACCTACCAAAGGCTGGCTAGAACAACTGGGAGATCAGTTTGAGGTGGTAGATGCGAAGCACTTATCTAGAGCTTTAGCTAATGATGAATTTAATAGTTACATACATTTACATGGCCCTTATTTTCCTAAAGAAGCATGGACTGCATTGTTAGCCTTTTTCAAAAAAGGACATGGTTTACTTCATATAGGTGGTGCACCTTTTCGTAATCCAGTCCATCAAACGTTAGAAGGAGAATGGCGAATTGAGAGAGTACAAACAGCCTATCACCGACAGTTGCTCATCCATGAAATACTACCGATAGATCCTGCACCAATCACCAAATTAGAGGCTGATAGGAAAGTGCCAATATTTGAAGAGAAAGAGTCATTATTTTCGATTGAGCCAACACATAGTCTCATTTTACATGTAACGCGTTATCGAGATCATGCAGATGAAAACGGATCCAGTGGTCCAATGGATGCCCATATTTATCCGCTACTGAAAGGGATATCCATGGATACGCGGGAAGTAGCAGCACCAGTAGTTTTAATGGAAAATACCAAGGGGGATTTCGCAGGTGGTAGGTGGTTATTGGTTAATCAAACAGTGAGTGATTGTTTTTGGCAAAATGGTGGATTAGAAGCAATTGAAGAGTGGGCTGATTTTATTGGAAAAGGTGTAACAGAAATTTGGGTGAAGCCTAATTATGCAAACTATGAGCCTGGTGACAAAGCAACCATTACCGTTCAGATTGAAAAAATAATGAGGTATATAGAACAGCATCCTGAAGAATGGCGATTTGATATTACGCTTAGGCATGAGTCTGAATTAGTCTGGACAGGGAGCAGGAAAGTAACCGCGACAGAAGAACTGCAATTTTTACGAATACCAGTGAATTTAGCGATAGAAAAAGGACAGTATTTAATCGAATGTATTGCTAGATCTCATTCAGGTGAAAAACGTATCTTTACACAAGGCTTCTGGGGAAATGACCCTGAATTATTACAACAAGGCACTGCAATGGAGGCTGGGAGAGATTACTTCTGGAAAGATGGAAGATCCTTTCCAATTGTCGGCCAAACTTATATGACTTCTGATGTAGCACGGAAATTTCTTTTTATGCCAAACGTGGCTACTTGGGATCAGGACATGGCCACCATGAAAAAAGCAGGAATTAATTTTATTAGGACCGGACTTTGGACTGCATGGCGTCAGGTGATGTTTGTTGATGGGCATCCATCTGAGGAGGTATTGCGGGCAATTGATGCCTTTCTGCTTACTGCCAAAAAATATGATATTGAAGTAACGTTTAACTTTTTTGCTTTTACGCCAATAGCTTTTGAAGGGGAAAATCCATATCTTGATCCGCGCAGTATCAAAGCCCAAAAACGTTTTATTAGTGCTTTAGTATCAAGGCATGCAAAAACGACCAATGTCCAATGGGATCTAATAAATGAGCCATCGATGTTTGATCCGAAGCGTTATTTCCAAGGGCCTAGATCGGCACAGGATCGCTTCGAACATGCTGCATTTACAAAATGGTTAAAAGAGAGACACGAGTCAATTACAATACTTCAAGAACGTTGGGACATGACACCTGTGGAATTGCCAAACTTTGAGTCCGTTTCATTACCAGAACAGGAAGAGATCAATTTTGATATTGAGGATATGAAGCAGCCAAAGAAAGGTCTGCGTTGGCTTGATTATACGTTATTTACGATGGATATGCATAATCAGTGGGCAAAAGAATTAACCACTACAATTAAATCGATTAGTCCAAATCAGCTTGTGACAGTTGGTCAGGATGAAGCTTTATACAGTCAACGTCCGACACCTTTTTTCTATCAGGAAGTAGTAGATTATACAACCGTTCATTCCTGGTGGCTGATGGATCAGCTTGTTTGGGATGGTATTTTTACGAAGACACCGTATAAACCCAATCTGATTCAAGAAACAGGTATCATGTATGTGGAAACAGCAGACAGTAAAGCAAAACGAACAGAAGAAGAATTGCGTAATATCTTGGAACGGAAATATGCCTATTCTTTTTCTACTTGTGGGGCGGGTGCTGTACAGTGGTTGTGGAATACGAACTTTTACATGAATAATACAAATGAATCTAATATCGGTGCATTACGAGCAGATGGTACACAAAAACCAGAAGGAGATGTCTCGTATAACTTTGGAAAGTTCATCGGTAAAATCCGTGATCTGTTTGTTGGTCGGAGATTAGAAGAAGTGGCCGTTGTGTTTCCATATTCAAATGACTTCTCGAATCGTAAATTTGCTTTTGATGCTACTACAAAATTAACGAGGGTGCTTGCCTATCAAATGAATGTGCCATTTCGAGCAATGGGTGAGTATCATCTAGAGGCATTGGAAGAACAGCCACCAAAGTTGTTAATTGTACCTAGTGCTCATAACTTTAGTAAGGAAGCAGCCGGGAAGATATTCCACTATGTAAAAAAGACAGGCGCTACTCTTTTATGGACAGGACCATTAGGGCTTGATGAGTACTGGAATCATTCACAGAAGTTAACAGAACAACTAGAAGATTATCAGTTGTCTAATGTTGTTCGTGAAGAGATGCTAACGATTGATGGTATCCATTATCCAGTTTCGTTTGGTGACCGTCGCATTGGGGAAGTAAATAAAGAAACAGTAAAGAAGGATACTAGTCTAATAGAAATGGCAATTGGTAAAGGCATGTTATTATGGAGTCCTCTACCAGTTGAATTGAATGAGCGAAGAGATGTGTTAATAGCGTTATATCAAAAAGCATTAGAGGGTGCCAGTGTAGAAGCAGAAATAGAATGGCTCGAAGGCGGAGATCTTCCGGGGGTTTATGGAAGAAAACTGACTTTTCAAGACGGATACCTATATATATTTGTCTCCGAGTACGCCGTTGATAGTCATGTAAAAATAAAAGATACTGCAACTGGGCAAGTATATCAGTTTATGTTGGAAAAAGAACGATCTGTTTTATTTGCAACAGATAAACAAGGTAACATTAAAGCAAGTTATCGTGATAAGAAGATTGATAATTAAAACTATAGCTCCCATCCTAATAGATCATTACATAATAGGATGGGACTTCTTTATTCTAAAAAGAGGGTTAGTTTGGTAAGCAACGAAAATAAGCAAACAATCTCTTAAGATAGAGGTAAAGGTATATTGCAAAAAAATCGAAAATAAATAATTATTCTCTATTTTTAAAGACATTAGAAATAATGATGAGAACGATGCCAATTATAATGGCGGGTATGGAGAGGGAATAAACACTCTCAGGTACTTCTTGAATGATACCTACTGTTTTATTAAAAATAAATCCTAGAATAAATATCAGAAAACCTAACCAAAAAAGTACTTTGCCGATTAGAGTATGTTTTTTCATCATATTCTCCTTTATCATCGTAATCTCATTCTTATAATCAATAGTTTAACATATCGATGTAACAGAGCTTGACCTCTGTTTTTTCATCATTTTCCTCTGAAATTTGGAATTACTGAATTCGCTTTCTTTGTTATAATCGTGTTCATGGAGGGAGGGGAGCAGATTGAGCTAAGTAAACTATCTTATACCAAAATATGTAAGCGTTTACTCGGAGCGTGTGGTATGAAAAGTTTTTTAATAAATTGGAGGAGTGATTATTTGAGAAATCAATCTATTACCAAAAAAGTATTTAGTTCAATCGCAGCTATGACTTTACTTCTATCAGGTGCAGCAAGCGTATCCGCAAATGAACTTAACTCAAATGGACAATCAGCTATACAAGAAGGAATTCAATTGGAGAATTTAGACAGAGGGTTAGTTGCTGTTCCTACTACGGAAGGTGTGTTCTTAAGCTGGAGGCTTCTCGCAAATGAAGTATCTGGTTATTCAGATAGCGGTCTAACAGGTGTGGATTTCAACGTATATCGAAACGACGAGAAAGTAGCAACTGTTGAGGACAGTACCAACTATTTGGATGCGGACGGTTCTGTAGATGACGAATATACCGTCCGGGCTACATTGGATGGTGAAGAAGTTGATGAGAGTGAAGCAGTGATTCCTTGGGAGGAAGAATACTATGATATTCCTTTACAGAAACCGGAAGATGGCATTACACCTGTTGGAGAGTCCTATACTTATCATGCGAATGACATGAGTGTTGGTGATGTCAATGGTGATGGTCAATATGAATATATCGTTAAATGGGAGCCGAGTAATTCCAAGGATGTATCACAGGTTGGTTACACAGGTAATACCTACTTAGATACGTATACCTTTGATGGTGAGCTTCTTTATCGGATTGATTTAGGCGTCAATATTCGCTCGGGAGCACATTATACGCAATTTTTAGTTTATGATTTTGATGGAAATGGAAAGTCGGAAATCATGTTTAAAACAGCACCAGGAACAAAGATCCTCAAATATAATCAAGACGGTGAAGTGGAATCAGAGGAATATATTACGATGCCAGAAGAAGATATCGAGGCTGGTTATAGCCACGATGATGATTACCGAATGAGCACTGATGACTATTATGAGCATGTTGTAGATCTATTTATGAAATGGCATGAACAGGATGAAGTTGTAAATGGTGACTGGCCTGAAACATTGGAAGAAGCTTTTGACATCGAACCAATATATGATTATCCGTTATCCAGAGAGGATGCGGAGAGCCTAGCAGACTATTTCATGGATGATTATGCTCCTTCACGAAGCGGTAATAACAATCTTCGAAACTTTGAAGGCTTTATTTTAGAAGGACCCGAATATTTAACGGTCTTTAATGGTGAAACAGGAGATGAGCTTGAAACGATTCATTACAAACCTGGACGTGAGGACGATGGTTTGCGCTGGGGAGACTATGCAATGAATAGAATCGAACCAGGAAACCGCGTTGATCGATTTTTAGCTGGTGTTGCTTACTTAGATGGCCAGAAACCTTCCGCGGTATTTGCGCGTGGCTACTATACGAGAACGACAATCGTCACTTATGACTGGGATGGCGAAAGCTTGAGCGAAAACTGGTATGTAGACAGTGGCTGGACACCCATGAGTAATCCATTTAACGACGGGCCACATGGGGTGGATGGAACGGATGAAGAATTTGGAACCATTACGACACAAGGCTTTCACTCTTTAAGTGCAGCAGATGTCGATGGAGATGGTAAGCATGAAATTGTCTATGGCAGTGCAACGATCGATCATGATGGATCATTACTATATAGTTCATTTGATGAAATGCCAGAAGAAGGGGCTGCAGAGGGCGTGGCACGGTTAGGTCATGGAGATGCGATGCATGTAGCTAACATTGATCCAAACCGTCCAGGATTGGAAATGTTCATGGTATTTGAAGGCGGAGCATGGGCGCCATATGGTTATGCACTACGTGATGCAGCAACAGGGGAAGTCATTTATGGCGGTTATACTGGTCGAGATACCGGCCGTGGTATGATTGGTGATATATTGCCTGATGAGCCTGGGCTAGAGACTTGGGCAGTTGGCATGCATACAGCTGATGGGCGAGAAATTACCGATAGTTCTCGAGGTCTTCCTGGGACAAATATGAGTATTAAGTGGTCTGCTGATATGACCACTCAATTGATTAATGGTTCTATTGATCAGACTCCAACTATTGATGATTGGCTAAAAGGAACAGTATTGACAGCAGAAGGAACGAGAACAAATAACCATACGAAAGGAAATCCAAGCTTAGTTGCAGATATATTTGGAGATTGGCGAGAAGAACTGCTTGTCAGAACCGAAGATAGTTCTGCCATCCGTATCTATATGAGTACGGAAGTGACGGATCGAAAGCTTTATACATTAATGCACGATCCGCAATATCGTGCAGAAATAGCTAGACAAAATACGAGTTACAACCAGCCTGCTTATACAAGCTTTTATTTTGCTTCTGACATCGATTGGTCTCAAGTACCAATAAGAGATGTTTGGTTACCGATCAATACTTTTACTTTACAGGAACTAATGGACAGCTATATGGAATCAGGTGATTTAACTGGTCCATTGGCGAAACAATTGACAAACACATATAAACAAGCAGTCCACCATTATGAGAAAAATGCAACTAACCAAGCGCTTAAATTTATGGAAAAGTACTTGACCCAGATTGAAAAATCATCGATGCAAAAGCATATTACGAAAGGTGCAAAAGAAGCGTTAGTTGAAGCTGCGGAGGATTTAGTGGAGCAGTTGAATAAATAAGTGATAGTTAATCTCTTTAAGAAGGGAAGTAAGCGGTCAGCTACTTCCCTTCTTTTTTGAGTTTTTTAGTAAAGGTTGAAAATAATAATTAATTATTGCTTATATAAGTAAATAATTATATACTTATATAAATGTGAATAAGGAGGAGTTGTTAGACATGTTAAAAACAGCGGTAGAGATCGATAAAGCAGCAATGCTGTTAAAGTTGTTAGGCGATAAAACACGTTTGACGATGATAAAGCTGCTGGAAAGCAATGATTGTTGTGTATGTGAGTTTGTCGAAATCTTTCATACGAGTCAACCTTCCATAAGTCAACATCTTCGGAAATTAAGAGATATTGGGTTAGTACGAGAGGAAAGAAGAGGGAAGTGGACCTTTTATTCACTGAATAAAAAGTATGAGCATTACTTATTGGTGGAGCAGCTTCTATGCCAACTACCTAATCAAGCGTATAGATTAAAAGAACTGGAAGACAGCGGGAGACGAATTACTTGTTGTTAAGTAGGGGGAGAAATACTTGTCATTATCCGTTATATTGGCATCATTCATCTTTTTGGTAACATTAATATTAGTTATTTGGCAACCGAAAGGCTTGTCCATTGGTTGGTCAGCATGTGGTGGGGCAATTCTTGCTTTGATTCTAGGCGTAGTAGGATTTGATGATGTGATGGAAGTAACAGGAATTGTATGGAATGCTACGCTTGCGTTTGTTGCAATTATTCTTATTTCCTTGATATTAGATGAGATTGGATTTTTTGAATGGGCCGCCTTGCATATGGCTAGAGCAGCGAATGGTAATGGAATAAAAATGTTTATCTATGTAAGTCTACTAGGAGCAATGGTTGCAGCATTTTTTGCCAATGATGGTGCCGCCTTAATACTGACACCAATTGTATTAGCTATGGTTCGCAATCTGAATTTTCAAGAAAAAATGGTATTTCCATTTATTATGGCGAGTGGATTTATTGCAGATACTACTTCATTACCACTAATAGTCAGTAACTTGGTAAATATTGTATCGGCAGATTTTTTTGGAATTGGCTTTGTGGAATATGCGAGTAGGATGATCATCCCGAATTTCTTTTCGTTAGCTGCAACGATTATCGTCTTATTGATCTACTTTAGAAAAAGCATTCCTAGAAGTTATGAGTTGACGCAGTTAAAGAACCCGGTTGAAGCAATAAGAGATACGAAGATGTTTCGCCTTTCATGGTATATTCTCGCTGTACTTTTAATTGGTTATTTTGTAAGTGAGTTTATTGCTCTTCCTGTTTCAATAGTAGCTGGTTTGATAGCAATCTTCTTTTTGTTAATAGCGAGAAATAGCCATGCAGTTGATATTAAAACTGTTGTAAAGGGCGCTCCTTGGGAAATTGTATTTTTCTCGATCGGCATGTATGTTGTTGTATTCGGGCTGAGAAATGCAGGACTTACTGATGTATTAGCAAATATTATTGAAGCAAGTGCAGCACAAGGGTTGTTTTTTGCAACGATGGTGATGGGATTCATTGCGGCAATCTTGTCTTCCATTATGAATAACATGCCTACGGTAATGATTGATGCGATAGCAATAGCAGAAACCAATACTTCAGGGGTAATGAGAGAAGCACTGATTTATGCAAATGTAATCGGATCTGATTTAGGACCAAAAATAACACCTATCGGTTCCCTTGCTACGTTATTATGGCTTCATGTGTTAGCGCAAAAAGGAGTGAAGATTTCATGGGGAACATATTTTAAGACAGGTATTATTCTAACGTTGCCGATTTTGATTATAACGTTAATTGGATTATATGTAACATTACTAATTTTATAAACAAGGGAGCGATCAAGGTGGCTAAAAAAACCATTTACTTCTTATGTACAGGAAACTCTTGCCGTAGCCAAATGGCAGAAGGATGGGCAAAACAGTACCTAGGTGACGAATGGGAAGTATACAGCGCTGGTATTGAAGCACATGGATTAAATCCTAATGCTGTAAAAGCTATGGAGGAAGTGGGAATGGATATTTCTGACCAAAAATCTGAAATTATTGATCCTAAAATACTAACTAACGCTACATTAGCAGTTACACTTTGTGGAGATGCAGCTGATAAATGCCCTGTCACACCTCCGAGTGTAAAACGTGAACATTGGGGATTTGACGACCCGGCTAAAGCAGAAGGAACAGAAGAAGAAAAATGGGAAGTATTTCAGCGTGTACGTGATGAAATTGGTGAGAGAATCAAACAATTTGCCGAAACAGAGAAATAACAAGGAAGTCGGGGGTGATATTGTTCCTCCTGACTTCCTTTCATTTGTTAACCACTCCTAATCATCCCTCCATAATGCTACTTAAACATAACCAATTCTATTTACTCATGTAAATTCCCTTCGTATTTTTGTCTACATCAATATTCCTTATTACCTAGTGTAATCACCTCTATTACTCTTCAGGATAATAT
The DNA here is from genome assembly GCF_052063305.1 of Gracilibacillus sp. HCP3S3_G5_2. Taxonomy (NCBI): domain Bacteria; kingdom Bacillati; phylum Bacillota; class Bacilli; order Caryophanales; family Bacillaceae; genus Gracilibacillus; species Gracilibacillus sp. HCP3S3_G5_2. Next base: position 487,923 of record NZ_JBQHXU010000001.1, on the reverse strand, counting down.
TTCCATGAAAAAGTATGTTAGCTTTCTTAACATGTTTAATGTCGAAAAAAAAATCTCGTTGTATTCTGTTTACAAGTCAAACGAGAAACGTTTTGTATCAGATTACAAATGGTGCACAAAAAAACAAGTGGATATTAGCTTAATTGTGATAATGAGGAGTGGGAGTATGGCAAGGAATGCGAGCAATGAAACAGTTCCTTTATTGGATGCTAGAAGAATTACAAAGCGATTCGGTGATTTTGTTGCGAATGAAAAAATAGATTTTAAAGTTCATCAAGGAGAGATTCATGCCATTTTAGGAGAAAATGGGGCTGGTAAAAGTACATTAATGAAATCCTTATATGGGGTCCATCAGCCAGAAGAAGGAGAAGTGTATATTAGCGGTCAAAAAGTGACATTACACCCACCTAGCAAGGCTAGATCTGTAGGTATTAGTATGGTTTTTCAAGATTTTCGTATTATCCCTTCATTAACGGTTTTGGAAAACATTGCACTGTCCTATTCTGAGAAAGGTTTGCTCTTCCGAAAAAATAAATTAAAGAAAAAGATTAAAGAGGTAACAGAACGCTATCAGTTATCGATAAATCCAGACAGTTACGTTTGGGAGTTGGATTTAGGACAACGTCAAAGAGTAGAAATTGTGAAAGTATTAATAGAAGACGCAACGAAGCTAATTATATTTGATGAACCGACTAGTGTTCTAACACCTTCTGAAGTAGATGCTTTTTTGAAAATGCTAAAAATGCTTCGTGCCGATGGTTATGGAATAATTCTGATCACGCATAAAATTCGAGAAGTATTGAACTGCTCTGATACGGTAACTATTTTGCGAGAAGGCAAGGTGGTCTACTCTAACAAAATAACGGAAGAAACAACAGAAACAGAATTGATTTCAGAAATGATAGGCTCCAAGGATGTTCCGCCTACCAAACAACACTCTTATTATTCAGGTGAGAGAAAAGAGCTATTACGGGCAGAAGCAATAACAGTCGATGATGATAGAGGTCAGGAAATATTATCTAATATTAATCTATCCCTTTATTCTGGAGAAATTGTTGGTGTAGCTGGAGTATCAGGTAATGGGCAAAAAGAAATCGTAGAGGCGTTGTGTGGAGTCAGAGAGATAAAGTCAGGAAAGCTATTGATAAAAGATGATGACTTTACCAACAGTGATATTAAAGATTTTTTACAGGCGGGAGTTTCTTATATACCTGAAGATCCAATCAACGATCAGATTGTTTCAGGGTTAACGATTTATGAACACATGGTTTTAGGTGGTATGCCAATCGAAAAAAGTGGTTTAGGTATTGATTGGAAAAAAGTAAAAGATAACTTTGATCATTCAACTGTAGTAAAAGAGTTACGTGTAGCAGACGGGGAACGAATCGCTGAAACGTTATCGGGCGGGAATGTTCAACGAATGGTACTAGCAAGAACTTTGCTTTCGAACCCTGACCTGTTAATTGTTAGTTATCCCAGTAGAGGGTTAGATATAGCTACAGTTCGAAGTATTCATAATATGTTTAGAAAGTTGAAAGAAAACGGAACTGCTATTCTAGTAATTTCAGAAGATTTATCTGAAGTTTTTGAAATATCTGACCGTATTGTGGTTCTTGGTCAAAAAAGTTTATTTGGACCCTATTCTCCAGAAAAAACCAATTCCTATGAAATTGGAAAAGTAATGTTAGAAGGTGAAGTATCTTGAGTACATTAGAAACCCCTATAAAACAAAAGATGTCTAACTTTCAATGGTTAATAGGCTATGTATTACCAATTGTAATATTTTCTATATTTTTATTATCTCAAGGTGTTAACCCGATCACTACTTTCAGTTCAATGCTAGCTTCCGTGTTTACTGATTTCTATGGATTTGGTGAGGTTATCATTGCCACAACACCGTTTATTTTAACAGCAATAGCAACAGCAATTCCTGCAAGGGCTGGTTTAGTGAATGTTGGAGGAGAAGGCCAGCTTATGATCGGCGCATTAACAACAACTATAGCTGCTGTATATGTATTCGACGGTTTTCCGATGTGGATAGGAATTCCACTGTTAATTATTTGTGGTGCTTTAGGCGGACTGGTGTGGTCCGGTATTGCCGCAGTTTTAAAAGTAAAAGGTGGGATGAATGAAACGATAACAACCTTATTGTTAAATTATATTGCCTTTTATACTGTATCTGCATTTGTTCACGGTCCTTTAAAAGACCCGACAGCCTTTAATTGGCCATTCTCACCGGAATTTAGTGATTCGCTACGATTACCTACTATTCCAGGCAGTCGTATTCATATTGGGATCGTATTAGCGATTATCATTGCTATAGTTGTTTACTTTTTATTTAAGAAGACTCGATGGGGCTTTTTTATGAAAATTGTGGGAGGAAATCCAATTGCTGCACTCCAATCCGGAATTAAAGTTAATAAAATGCAATTTTGGGCCCTTCTTATTGGTGGAGCAATTGCAGGTATTGCCGGAATGATAGAGGTAGCAGGTATGGAGGGCAGACTTCGACCTACAACAGGAGTGGATATCGGCTATATAGGATTTTTAGCTGCATGGATGGCACGTAATCATATGATTGGTTTAATCTTTACTTCCTTTGTGATAGGTGTCATTAGCGTATCCGGTAATTCAATGGAAATGAACGCAGGGTTACCTTCCTCTACTGTTCACATTTTAATGGCTCTAGTACTATTTGGTATTTTGGCAATGAAAAGGGGAGACAAATCATGATCATAGAAATCTTAACAGGGGCAATACGTGCTGGAACTTCTGTTTTATATGCAACAACAGGTGAATTAATTTCAGAACGAGCAGGTGTAATTAATCTTGGAACAGAAGGGTCCATGATTGCTGGGGCAATGACAGCTTTTGTTGCAACGTCTGCGACAGGAAATCCTTGGTTAGGCTTTCTTGCTGGAGGACTAGCTGGTTTACTACTTTCCTTCGTTCATGCGTTTTTAGTAATTGAACGTAAAGCTAATCAATTAGCTACAGGGTTAACCATTATGTTCTTCGGAATCGGTTTGACTGCTTTCTTTGGTAGGTCATTAGTAGATAAACAGATTAATGGATTTGAAGTAATTAGAATACCAGTTTTATCAGATATTCCATTTATAGGAACTATCTTATTTTCACACGATGTATTGACCTATCTATCATTTTTATTAGTCCCTGCCGTATGGTTTTTCCTCTTTCGAACTCGCTGGGGCATTATTTTAAGAGGTGCAGGTGAGAATGATAAAGTTGTCTATGCCTACGGTAAGTCACCTAGATTTGTTCGATATTTAGCAGTCATGGCTGGGGGATTTCTAGCTGGACTTGGTGGAGCACAATTGTCGACTGCTTTTACTCATACATGGATTGAAGATATGACACAAGGAAGAGGAATCATTGCTGTGGCACTTGTCATTTTTGCTTCATGGTTACCATTTAGGGCAATGTTAGGTGCGTATTTATTCGGTGGAGCATATGCCTTACAGCTTGCTCTACAAGGTATTGGCATCGATATATCGCAATTTATCCTTTTTATGCTTCCATATGTCTTAACACTAGTTGCGATGTTTATAGTAGAACGGAAGCAAAGAAATATGATGCCACTGGGGCTCAAGGATGTATTTGAAGGAGGTGGTCGGTAATTAACGCCTATTTACTTTTAAATGATCAGAAAAAAGGAGAGATAAAAATGAGAAAATATAAAGTGTGGTTATTAGTATCAATGTTGGCGATTATTACAGTATTAGCTGCTTGTGGAAATGAAGAAGGAAATGCGTCAGAAGCAGGTGATTCAGATTCAGCTGCGCCTGGAGAGGGAGCTGAAAAAGTAGGTTTTATTTTTGTTGGTACAAAGGATGATTATGGTTATAACAAAGCTGCTTATGATGGAAGTGTAGCAGTCGAAGAAGCTTTTCCAGAGATGGAAATATTACGATCTGAGAATGTACCGGAGACTGGGGAGGCTGAGCGTGTCATGGAAGAAATGATTCGAAATGGCGCGAAAATCATCTTTCCAACTTCTTACGGACATCTGGATCCAGCGATGAAAGTAGCTGAGCGACATCCAGACGTAGCATTTTTCCATCAAGGCGGATTAGAGAATGCGGAGAATCTCGGAACTTATTTCGGTAATATTTGGCAATCAGCATACTTAGCTGGTGTATCAGCTGGACATTTATCTGAGACCGGCAAATTAGGTTACGTTGTTTCCTTTCCAATCCCACAGGTTTTGTTAAATGTGAATGCTTTTACATTAGGAGCACAATCTGTTAATCCAGATGCAACTACTAATGTCGTATTTACTGGTAGTTGGTGTGACCCTGGTCAACAGGCAAGCTCTGTTAATAGTCTAGCAGATCAAGGAGTAGATGTGATCTCCCAACATCAGGATTGTACAAAAACGGTTATAGAAACGGCAGATCGATTAGATATCATGTCTGTTGGTTACCATGCAGATGCGTCACCTCTTGCAGAGGATACATGGATTACAGGTGCAGTCTGGAATTGGGATGAATTGTTTGTAGACATGACACAAACAGCGTTGGATGGAAATTTCGTAGACAGTATATATGATGGCAAATATCGTGGTGGATTAACGGAAGGTGTAGTAGAGTTAGCACCTTTTGGCAGTATTGTTCCGGAGGATGTACAGGCGTTAGTGGAAGAAGAGCAAGTTGCACTGGAAAATGGTGATTTTCATCCATTCGAAGGTCCTATAGTAGATCAGAATGGTGAAATAAAAATTGAAGAAGGTGTCATCCCTACAACAGATGAATTAGAAACAACGGATTATTTCGTAGAAGGTGTAATTGGAAATATTTCTGAATAATGAAAAGGAGAGAGAAACACACTCTCCTTTCTATATTAATAGGTGAGGTGAAAAGTATGTATATTGAAGCGCAACCTTATATTTGGCCATATCATCAAAAATTAAATCCTAAAGAAACAGCATTGATCGTTATCGATATGCAGACAGATTTCTGTGGCAAGGGTGGTTATGTGGATGCAATGGGGTATGACTTGAGTTTAACAAGAAGAGCGATTGCCCCTATTCAGAAGCTACTAGAAAAAGTTAGGGAGATACCTGAATTTACTGTTATCCATACAAGAGAAGGACATAGACCAGACTTATCCGATTTACCGGAAAATAAAAGGTGGCGAAGTGCTCAAATCGGTGCGGAAATTGGCAGTAAAGGACCAGCTGGAAAAATATTAGTTAGAGGAGAACCGGGATGGGACATAATCGAAGAATTAAAACCGTTAGAGCATGAATTGATTATTGATAAGCCTGGAAAAGGTAGTTTTTATGCGACAGATTTAGATTTAATGTTACGTAATAAAGGTATTAAAAACTTAATACTAACTGGTATTACTACAGACGTATGTGTGCACACCACAATGCGTGAAGCCAATGATAGAGGATACGAATGCTTAATATTAGAAGATTGTACAGGTGCAACAGATGCAAATAATCATCAGGCAGCATTAGAAATGGTAAAAATGCAAGGCGGGGTTTTTGGAAGTGTATCTAACTCCTTACATGTCCTTGAGGCTTTACAAGAATGGCAAAAGCAAAAACATGCTACTTTATAAAAAAAGGTGATGAACGAAATGGAAAATATGTTGGAAGTAGAATGCTCTCCTTTTCCGTTTTCCTTTAAACCTGAGCAAACTGCGCTTCTCATTATTGATATGCAAAATGATTTTTGTTCAACTGGCGGATTTGGCGAACGACTTGGAAACGATATAACGAAAACAAAATCAATTATTCCTACGATCAAACGTGTGTTAGACCGTTTTAGAGAGAAAGGTTTAACCGTCATTCATACTAGGGAAGGTCATGAGCCAGATTTGTCAGATTGCCCTAGTAGTAAGCTGAGGAGAAGTAAAGTACAAGGAGCAGGAATCGGAGATAGAGGGACAATGGGGCGAATATTGATTAAAGGTGAGATGGGTCATGCAATTGTGGATGAATTAACCCCTCTTCCAAATGAATTAGTGATTGATAAACCGGGAAAAGGAGCCTTTTATCAAACAAATCTTTTAGAGAAATTAGAGCAAAAAGGAATAGAATCATTAATTGTAACAGGTGTAACAACTCATGTTTGTGTTCACTCTACAGTTCGTGAAGCAAATGACCGTGGCTTCGAGTGTTTAGTATTGGAAGATGGTACAGCGGCTTTTGACCCACAAGATCAAGAAGCAGCCATTCGTATGTTTCATCAACAAGGAGCAATATTTGGATGGGTTTCTTCAGCAGAACGTTTGCTTCAAGCGTTAGAGCAATAGAAGAAATGAGGGAAGACTGGTGAAAAAAGATCGTGGATTGACAATAGCAGAATTATTAACATTGCCCCAATTTGGGGAAGCGAAATTATTAGCTGGAAAGCATAAATTGGATAACTTGATTAAAAGAGTCAATGTTATGGAAGTACCTGATGTAGAAGACTGGGTTCGGCCAGGAGAGTTTTTAATGACAACAGGATATCCGTATCGAGATAATCCAATTGCGTTTGAATATTTGATACCAAAGTTAGTGGAAAAAGGAGTTTCAGGATTAGGTATCAAAACAAAACGTTTTTTAGAGGATATTCCTCCGTCTGTTATTGCGGTTGCAGAGCGATTACAATTTCCTTTGATCGAGTTACAGCCAGACACAACATTTTCAGATATTGTAAGACTTACGATGGAGCAAGTGTTTTATAAAGAATCCGAACATCTATATGTATTGCAAAACCGTTTAGAGCATTTGACTTCAAAGTTAGCTGATACTAGAGAGCTTGAAGATTGGTTAACAGTGATAGCTGACGTAATGGGTAATCCAGTATGCATTGTAGATTTTACAGATAATCATCCTGTCATTCCCTACAGTTCAACCAATTTTCAAGAGATAGAAGCAACGATTAACTGGGGAAATGTTAATGGCACATTGCAAAAGCAAACAAGAAATATCAAGGTTAATGATCAACATGTTTCGATTTACTTATCTTCTATACCTGTAAAGTATAGTGAGCGACTTTGGTTAGTGTTAGTAGAATGGAAAGCCACTACTACTTCAGTTGATTATTTGACCATGGACCGATTAAGTGAATTATTAGCATTAGAAATGGTCAACCAAAAAATGAAAAAAATGATCGAAGAGAAACATTTAAAGCAGTTTTTATATGATTGGATAAAAGGTCATTTCTCTTCGGTAAATGATATGGTTATTCGAGCAAAATCAGCAGGATATTCACTTGATAAGAATGCATTTTTTGAAGTTTTACTTGTAAAGGATCAACCGGACTATGTTTCTTTCACTAAAGAAAAATGGAAGGGATTAACAAATATAGATGTTAGTTTTGTAAAGATTGATGAAGATCTTGTCATTCTTGCTTCAAGTGATCAATGGGAGGCATTAGATGTAGGGGTTTCAACCGTATCAAAAATCCTAACAGATAAATGGCCGCAGATATCCCTTTGTAGAGGTGGGATTATTGATCATCCTGTATTATTGCCAGAAAGTTACCGGAAAGCGGTAAGAGTAAGTGAAATTAGTCATTATTATCATTTCCAAATGAATGTCTTATCCTTAGAAGATTTAGGTATCTATCAGTTGCTATATTATGTACCTGATAATGAAGAAGTAAACTACTACGTAGAAGAATTGATCGGCTCTCTAATAGATTATGATAAAAAAAATCAGACCAATCTTATTGAAACGTTAGATCTATATTTTAGGCATAATCGCAACATGAAAAAAACAGCACAAGCATTATCTACACATTATAATACAGTTGTTTATCGTATGGAGCGTGTGAAAGAAATTTTAAACAAAGATTTAAATGATGCTGATCATCAGTTACAAGTGTATTTAGCGCTAAAATTAATTAACCTTCGTTCCATGAGAAATATGAAGGAGGATCAAGAATGACTGGTTTAGGAGGACTCAATAAATCACCGGATGGGGTTGTGATTGGCTTAGTACAGTTACAATTACCCAACGTGAAAACACCAGAAGACTTAAAAAAACAAACAGAAAAAGTGTGCGATTTAGTTGGGAAAGCACGTAGAAATCAAGAAACAATGGATTTAGTTGTGTTTCCGGAGTATTGCCTACATGGGCTGTCAATGGATACCAACCCAGATATCATGTGTCGAATCGATGGACCAGAAGTTAAAGCATTTCAACAAGCATGTACGGAGAATGATATTTGGGGTTGTTTTTCCATTATGGAATATAATCCTAATGGTAATCCATATAATACGGGTTTAATTATCAATAATAAAGGAGAAATCAAGCTTAACTACAGAAAGCTGCATCCTTGGGTGCCCGTTGAACCTTGGGCTCCGGGAGATTTAGGAATTCCGGTTTGTGAGGGTCCTAATGGAAGTACCTTATCATTAATCATTTGTCATGATGGGATGTTTCCAGAGATGGCGCGTGAATGTGCATATAAAGGTGCAGATATTATGATCCGAACAGCAGGATATACTGCTCCGATTAAACATTCATGGAATATTACCAACCAAGCTAATGCCTTTTGCAATTTAATGTATACTGCTTCCGTGTGTTTAGCTGGATCAGATGGTACGTTTGATTCTATGGGGGAAGGAACTTTTGTTAATTTTGATGGTGTGCCGCTTGTAAGAGGGAGTAATCGCCCCGATGAAATCATCACAAGTGAACTAAAGCCATCGTTAGTGAAAGAGGCAAGAAAGCATTGGGGAGTAGAAAACAATATTTATCAATTAGGTCACCGTGGATATGTAGCAGTAGCTGGTGGTGCAACAGATTGTCCATACACATATATGAAGGATTTAGTAAACGAGAATTATCAATTACCTTGGGAAGATGAGGTAATTCATAAATAGTAAGGAGTGTAAAAATGGCTGATGAAACAAAGGTGTTAAAAGGAGAGCAAATGACATGGGAGCCTATGAGTGACCATCTACATTTGTTTCATAAAGAAATTTTAAGTGCGGAGAAGGCTGATGAGTTAGGAGTACATGCAAGTTCGATTTTATGGGAGAAAATAGACGTTGGAGGTCAAGTTTTGCCCCATTTCCATGATGTGGTGGAAATTATTCATATAACTACTGGAAAGGTGAAATTATTACAAAATGGAAATTGGCAGTCTTATCAAGCAGGTGATACCTTTCAAGTACCAGCAGGTGTGATACATTCAGTAGCGAATGATGGTCAAGAGCCGAGTGAACAGATTAGTATCTTTTTGCCAGTTACTGAACCCCCTGTAGCTAATAGCTTTTTTAGTACTACCTTAGTTGATGAAGAATAGATTACCGTTGGATGGGAATGGAGTGGTAAGGATGAATGTCGAAACATTACCTCAAGAATTAACTATTGAATATATTCAAACAGCATACCAAAAGGGAGAGTTAACACCACAACAATTAATGGAGTATGTTGTTGACCGTGCAAATCATGAAAAGGAAAAAAATATTTGGATTACCCCTCCTGAGATGGACCAGATAGCACCATATTTAGCAGAAATAGAAACAAAAGATCGTGAAAGTCTCCCACTATGGGGAATCCCTTTTGCAGTAAAAGATAATATCGATGTTAAAGGGATGTATACCACGGCAGGATGTTCCGAGTATGCTTATCTGCCTACTAAACACGCAACAGTTGTTAAAAGATTGGTTCAGGCTGGGGCGATACCAGTTGGTAAGACTAATTTGGATCAGTTTGCCACAGGCTTAGTAGGAACGAGAAGTCCATATGGTGAAACGCATAATGCTCTAAAAGAGGAATTAATTAGTGGAGGTTCAAGCTCAGGTTCTGCAGTGGCAGTTGCGACGGGACAAGTGGCATTTTCACTTGGGACAGACACTGCTGGATCCGGTAGAGTACCTGCTAGCTTAAATAGGCTAATTGGATGGAAGCCTAGTGTCGGAGCTTGGTCCAAACGGGGAGTTGTGCCTGCATGTGAAAGTATTGATTGTGTGACTGTATTTTCTCATTCATTAAAAGATGCATTGCAAGTAGATCGTATCGTAAGAGGGAAGGATGAAAAGGACCCATGGTCAAATGAAAGAAAGAGAATCGAAGAGCAATTACCCTCTAAGCTCCTAATTCCAAAGGATACGATCGACTTTTTTGGTCCATATTCCGAGCAGTACCATCTTGCTTGGGAAAGAACGTTGGAGAAATTAGCAACATTATCCATTCCGATAGAATATATCGATTATGACATTTTTCGAAAGGCTGCAGAGATTCTTTATGGTGGTCCGTGGATAGCAGAAAGATGGGCCGCTTTAGGAGGATTTGTCTCCTCTCACCCTGGTGTAACTTTACCTGTTACAGAAAAAATTTTGCGAAATGGCGCGAAAGAAGCGTATAATGCGACAGTACTTTTTCAAGCGACCCACCAATTACAACGATATAAAATGTATGCGTGGCAAATACTACGAAATGCTGTATTAATAACACCTACGAATGCAGGTACTTGGACACGTCAACAGGTAGAAGAAAACCCAGTTGAAACAAATCAAAAAATGGGTGCATTTACGAACCACTGCAATTTATTAGATTTAAGTGCGATAGCAGTACCGTCAGTTGATGCGGATCAGGATGTGCCATTTGGTATTACTATTTTTTCTACTGCTGACCAAGAAGGAACAGTATGCGGTTTTGCGGATTTATTTTTAAATGGTAAAGAAGGAAAAATGGTGAATTCTACGCAATCTACCGTTCTACTGGCTGTTTGTGGATTGCATATGCGAGGGTATGAATTAGAATATCAATTAATCAACAATGGTGCTACGTTCGTTCAAGAGGCTGCCACTGCAGCTGAATATCAGTTTGTTAAGCTGGCCTCCAATCCACCTAAGCCAGGGTTAATCAGGAAGCGTGCAGGAGGTGCTTCGATTAAAATAGAGTTATGGGAAATGCCAATTCGAAATTTAGGAGTGTTTGTTGACCTGATCCCTTCTCCTTTAGCGATCGGCAAGGTGAAACTCGATAATGGTAAAGAGGTGTTAGGATTTATTTGTGAGGGATTTGCAGAAGAAGAGGCTGAAGATATTACGAAGGAAAGAAGTTGGCATAATGTGGTGTGATTACATTACACCTATACTTACTTTTAAGATGGATTTTGAGAATGAGCCATTTTTAACTATCTTATGATAAATAACAAACCACACCTCCTAAAAATAAAAGAGGTGTGGCCCTCATTTGCTCTTATACTTTGTTTTTCTCATTGAATGTTCGTACAAAAAATAAACCATAAAAAAATGCCACTAATAAGTCGATAGTGGTATTTTTTTATGACGGAGTAATCGGTTAATTTTTGTGGATTTATGTTAAAGTATAGTATGGATAAGATGAAATGAAATACTAGAAATCAAATGAATGGATGTTGAAGTGGCGAATAAGTTAATGCCTTACTATCAGAATGGAGTAGAGGAAATATTAAAATCAGTTGCTCCGTATACTTTTCAAGGATAATGATGGTTCAAAACCCTTCATTTAGAGGAGTCTCGTTTTAGATAAAATAGATATAAAAATTCATAATATTTGTGAGGAGATACACTAATGAGTTCCTATACTTTACCGTTAACAGACATGGAAAAAAGAAAACTCCGTAAAGCAAAAGTGAAAATAAGTGAGCTTCATACGTTTGATCAAGAACAAATCGCCCAAATATTGGATCTTCCTGTTGAAACAGCTAAGAAATTAAAGGGATTAGCTGATTTTCAAAGTGTTCCTTCTATAGGCTATAAGCTGGCTGAAAAATTAGTTTACCAACTGAACCTTTTCTCATTATCAGAAATGAAGGAGAAAGATCCAGCGAAGCTTTTTGATGAATTAGAACAAAAGCTAGGCGTTTGGACTGACAGCTGTGTAGAAGATCAAATACGTTGTGTCGTTCATTATGCTAATAATCCCGATAGTAGTAAGCAGTGGTTTGCTTTCACTGATGAAAGAAAAAGCTATCGTAAAAAAGTTGGCTTTCCAGTAAATAGACCAACTAAAGCTTGGTATGAGTAATGATGATCATCATACCTATATGTTCATATAGTGGAGTAAATTATCATTATAATAATTTTCCTCGCTAGTTATATTTTTTTAATCAAATCGATAAAAGCACGCACCTGTGGTAACTGGCTTGCTGCTTCAGATGCACATAGCCATGTTTTACGAGTGATGTATGTGTCTTCTAGCATTAAGGGATGAAAGTTATATGTTGTTTTGCTTAAATCTTTAATCGCTATTTCTGGTAATACGGCAAATCCGATGTCATTCGCGACAAACTGCTTACATGTCTCGATTTGATCTACTTTAATAACTTTACGGTATGTAAAGGTCGGGTGTTGCTTAAACCAATTATTTACGATCGTCTGAAACGTGTAATCTGACTGGAATTCAATTAATGGTTTTAATTTTTGCGAGGTTTCCTTTTTCTCTACTAAATAAAGCTTGTCTCTTCGTAATTCTTGACAATGCAGATTTTTGGGCTTTTCTCCACGAATAATACAAACATGAAATTGCTCAGCTGAATGGCGAAATAATTCACTTAAACCTGTCTGTAGTTCTATTTTTACTTTTGGATACGCGGTAATATACATTTTCAGAATTGGAGGTAATATATATTGGCCAATTACAGAGGAGACACCTAGTGATAGCGTACCGCGAATTTCATTGGACATCCTTTCCACCTTTTCTCGAATTTTTCTTTCTTCATTTATCGTTTTTTCGGCGAAATCCACGATCATTTCTCCTGCTGGGGTAATTGACAATGTTTTATGAGACCGTACAAATAGCTGCTCTCCCCATTGCTGTTCAATCTGTTTCAATCGTTGACTTAAAGCAGGTTGTGAGATTAATAACTGTTGGGCAGCACCTCTAATTGTTCCCGCTTTTTTTAATGCTACTAATAACTCATAATCATCGACTTTCATTTTGTTGTTTCCTTTCTATAAGTTTTCCTTATCAATTTTAATTAAAAATATGTATTTTTCTTATTAATGCTTATTATATACAATTTAATTATCAAGTGAAAGCAGGAGGATGATCGAGTGATTCAAGGAATTCATCATGTGCAAATGTCTATTCCAAAAGGCAAAGAAACGGAAGGAAGAAGGTTTTACTGTGATTTACTAGGTTTACGTGAGATCGAAAAGCCAGCGGCACTTACAGGTAGAGGAGGATTCTGGCTGGATGTCGGAGATAGAGAAGTGCATGTTGGGACAGAGAATGATGTCGACAGAATGAAATCAAAGGCACATATCGCCTACCAAGTAGATGATATTACCTATTGGCAAACAAAACTGGCAAAGCATGGCGTGACGACGTTAGTCTCCATACCGATTCCTGGTTTTAAACGATTTGAATTTCGTGATCCTTTCGGAAATAGGGTAGAAATGATCCAAGTATGGGAGGGTGAAAATGGCAATAAATTTTCACAGTGAGAAGAATCGAGCTACCTATGCAACGAGAGATGCTGACTGTACATGGAAGAAAGCAGTGAAAGAACTTGTGCCTATTGAGCATATCTCTCACGCTTTGGACATTGGTAGTGGTGGTGGTATTTATACGAAAGCACTAGCTGAAATGGGAATAGAAACAATTACAGGTATTGATTTTTCCGAAGTAATACTAGCAACAGCGAAAGAGAATTGTAAAACATATCCAAATATATCGTTTATTTATGCTAATGCATTAGATACAGGATTAAAAGGTGACAGTGCTGATTTATTACTTGAACGTGCATTGATTCATCACATAACGGATGTAGAAACATGTTTTCAAGAAGGATATCGATTGTTGAAGAATGATGGCTATTATATTGTACAAGATCGTACACCAGAAGATTGCCTATTGTCAGGAAATGAGCATCATATTAGAGGTTATTTCTTTGAAGTGTTCCCAGATCTCAAAGAAAAAGAGATAAATCGCAGACATAAAAGCTTAGTTGTTAAGGAATTACTGCAACAAATAGGCTTTCGAGAGGTAGAAAAAAGAACCTTATGGGAAACGAGAAAAATATACGAAACGAAGGCAGAATTGTTGCAAGATTTACGTGCTAGAACAGGCCGAAGTATATTGCATGAGTTAACAGATCACGAATTAAATCGATTAGTTGACTATGTTGACAAGGCAATAACGATTGATCAGCATATTGTGGACAAAGATAGGTGGACGATTTGGAAGGCGGTTAAATAGTATAGAGTATTTTTATCCAGACCTTCCTTTAAAAAGACATTAAACATAGAGGTTGATACATATTAGTTGGGAATAATATGTATCAACCTTTTCGGTATAATAGGTCAGATAGTTATTTATCAAGACTTAATTCATAATTAAAGTGAATGTAATATTAAAGTTAATATTTTGTAAAATTCCCCTCGAATATTGCAGAAAATGGTACGATAGTCACGAATTCAAGAAATATATAGGAGGAAAAAATGAAACGTGTAATTCTTTTATTTGCCGTTATTTTAATGCCTTTATCGATTTTTACTGCAGATCGGCTCCATGCACAAAATGAAGACGAGGAAAAGCTAGAGGAGATAACCTCATTAGAAGATGCATTTGAAGATGAATCTCTTTTACAAGTAATAAAAGAAGAGGTGGCATCGAATGGCTACTCCCTAACCGAAGAAGCATTACAAGAGATAACAACATTAGGGAAAGTAAGAGAAAGAGGAATAAAAAGTCTCAAGGGAATCGAGCTTCTTACGGGGTTAACAGAACTGGATATGCGCTCCAATGAGATTTCTGATTTGTCTCCATTGGCATCACTTGAAAAATTAGAGTCTATTGATTTAAGGGATAACAACCTTTCTTCATTAGCTGGAATCGAAGAATTAATTAATTTAAAAGAGCTTGATATACGTGGTAATAGTGTGGAATCATTGGAACCTCTGAAAAATATACTATCGCTTGAAGCACTTGACCTGAGGGACAATAGTATTACGGATATTCAGCCATTAGAGGGATTAGTTAATGTAAAAGAACTGAATCTGAGAAATAATGGTATTACTGATATAAGTCCGCTAGCAAACCTTAAACAATTGGTCAGTCTTAACCTTCACTCCAATCAGGTTAGTGATTTAACGCCATTAACTGATCTAACAAAAATAGAAGAACTTATTTTAAGAAGAAATAAAATTAGTGATATTACTCCTTTGCAGCATCTAGTAGTGCTTGCGGACCTTAACATTCGTGATAATAATATAACGGATCTTAGTCCGTTAAAGGATTTAGAACATTTACGAGTACGTTTGAATCTTGATGGTAATTCAGGTATAAAAGACTTTTCACCAATAGCCCATTATTATGATGAAATTGAAGATGTTGATTTTGTTCTACTTGATCGATCTGTTATTGATATTACTGAATTAAACCCACTAACTGGAGAAGGTCGAAAGGAAATGATAAGGGATTACATCATTGCCTCTAATCAACATATTACCGATAGTAGTATTAGAGAAACAAAGTTCAATCAGCTGGCAACTGGCCCATTTGCTTTTTATAGGGGAACAGCATCACTATTTTTCCAAGATGTAAAGGAACAGGTCATTGAAATTCCAGATAGCTGGTCGGTGTTAAGCCAGAAAAACACATGGATTACCGGAGATTTACATATTGAGAATATTGGATTTTATGGTAATAGAAATAAGGAAGCTATTTTTGAATTAAATGATTTTGATGAAGTAGCTATTGCACCATTCTATTTTGATTTGTTGAATTACGGGACAAGTTTATATCTTCTTAATGACGCGGGGCCGCAATTGCAGTTAGGTCAAGAGGATATAGTGGAAATGGTTGTGAAATATGGTGGTTATTATCGTCAAGCGATTTCGAATGTAGCAAATGGGTCAGTAGATGTAAAGCTGCATTATTTTACAAAAGATAATTTAGATGGTTTTATTGGAGACTTTGCCAAAGAAGTAAGTGAAGAGCCAATTAATAATCAATTGACAACCTGGACAACCATCATGGATAATCGTGTATTTGACCAGACAAATAACCGTTTAGCTGAAGTAACGGAAGCGGAATGGCAGGAAATTACAACAAATTGGGACTCATATGTAAATAGTTTAGATGAAGAAATCCTTACAACTGTTGGAAAAGACTATTTTATCATTAAGGATATAGCAAGAAGGATAAATGCAGGATTGGGAAGCTTAGGGTATGATCGTTATTATGTCTTAATAGAAGGCGAAACAGATTCAGCTACAGACGATATTATTTTGGATGTGAAGGCACAAGGTCCATCGGCTGTTGAAGCATCTGGATTATTTGATAGTTCTGCATTTCCTACACATGCTAGTCGAACCATTGCTGGTGTTCGTGCACTGCATAATTATCCAGATATTCACTGGGGGACATTAGAAACAGAGAACCAGTCATTTTTAGTAAAAGAACGCTCTCCTTTTAAAGATGAAGTAGGGCCGGTTGATTTTGGTGGGATAGATGATCTTGATAATTTTATAAAGGCTAGTGCTGAAGCAACTGCTTACGCACATAGTCGTGCAGCAATTGAGTTAGGCGACAGTTCCTTTGCAACTGATTTATCAGCTATTTTTGCAACTGAATTATCATCATTTGATGAGCAATTAGCTGATATTACATTAAAATACTATGCACAAGTAATCGAGGACCATAAATTGTTTGCTAGCCTTCATCATGAAAATGCTTTTGATAATATTAAGGATTATCACAATGAGGAGAAAGAAGAAGAGAACAAAGATGACGGTAACCATACAGTTCCAGGGGATAATAGTAAAAATAAAGATCTAGTCAATAACACGAAAGATGATCAGAAAAAGAAAAGCCAAAAGAATAATGAGAAATCAAATAAAGGTGACGCCAAAATAAATGATCCAGAGAAAATTTCTGAGTATGAGCAAGTATCTCAAGACAATGAACATCTATTACCGAAAACTGCAACATCCATGTATAATTACTTGCTTGCCGGGATTATTTTACTGATACTTGGTGTGCTGCTAGTTTTAGTCTATAAAAGAAAAATACCGAAATTAGTCATTAAATGAATATAAATACCAAGGATAACATTCCCTTCTATTTAGTCAATGTTCACTATTTTTAGTTTGTAGTGAACATTGACTTTTTTTTATTCTAGGAAAAAGCTCAACGTACGTATTAAATAGAAGCAATACTGCTAGTTTCTATTTTAAATCTTAAGCCGATAGATTGTAGGAATTTAACAACGTTTGATGATCAGAGGAAAAATGTTTGAGAGATTTTATAACATTTTAATTGTTACTAATGTTTACCTGTAGTTAAATGATAGTGACGAAAAGATGTTAAAAATAAAAAAATAATTCCTATTAGTAAGTAAAATAATGTGAAAATATACAAAAGATAATCAAGAAAGAGGAGTGGCAATTTTGAAAAGAATATTAATACTAGTTTTAGTAAGTCTATTGATGTTACTAGCTGCGTGTGAATCTAATGAAGCAAAAGGGGAAGAATCATCCGGGCATACTTCATTCCCTGAAAAGCCGGTGCAGCTAGTGATTCCTTATCCACCAGGTGGCGGAACGGACGTACTCTTTAGATTGGTAGCAAGTTACGCCGAAGAACATTTGGGTCAACCAATTGTTCCGCAAAATATGGGAGGTGCTACGGCAACTGTTGGTTCCCGTGAAGTGAAAGATGCGGAACCAGATGGATATACGATTCTTGGGAGTCATCAAGTTATTGCTACAGCAAATCATACTGGAATTGTAGATTATGGATTTGAAGCATTTGAACCTGTTATGTTAATGACGTCCACACCACATATTCTTTCTATTAGTAAAGAATTTAGTGAAGAGCACGGTATTACGACTGTAACAGAGTTTACCGAATATGTAGAGCAACATCCTGGTGAAGTAACATGGGCATTTACAACCGGATCGGAAGACCATTATACTGTCGCGGCAATGCTGGATGCTGCAGGAGTGGATCCGAAATCTCTAAATTATGTGAATTATGATGGGACAGGCCCACAATATGCTGCATTAGTTGCTAATCAAGTTATGGGAATGACAGCAGATTATGCATCTGGGGCAGGGTATTTTGAAGACGGTTCATTAATACCGTTAGCAATGGTCGATGAGGAAAGAAACCCATATTTACCAAATGTACCAACTTTAATTGAACAAGGAATTGATTTTGCTGTGACAGTGGACCGTGGAGTTTTTGCGCCGAAAGGAACTCCACCAGAAGTGGTTGAAGTGCTGAATCAAGCATTTGCTGATGCTTTGGCAGAACCTGAACTTCAAGAGGAAATAGAAGAGTTAGGTAGCTTTGAAAATTATACTTCTACCGATGAATATAGACTTCACCTTGAAGAATTAGATGAGAAAATGGCAGAACTATCAGATAAAATGATTTTTGATTGAGAAATGGAGGATCGTAGATGGCAAATCGCTTATTTGCACTAGCTGTTATAGTTCTATCGAGTATTTTTTTCTGGGGAACAAATCAATTTGCTACAACGTCAGGGGGGTATAATGTCTCCCCTGCGTTTTTTCCAAGGCTGATTTTAATGGTTATGTTAGTACTTGCCATCATTATCTTTATCAAAAGCTTTTTTAATGGGACGGAACCTTCCTTTTTTCAATCGGTACTGCACTATTGTCGACTACACTGGCGAGTTGGGGTCATGATATTTTTCATCTTTTTATTTATTTACTTGATGCCGATTGTTGGTTTTTTATATGCATCCATTGTGTTTTTGATTTGTTCGATGCTGTTGTTACTTCAGGCATTTTCCAGAAATATCATCGTTAGTTGTCTGGTGATTGCAATCATTGCACCATTAGCAATAGACTTGCTTTTTCGACATGTATTAGGAATTTATTTACCGTAGGAGGAGATAAAAGGTGGAGGTATCTTTTATATTATCAGCGCTTCAAGAAGTAGCTCATCCATTAGTATTAGTATACATATTTATTGGTGTATTTTTCGGGATAATTGCTGGGGCTATTCCTGGATTTACCTTTACCATGGCTATTATTCTTGCCTTTCCATTTACTTTTGGTATGGAGCCGATTCCTGGCCTTGCCTTAATGATTGGAATTTATATAGGTGGGCTTTCAGGAGGGCTAATCTCCGGGACGTTGTTAGGTATTCCGGGCACACCATCCTCCGTTGTGACAACTTTCGATGGTTTTCCGATGTCTAAGAAAGGGGAATCATCGAGAGCGTTAGGAATCGGTATTATCTCCTCCGTGTTTGGGACGATTGTTGGTGCACTCATACTATTTATGTTTGGCCCGATCATTGGCAGGTTAACCTTGAACTTTGGGCCATGGGAAATATTCTCTCTGATTTTCTTTGCCTTGACATTAATTGCAGGATTAAGTGGTGCAAGCTTATTAAAAGGACTAATTGCTGGTTGTCTAGGTTTGTTGATTGGCACCATCGGTATTTCGCCAACAGGTCATATTAGATTTGATTTTGGGTTTAGTCAAATGGCAGCAGGGCTAGATGCTATCCCAGTATTGATTGGGCTATTTGCTTTTTCTCAATTATTTACCAATATTGAAGAATTAAAAGAAGCTAGAAATAAGGAGATAGATAAACAAGTATTGAAGCAAAAAGTGAAAATTCCATTTTTAACGGTATTGAAGGACTTTTTTAACGAAAAATGGAATGCTTTACGTTCTGCCCTCATAGGGTGTTTTGTTGGTGCCTTGCCAGCAGCAGGAGCGGAATCGGCAAATTTTATTAGTTACGACAGAGCGAAGAAGAAAGCGAGGGAAACTGATAGACAATTTGGAGAAGGAAATCCAGGAGGAATTGTTGCTGCAGAAAGCTCGAATAATGCAGTTGCTGGAGGAGCTTTTATACCGACGATCACTTTGGGGATTCCGGGAGATGTAGCCCAAGCTGTAATGATGGGGGCACTTATTTTACATGGGATTACCCCTGGACCTGGCTTGTTTCAAAATCAGCCTGTTTTAGTTAATTCCATCTATGTTGCGATCATTTTCAGTGCCGTGGCAGTATTAGTTATCCAATTATTTTTATTACCACTTTTAACAAGGATTACGTTAATACCGAAGGAAATACTTGTGCCTACCATTCTAGTTATGAGTACTGTAGGTGCATTTGCACTAAATAATAGAACTTTCGATATATGGGTAGTGTTTGTTTTTGGATTAATAGGTTTTTTACTAACGAAGGCAAAAGTTCCGTTAGGCCCGGTAATTCTAGGATTAATTCTAGGGCCCACATTGGAAGGAGAATTAATAAGAGCACTACAAATTGATGATAATATTATGTTGTTTGTCACAAGACCGATATCATTAACTCTATTAATTTTAGCATTCGGTTCTGTCATATTTTCATTACGTAAACAGAATAAAGTTAATAAGATAGATAATAGTAAAGTATCTTTATATAAAGATGTATCATAATTTTGCGCCTTATTGTCCAGACAAAATGGTATGTCTGTCTGGTATAGAATAAACACCCCATCCCTTGTTACGGTGGATGGAGGTGTTTGGTAATCACAGTTGAGTTATTTGTTTTATCGGATTTTTTATCATAAAAGCCTTTTTTGGCTTTATTGTACCAGATTTTTAGTGATATAATGTTTGGAATATAAGTGATCGACAATTACTTTTAAATCATGTTCCTCACTATGAAAAAAAATATATTCTTTTGCATTGATTGTTCTCACTAACGCCTTTAAATCATTACTATCAGGGTGTGATTTATAAAAAGGAGAATTTCCCCCCCTATACACACCGGTTTTTATTTCTTGAAAGCCAGCACTTTTATTTAATAATAAATAGATCCCCGGTTCTTTCATTCCTTTATAGCTGGTTAGACGCTTACTTTGTAACATGACTTCTAATTCATCCACTTTTTCTGTGCGTATGTTATCAGGGGTTGTTCGGTAAAACTGTAAATGTTCTTGTAAAGCCTGATCGATAACAAAATTTCTATCAGGAAGTGCTTGATAGAGTGAAAATAAAAGATCACATGCTTTTCCAGAGATCGTAATGGGAATTAGATAGCTTTCAGTTGGGTCTTTCAGAGCTGACAATATATTCGTAATACTCTTTTCATAAGGCATTGCTTGTGCACTATGGCCACTATCTATTAGTGCCATATCATATAAAAGCATATCTGGTGTGTCCGTAACTAATAGTGGAGAAGAAAGTGCAATATCTCCAGAGTAAAAAATGACTTGCCCTCCTAGATAAACGATATACCATACACTTCCGAGCATATGTCCGCTATAACCCCAAGTAATCGAGAGGTTTTCTGTAATGTTCATTCGCTTTCCTCTAGTACTTTTTGTGAACGAGCGAAAATGTAACCTATCAATCGACAATTGAGCAGATTTCTCTTGCCATTTTGAAATAATGGTTGGCAACTGCTTTATGCTTGCTTCACTCATCCATACGTCACCTGTAAATCCTTTTTCTGCTAATAAAGGCAGCGCACCGATATGGTCATTATGAACATGTGAAATAAATACAGCTTGAATAGATTGTGCTATTTCTTCAGTAATGTGCGGATATACTTCTGGACTCCCATTCCGTACACCACAATCAAGCATGATGCGTGTGTTGGTTAGTTTGTCTGTTAGTAAAAAGCAATTTCGCCCATATTCTCCCACTCCTCCAAGGGCGCATAGATCGATCATTAGTTCGTATGTAGCGCCTTCCGTTGTAAGAGTTCAATCAAAAAGATACAAAGTATGGTTAACAGTACCGTGATTACGGCCATTGCCATTCCTTTTGATACATCACCTTGTTCAAATTGGCTATAAATAAAGGTGGCACTAGTTTCAACTGATGGAGGGAGAATAAGTAAGGAACCAACTAGTTCACGCATCGAAATAATAAAGGTCATCATCCACCCGGCTAAAATACCTTGTCCTAAAAGTGGTAGCCATATTTTTAATAGTATCATCCAGCTATTTTGAGCAAAGACTGCATTTGATTGATGAATAGATGGGTGTAACTGTGATAAAGCTGACTTTGTATATTGAACAGAGTAAGGTAAAAACAACACAATATATGTTAAAATGGGCATCCAATTTGTATTATAGACGGTTGTAGGAAGCCATGCTGCATTCCAAAACAGAATAAGTCCTACGACGAAGACAATTCCAGGAATGATATTTGATAACAAGCTTGTAAAATCGAGAAACTGTTGTGGTTTCCTTTTACCATCTTTAATATACAATGCTGCACAAAATCCGATGCAAGCCGCAATAGTAGAAGCGACAAAGGCAAAATTAATACTGTTCATCAATGCCTGAAAACTAGATGAACCAACTGTAAAAAGATCTGTATAGTGACTAAATGTTAAGTTACTCATGCTAAGGGCTTCGCCACGAACCTTTAATAAAGAAGTAGCAATGATTGAAAAATACGGTATACCGATAGATAGTCCTAATATGATAAGTACATATCCAGTTGAAAAGATTCGTATAGCTAGTGAATCTTTCGTTTGGCTTGCACTTGTCGACTTACCTGAAAGAGTGCCATACGTATATTTGCGACTAATCACATTTTGGATATACCAAATGAGCATACAAACACTAAGTAAGATAAGCGATAGGCTAGTAGCAGCAGAAATATTAATTGGCCAACGTGATAAATAACCATGAATCTCTGTTGTAAAGACATCATATCCAATTCTTTTACCAAAAGTGGCAGGTGTTCCAAACTCTGCTAATGTTTTAATAAATACCAGTAAGGCTGCCATGACATAGCTGGAGATTAATAATGGCAAGATGGCACGAATCCAGTTCATAATTGGATTTCCACCATAAATCAATGTTGCATCCTGAAAAGATCCATCAATTCTCAGTAAGGCATTTTTTAGCATTAAATAGAGAAATGGATAGAGGTGCATACTCATGATAAAGACCATTCCAGCTACACTGAAAAAGGTAAACGGTGCTTCTGATTGAAAAATCTGTTCATAATAACCATTATGTTGCATAAACAAAATCCAGCCCATTGAACCGATATAGGGTGGTGTCATAAATGGAATAGTGAAGACAATATCTAACCAGTCGTATTTAGCTAGAAATGTTTTGGTTCTAATAATGGCTAAAGGTAGTGCGATACAGGTCGTTAGTGCAATTACGTAAAGACCAAGCAATAAAGAATTTTGCATCGTTTTGACGATACTATTGTTTTGTAAGACAGATAGCAATGAATCAAATGAGAGAGTGCCATTTTCAAAGAAAGTATAGCCGAGCACCGCAAGAAGTGGTGCTACAGCTAATATACTAAGTATAATAAACAAAGCCGTAAAAGGGGCATGTCTACGTACAATCATACGTATTCCTCCAGTGTGTTACTTCATTGTCTAGAAGTTTTAATTCAGTGATGTGAACTTATTTAATGTTTCTACTTGTTTTTCTTCTGCATTTTCCCAATCAACAGGTAGTGTTGGAATCTCATTTAATGCAGGACGGTCATTTAATTCGATCGCATCATTACCAGGTAGAATGTAAGCATCTGCTACCATTTCCTGTGCTTTATCAGATAATAAGAAATCCATAAATGCTTGGGCACCTTCAACATTTTGTGCATCTGCTAGTATACCGGCAGCACGTGGACTAATAACTGTACCACTTTCAGGATAGTAAATATCAACTGGTTCCCCATCACTTTTCGCTTTGTATGTCATATAGTCGACAGCAGATACAACGACATCTTTATCACCAGTAATTACAGCGTCCAATGATTCTTTGTTTGCCCCGGCAATAAGTAAGTCATTGTCGATCCAGCTTTGAACGGTATCCCAACCATCATTTTTTGCATTTGTTAAACCATAAAGAAAGTCAACAGCAGAGCCGGAAGAAGTTGGGTCAGGCATTGTTACACGTCCTTGCCATTCTGAATCACTGAAGTCATCCCAGTCAGCATTAAGTGACTCTACTTGATTGGTATTATAGGCAACACCTAGAGCGGCAGCACTATATCCATAATAATAATGATCCTGATCACTCCATTCTGGGTTAATACTGTCACCATTTTCTGCTTCATATGCTTGTAATTTATCCTCTGATTTCAATCCCTCCATAGATGGTACAGAAGCTAATACAACAACATCTGCCACAGGATTATTCGCTTCCGCCTCTAGACGAGATAAAATTTTTCCTGTTGTACTTTGGAACATCTCTACTTTGATCCCTGTTTCTTCTTCAAATGCTTCTTGAATATTTTCAGCTAGTCCACCTGGTCCTGCAGAGTATACGGTAATTGTGTTGTTATCTGTAGATGAATTGTTCTCTGCGCCGGAAGCTTCATCATTGTTAGCTCCGCAAGCACTTAATAGAATTGCAGATGTAAAAATTCCTGCCACTAGCGTTAATTTTAATTTTTTCATTGTTATGCCTCCTGTTTTCTTAATGAATGAATGGTATTTTCCTCGATATACAGCTTGATCTTTTCCCCTTGTTCATGTGGGTGATGATCATAGAACTTCCACAAATGACCGTTTGTTTCAACGAAAATGAGATAACGGTCACCTTCAAACATGCTTTTTTTCACAATCCCTGATCTAAATGCGGTGTTTGGCTGTGGGGATGGATGTACATGTTCAGGACGAATCATTTTTTTCTTATCCTCAACCCAGTTTGTTTTGCCAATGAAATTAGCTACAAAAGGATTGGTCGGAGAATGATAGATTGCTTCAGGTGTACCTGTTTGAACAACTTCTCCATTGTCCATGACAATCATGCTGTCAGACATCGCCATTGCTTCTGTCTGATCATGTGTCACAAAGATGGCTTTTGAACCAATTGATTGGACAATAGTTAAAATCTCTTCACGCATTTGCTCACGAAGAATCGCATCAAGTGCACTGAGTGCTTCATCAAACAAGATAAGCTTTGGGTTAACAGCAATTGCTCGAGCTAAGGCGACACGTTGCTGTTGCCCCCCAGATAGTTCACCAGGCTTCATTGCTGCTTTTGTCTCAAGCTTCACTTTCCTTAATGCATCTTCAACGATTTCTGCTCGTTGAGATTTTGAAACTTTTCCTCTTAGCCCGAAAGCCACATTGTCAAAAACCGTCATGTGTGGCCAAAGTCCAAAATCTTGAAAGACCATCGCAATTTGCCGCTTATTTGGCTTTACATTTACTTTTTGTGACTTAGAAAAAATCGGTATGTCATCGAAATAGATTTCTCCAGCTGTTGGTTCTGTAAGTCCAGCTAGCATTTTTAACAAGGTTGTTTTTCCACAGCCTGATTGACCGAGAATCGTTACAAAAGTATCATTAATCGTTAGGTCAATCGGTTTTACTGCATGGACATTACCATATTTTTTCTCGACCCCTTTTAAATGAATGTTCATCATATCCTCTCCTCACTAATTAGTGTAGTAGAGAAATGTTTAGCGAATATTAACTAACTGTTAACATTAAATTAAAATAAATCTGATAAAATCATCATATCGTTAGAAAAATTCTAAAATACTTTAGGGTGATAAAGTGAATATTCAAAAATTAAATGTGTTTATTTCATTAGTAGAAACAAGAAAAATGACCGATACTGCAAAATTACTAGGATTATCTACTCCTACTGTGTCATTTCATATTAAATCTTTAGAGGATGATTATGGCATTAAGCTTTTTCGTACCAATGCCGGTGGATATAGACTTACTGATGCAGGAGAAATGCTCTATCATTATGCAAAACAGCTAAGTCAGACAAATCGAGCATTAGAAAAAAGTGTAGAGGATTATAAAAATGGAGAAAAAGGTGCTATTAAGCTGGGAGCAAGTGGTGTTCCGGCCCAGTTATTCATGCCAGAATTGATTCATCAACTGGCAGAACGGTATCCGAGAATAAAGGTATCGTTAGATGTACAAACTGCCCCAGACATAGAAAGAATGCTATTGTTACAAGAACTTGATTGCGGATTGATAATGGAAACAGGAAATCACGAACCGAATCTTATCTATGAACCAATCACTACTGATAAGATTGTGCTAGCTTTTAGCAAGACTCATCCATTTAACGGTAAGTCCGCTTTAGCCGAAAATGATTTATATAACCAGACATTACTAGTACATAGACTTTCCAGTTCAACAGGTCATTTCTCTAAATCATGGTTACAGGAAAAAAAGCTAAAAATGGAAATGATTCAACTAGATTCAGTTACGACTATTATTAAGATG
This sequence comes from Gracilibacillus sp. HCP3S3_G5_2, assembly GCF_052063305.1. Classification (NCBI taxonomy): domain Bacteria; kingdom Bacillati; phylum Bacillota; class Bacilli; order Caryophanales; family Bacillaceae; genus Gracilibacillus; species Gracilibacillus sp. HCP3S3_G5_2. The sequence goes on along the minus strand of NZ_JBQHXU010000001.1, from coordinate 461,798 downwards.
TTATCATATGGGAAGGCAGTAGCACTTATTTCGAGGAGATTGATAGAAAAGGAAGATCATTTAGCATATATCGAATTCCAGCATCAAGACTTAGAAAGACAAATTCATTTTGTCTACCATCGCAACTTATGGAAGAGTGGTCCGTTTCGATATTTTCAGGAGCTTGTTTTGAGGTTGGAGAAGGGCATGGATATTCTTCATCATTAATCCTACCATTGATTAATGGAATGATCGTTATCCCGTTTTCGACATCTCTACTTAACTAAGATAACTTCTATTAGGCAGTCATGCTATACATCGAAAAGTTTCTAAAGATGTACCTCTTGTCTATTAAAAAAAGACGGGAGTAGTCACTCACCCGTCTTTTTTGAAACATGATAAATGCTTTGTTTTTTCTTAATGGCCTACACTGTCCATTCAACTTCCTTTGCTAGTCTTTTCTTATAAACAACCTTAGAAATAGTGACACTTAATTCATATAAGAGCAGTAAAGGAATGATGACCAGGATATCTGAGATAAAATCGGGAGGTGTAATCAGGACTGATAGAACGATTAGAAAGAAATAGGAAATTTTTCTCGCTTTAGCCAGCCTTACCGGATTAAGAATTCCTAACCGCGTTAAAAACATTACTAATAATGGCATTTCAAACAGAAAGCCAAATGGTAAGCTCAAGTGGAGCATGAACAAAAAATATTTATCAGCAGTGAACATTGTTTCAAATTGTCCTGCGGAAATAGTAGTTAAAAATTCTAGGACAATTGGAAATAAGACAAAATAACCAAAGCAAATTCCAACAATAAATAAAATAAATAAACCAGGGATAAAACGTAAAGTGATCTTACTTTCTTCTTTTGTCAGCGCAGGAGCGATAAATTTCCAGGTCTGAAATGCGATGACGGGAATCGTTGCTGCTATAGCAAACACTCCTGCGATCATCATATATACCCATAAAACATCACTTGGTCCCAAAAGAGTCAATGTCCCGTTAAAATCTCTAATTAACCAATTGTAAATATCCTGAACAAAAATAAATGCAACAATAAAAAAGACCATGAATGCTAACAAAACAATCATTATTCGTTTATGTAATTCCTCTAAGTGTCCAACGAGATTTAGCTTGTTGTTTTCCATGATTTACGCCTCCTATTAAATAAGAAGTAGACGAGCTTCCTCGCCTACTTACTCATTGTGAAGCTACTAGTTTATCCTCTTTTCTCCTGTGATAATTTCTCGGTTTTCTTTTCAGCTTTCACGCCACTTTCGTCAGTTTCTGCATCTGAAACCAATTCTTTCGTGGCATTTTTAAATTCAAACAAAGTATGTCCAAAGGCTCGTCCAATAGCAGGTAGTTTTGAGGGACCAAAGATTACAAGTGCTATAATCAGAATTAATACCAAGCCGGGAATTCCGATATTTTGTAACAATTCCAATCACTCCTTTCAGGTTAGCTCTTATTTTTTACCAGTATTTTTATAGGCTACCTCTGCTTCGATTTCAATAAGATAATCAGGACTAACTAAACTTTCGACACCAACTGTGGAGCGTGCTGTTTTAACGGGGTTGTTTTCCGTGTTAAAGAATTGAGCATAGGCATTAAACCAACCTGTATAATCTGGTTCATTGCCTTTGTTTGGATCTGGCGCAACATAAACACGCAAATAGGTTATATCAGAGAGGGACAGACCTTTCGCCTCCAAATCTGTTTCAAAGTTCTCTAAGATTCCGATTGCTTGTGTTTCTGTGTCACCATATCTTTCATAAGTAGTGTTGCCGTCTGGATTTAAAAGAGGGGGAACGGTTCCGCTATAAAATAGTCGATTATAATTGTGAGGTATAGAAACGGAACTAGAAATAGACGAGGATGGCGATCCAAAGAAGGTAACTTTATTCGATTTCAATGCATCCTTGTCACTGCTTGCTAAAGTAAAAGTAAATCCTACAAATAAGCTGATACTAAGTACTGTAATGGCAATGATTGGTTTAATCACTTTTTTCATTTATTCCTCTCCTCCTATATCATATTCGTTTAACCTGCTTTCGCAGATGTAGTATTTTCTTTCAATACCTCTTCATGAATTCTGCTAACAACAATCCTTGCGGATTCAAAAGCACCTGCCATCCATCCTGTTAAATAACTAAGATGCTCACCGGCAAGATGAATGCGACCTTGAGGTTCATTTAAAATAGGATAATAGTTTCTGAGATCAGATTCTGAATAAGAGGCCCAACCGCCCTCACTATACTTGATTTTGTGCCATGCAACAGAGAAGGAATTTTCGAATTCTTTGGTGTATTGTGGATGTATTTTTGCTCCTTGAGATAGAGCGCGGGCTTGTCTTTGTGAAAGTGATAAGTTCCCATAATCAACTGCATCTTGGCCAAAATTGTAATAGCCAATCAGCACGCCTTTTTGGGTTAAATAATCATTAGAAGGGTACCAAATTTGTGAAATGTCCATATTTGTTGTGGTAATTCCGCCTAGAATACGATCTTCTTGTTCCCAGAATCTATTTTTAAACTGAAGACCAATTTTACCTGTAGTAGCATAATTAATACTTCTAATGGCATTTTTCATTGGTTCTGTAAAATCTGCTGGGATATTCTTTAATACGGGTAATGGGATTGTACAAATACAATAATCCCCTGTGATTTCCCTTTCTTTTTGGTTTTCTTTTTTCTTGTAAACAATTCGTACGCCGTCTGAGCTTTGTCTAATTTCTTGTACTTCAGCTCCATACGTTATGACGCCAGGTAATTGTTTTTCTAGAGCATTCGGAATTTGATCCATTCCACCAACTGGTTGGAACATCATAGGCTGTTGATTAAAGCTATAATCCCCACTAATTCCATTCATCATTCCTGATTGAAGAAGTTCGCTAAATTTATAAGGATTATCTAATGTACCTGATTGATGACCTCCTCCAGGTAATTCACTATATCCCCGACGACTAGATCCGGTATATGTTAGGTCTCCAGATAAATCGCCTTCTCTTATTAGGAAAGCTTCTAACCTTTCAATATCTTCTTCTGAAAGTGGGGCATCTAGTGCTGCTTGATCTGAAACTTTTGCTAGTAATTCTGATATATATCCACGAGCGTCAGCTTTTACTGTACCTTTTCGTATTTTTTGATTGGATAGAGGTCCAACATTTTCCTGATAAAAGTATGTAAATTCATTTGTGTTTGCGAATACCTCTAACTCAACACCTAACTCCTTACAATAATCTAGTGTTACATGATGTTGAGGAATACGAGCAGGTCCTGCATTCATATAAAGATTTTTATCAAACTTAGCTGATTGCTTGCTTCCGCCAATTTCTGTTTCACTTGTACCTCGTCGTACTGTCCAATTTCGACCACCTGAACGTTCCCTCGCTTCGAGGATTTTGCAGTCATAGCCTGCTTTCCGTAATTCATAAGCTGCTGTCATTCCAGCTATACCTGCACCTAAAATAATCACCTTTTTGCCATTTTTATTAACCGCTGTCAAATCACTTTTTTTAGGAGCCTCGAATTCGCTTGCGTTCACTAAAGAGTGACCCAATAAACCTAAAGATTCCATTGCACCCCAGACTGCAACTACGCCACCAACTTTGCCAGCTTGATTAAGAAAATCTCTTCTTGTCATGTGATTCCCTTGGTTACTTCCCATCACTTATCTCCTCTCTTCAAAATGATTTGTCTAACTACATTCATTGTATGTAGTAAGTGATGCGTCGTCATGTTTTGTGTAAGGAATTGTTACGTGTTCTCCCAAAAATACGATAATAGACCTATCTTTTCTATGAATATCCAACAAAAACTGCCATTGATCGAGTGAATAATTCTGTTAATAAAGAAAAATCTAAGAAAGTAGTTTGTAATAAAGAGTAGCAATCGAATGTTGCTCTTTGGTTTTTGAATGAATCACAAATATTCTTTATTTAACATAAAGTAAAATATATAGACGAAATACTTTATTTATGTTTAAAATATTATATATATTTTTAACAAAGTAAATTTAATTAATGTTAAAATATATCTGATCGATATTTGGGGGTGATCTCTGTGGATTGGAAGTTGCAAAGGGATATTTTTATTGCTTTTTTTCGTTCATCTATATTGGGCTATGGAGGAGGACCTTCAGCGATACCTCTTGTTCATCAAGAAGTGGTGGAGCGATTTAAGTGGATGGATGATGATGAATTTGCTGACGTCTTAGCTTTGGGCAATACGCTGCCAGGTCCTATCAATACGAAGATGGCTGGATATATTGGATATCGTGTTGGTGGTTGGGTTGGTATGCTTAATGGTGTTTTCGCAGCTGTTGTACCAACTGTTGTCTTAATTATTTTACTGATTGGTGTTTTATCGGCCTATCGCGATTCTAGAATTGTTGCTGGAATGACGCAAGCTATTGCACCACTAGTAGCTGTGATGCTTTTTACATTGACGTATTCGTTCTTAAAGCAATCTAAGAAAAATCTTGGTTGGATCATGACAGGTGTGCTTGGAGTTATTAGTTTAGTAGCATATCAGTTTTTGCAAATACATCCAGCAATTGTTATCGGCTTTTTTTTGTTAATAGCACTTTTTAGCCCTGTGAAAGAAAAGGAAGACGAGAAAAAGACAGCATGAGGGAGGCGAAAAAATGGTTTATTGGGAATTGTTTCTTGCATTTTTTATACCAGGTATTGTTGGATATGGAGGAGGTCCATCTTCTATTCCACTTATTCAAACAGAAGTTGTTGATCGTTACGGTTGGTTGACAGTCTCGGAATTTGGAGAAATCTTGGCGGTTGGAAATGCACTCCCAGGCCCCATAGCTACGAAGATGGCTGGATACATAGGGTTTGAGGTAGGAGGAATTCTTGGAGCTGTAATAGCGTTGTTTGCTACAGTGGCTCCTTCACTGATCGCCATGCTACTTTTATTGAAATTATTATTAAAGCATAAAGAATCTCCAAAAGTAAAAAGAATGACAGCGTTTATCAGACCAACAATTGCAATATTATTAGTAGTGTTGGCATATGAGTTTATAGAGACCTCCTGGTTTGATGCGGGCTGGTTTCAAACATTATTATTAACGGCTTTAGGCTTTATTTTGTTAGAGCGTTTTAAAATTCATCCTGCCTTGGTTATAGTTGGATATTTGATATATGGAGGGATCTTCTTAGGTTAACCAAGCGATGATACAATACCAAATCTAGCAATATGGAATAATCTTGAGATCTAACTTTTAGAAGACGATCGGTAAATTGATCGTCTTTTTGCATGAAAAATTATTATTTGTCATGTATTTTTTACTTAACGAGTAGGGTGAACTAAAACGAAAAATAGAATAGTGCAACTTCCTTTTTTGTCTTGGGTGTGATAATGTGGAGTTGTTGTGATATCGCTTTCGTGATTACTAATATACCTGCTATCCTTACAAAGCTTCTTTTCAAAAAATCTAGCTATTTATTCAAGTAAACTGATGTTTAAAGAAGGTGACACATATGGAAATAAGGGGAATTTGGGGTATTTTTTACAAAATTTCGCTTTGGCTAACCCGGATTGCAAGTGTGAATCTACTATGGTTTCTCTTTAACTTACCTGTAGCAATTGTATTATTTAATATGTTACTGGCTAATTATATTGGAGAGTTAATCCTATTTTTGGTGCTATTCGTTATGTTAGTACCCATTGTAACTTTTCCAGCCACCACAGCTTTATTCGCTGTAGTACGGCGGTGGGTGTTAGGAGAAGAAGTAAACATCCTAAAAGAATTTTGGAAATATTATAAGCAAAATTATAAAGACAGCTTAAAAGGTGGATTATTTTTTATTTTGCTTTGGAGCTCGATGTTGTTTTACTATTATATTTTAACGTTCAACTCACTGGAGATATTTACTTATTTATTTTATCTTTTGCTTGCTATATTATTTGTGTTTACCATTCACTTTTTTTCGATCACGGTTCATTTTCAATCGCGAACGCTTCCTATTTTAAAAAACGCCATGCTGTTTACGATCATAAATCCTATTCTTACGATTGAAATTGTAGTAGTAAGCGGGTTACTTATTTACCTAAGCAGTACGTACTTTTCGTTTCTTATTCCGTTTTTTATCGGCGCTACCATTGCATTTGTGTCTTTCCTCGGTTTTTACCGGTTCACATCCAAATTAAAAATAGTTGATTAACATGTCTTTCCTAGTGAGGAAAGGCATTATTTTTTTGGATGATCGGTACTTCCATAACCTTGTTACAGCAGCCTTTATTAAAAAAAGACAAAATTATAAAAAAAGTGTTAATCCGATTATTCGAGAAATAAAAAGAGTATTATTGCAGGAAATATTTCAGCTGTATACATTATAAGCATATCTTTTTTCACAGATCGTAAAGAAGGTAAAAAACATTAATATTGTAAGCGCATCCAATAGTGGTTACAGAAGGAGGGACATCAACATGGAGAAGGCAAATGAATTAGACAAACAGGAATTAAGAGAGGAAGCTCAACCGAAAAGTAAATGGAAGAAATTTATATTGCAAATTGCAAAGGATAAATACCTTTACTTGCTAGCTTTACCAGGTTTAATTTATTTTCTCCTATTTAAATACGTACCGATGTGGGGGATTACCATTGCGTTTAAAGATTTTTCTCCTTTTTTAGGGTATGTAGAAAGTCCGTGGGTAGGTTGGCAACACTTTCAACGGTTATTTTCCAATCAAGACTTTTTGATGTTATTGAGAAATACGTTGGCAATAAGTTTTTTAAACTTACTTTTCTTTTTTCCTTTACCGATTATTCTTTCCCTTTTACTAAATGAGGTTAGAAACCAGATCTATAAACGGACTGTGCAATCGATCATTTATTTACCACATTTTTTATCATGGGTTATTATTGCTAGTTTAACGTTTATGCTATTGTCTAAATCTGAAGGAGTAATCAATCAATTAATTGTTTTTTTTGGTTTTGAAAAGTTTGATTTCTTAACCAATTCAAATATTTTCTGGTTTTTACTTACAGGACAATCCATATGGAAGGAAGCTGGCTGGGGAACGATTATCTTTCTGGCAGCTATTGCCGGTGTTAATACGGAGCTGTATGAAGCTGCCAAAATTGACGGCGCAAATAGATTTCGACAAATTTGGCATGTAACATTACCTGCGATTCGGAATGTCATCATTATTTTACTTATTCTTCGTTTGGGAGATGTGATGGAAGTAGGGTTTGAGCAAGTGTTCCTTATGTATAATGGTGCCGTTTCTGAGGTTGCAGAAGTATTCGATACCTATGTTTACCGTGTGGGTATTCAACAAGGTCAATTTAGCTATAGTACTGCTGTTGGGTTGTTTAAGTCATTGGTTGGATTAGTTTTAGTCGTAGTAGCCAACAGGATGGCTAAAAGATTTGGTGAAGAAGGGATTTATTAGGAAAGGAGTATAGAAGATGATAAAAAAAAGTTTAGGCGATAAAGTATTCGATGTTTCTAACTTGATATTTCTCGGAATTATCTCTATTGTGACGATCTTTCCAATATATTATGTATTTGTGGTATCCTTTACAGATCCGATTGAATACTTACAAAAGAATATTGTACTATTTCCGGAGAATTGGTCCATCGCATCATATGAGTATTTGCTCTCCTCCGGGGCATTTGTCCAATCATTAGGTGTGAGTACCTTTTTAACGGTTGTAGGAACAGCTTGTAGTTTAGTGATTACCTCCTCATTTGCTTATGCTCTATCAAGGAAGAAATTTAAAGGAAGACGATTTATATTGCTATTAGTATTATTTACAATTTTATTTAATCCTGGTATTATCCCTAACTATCTGCTTGTCAAAGAGTTAGGTTTAATTAATAGCTTATGGTCTGTCATTTTAGTTTCCTTATCCAATGGATGGTTTGTCATTTTGATGAAGGGGTTTTATGACAGTATTCCAGATACTTTAGTAGAAGCTGCAACGATCGATGGATGTAATGATTTGACTGCATGGATCAAAATTATTTTGCCGTTATCATTGCCATCTATCGCAGCATTTGGATTATTTTTTGCGGTGCAATATTGGAATCAATATTTTAATGCTTTGTTATATTTAAATGAATCTAGTAAGTGGCCAATTCAAGTATTACTGCAAAATATGCTGATAGATGCTTCCAGTAGCAGTCTTGGGGATGTCGACCCGCTTTTGCAACCGCCACCAAATGAAACGTTAAAGATGGCTGCAGTAGTTATTGCGATTGTACCGATCCTAATGATATATCCATTTCTTCAAAAACACTTTGCAAAAGGGGTGATGATTGGATCCATTAAAGAATGATTAGGCATCGGTAACAATAATGAACAAATTTTCAATATATAGGAGGGTTAATTATGTGGAAAAAAAGTTTGCTCATGCTAGTAGTTATATGTTTATCCTTTTTAGTAGCGTGTAGTAGTAATAGTGATGAAAGCAGTAGTAATAGTGAGGAGAATAGTAGGGAAGAAACCAGTGGAGAAGAGGCCACGAATACCGAGCCTACTGAAGTTCGAATTATGAGTCACTTCTTTAGTCCAACTCCACCTGAACAGGATGGCGAAGTAGAGCAGGCAATCGAAGAAGGAACGAATACGGAATTAAGCATTGAATGGGTTTCAGCAAATAACTATGAAGAAAAGTTTAATGTCATGTTAGCTTCTGGAGACTTGCCAGATCTTATGCTCGTACCTGATCCGTTTAGTCCAGTGTTTCGTCAAGCTGCACAACAAGGTGCTTTCTGGGATATAGCTCCCTATATTGATGATTATCCAAATATAAAAGAAGGTATTGCTGATATTGCTTGGGAGCTGACAAGTATGGATGGGGCAAATTATGGAATTCCACGCCCAAGACCATCTGAAGGAGAAACATTCTTTTCTCTTAGAAAAGATTGGTTAGATAATGTTGGATTGGATATTCCTGAAACATCAGATGAATTATATGAAGTAATGAGAGCGTTTACTCATGATGATCCTAACCAAAGCGGCCAAGATGATACAATTGGTTATGCAGGTTATGTTAACCCAACAGATATGGGGAATATGGGCGTTTTTGAAGGTATCTTCACTGGCGCTACTGGGCAATGGAAAGATGTAGATGGTGAATTAATTCACACTTCTTTACTACCAGAAACACGTGATGCTATTGAATTTTTGCGTAATGCCTATGAGGACGGACTAATTCCAGAAGATTTTGCATCGCTTCAAAATAGTCAGACACAAGATATGTTTAAAAGTGGAGATGCAGGTATGATAAGTGAGAAAGCAGGAGCTTTTCAGGAAGTATACGATACATTAAAAAGCATCGAACCTGATTTTGAGTTTACTAATTTGTATCCACTAGAAAAAGTGAACAATTACAATCCGGCAGGACCAGGTTTTGCTAGTGTTAATGTTATTTCGAAAAGTGTACCAGAAGAAAAAATGAAACAAATTTTACAAATGATTAATGACTGGATGGAAGATGATGTATTCCAATTACATCGAATTGGTATTGAAGGAGTTCATCACAATGTAGAGGATGGAGAAGTAGTAATTAATACTGAAAAAGCGCAAGAGGATGCCATTGGTGACTTTAATCAAATCGTGTACGTATCAGATCCTTATGCAAGCTCTATAAAGGATACATTCCCTGAAGATGCAAAACAGCTATATCAAGAAATCCAAGATGCTAGAGAAGCGACGAGTGTTCCGGATGTAAGCTTAGGGTTATATTCTGAAACTGCTCAAACGTATTTGCCAGAGTTAGAGAAAAAGTTACAAGACCTGAAAACTAAGATAATACTAGGATCTGAGTCACTTGAAGCTTGGGATACGCTTGTGGAGGAACTTGAGCAAGATCCCGATATGCAAGCAATGACGGAAGAAATAAATGAGGCTTATCAAGCAAGATAATGCTCTACTAGCTCTCTGCTAATATACTGGCAGAGAGTTTTTTTAAATCAGAAAATGTATGCTAAAATAATGAAAACGTTTTATTTAAAGGTGAAAATAGGGGGAGGGAAGGTTATTGCGTCAAGAAGTCCGAAGATATCGTACGTATATCACACATTTATTATTAAACAAAAATTATCGCAAAAACTTAATTGTTTTTTTGTTTGTTACAAGTCTTCCAGGCATCATCTTTACGTTTATATTATTTATCGTAAGTAAGACACAAATGGAACAGGAGCTACATGAAGTCCATGAAAATTATTTAAATAAAACGATTGAAACGATTGATGAGCATTTAACAAATATTGAACTATTACTTGGACATTGGGCATCTGATTCTAACTTCATGAACACGTATAACAGTGTGGATGTTGTATCTGAATATGAAAACGTACATCGAATTTATAACACATTATTAATTATGGAAGGATCCAATCCATTAATTGGAAGAGTAGAATTATTTGTCAATGAACCTGAGCCTTTAGTTTTTTCAAAAGATGGCTATTTTCATTTAACAACGAATGAGGAGCATCAAAATTATCAGGATCTGTTACAAAGTTATGATCGTAATATTTTCTGGACATCGGATGTAAAGCCAATTGAATCTGGGTATGAAGATCGATATGCTCCGATTAAATTAGTACATAAACTTACCACCTTTCATTCACCTGAATCCGCGTCTATTATTGTTTTTCTAAACAAAAAAGCATTACTCGAATTAATTAAATCACCCTATGATGCAGGATCTGTTTTTATTCAGAGAAATGAGTCTGATTGGATTTTTACGGAAGATGGGCGCGACAATTTAACCATCTTTGAAAAGGAAGTATTAACTGAAATAGAAGAGAACGATATGTTGAAGGAACCTTCCGTCTTCAACTGGAGAGAGGAGCGCTATACAGTCACTTATGATACGATTTCGCGGTTACAGGAAGATTGGAAATACATATCGGTTGCCCCTTTATCCACGATTATTGAGCCAGTAGTATTTATTTCTAAATTATTTCTCATTATCAGTTTCAGCATGCTGATTATTGCAATTATGTTAACGATATTTGTTTCGAATAAGTTATATGCGCCTGTTAAAAAACTGTTGGAAAAAATGAACCGAAATCGGGGGCGAGGAGCTATAAGTGAATTTGAAATAATTGAGCAAGAATGGGAGAATCTCTCTACCGAAAGTGAACAGCTTCAAAAGAGATTAAAAGGCCAGCTACCATACTTACGGCAAGGTTTCTTATTACAATTAATCCAAGGTTTTTTCTATTCATACCCTGAAAAAATCCTAATAGAGCGAATGGAGCACTTTGGCTGGACGGTGAAAAAACATCATTATCTATTAATGTATATTCAATTGTTCGGCTTTGCTAAAGTCAAAGATAAGTTTGGAGAGGATGAAGGACTCATAACCTTTGTCGCTAGTAATATAACTGAGGAACTAATGCGCAATGCCAACATGCAAGCAGATGTAATTAATTTTCATGATCTTTCTTTAGGTGTTTTTATTACTTATGATGATCGAAGCTCTTATCCTGAATTAAAACAAGAACTAGTTGAAATAAGTGAAGAGATGATCAACTATATTAATCAAATTTGTAAGATGGATGTCTCCATTGGTATCAGCAGGAAAATAGCTAGTATCAAATTGATACCTAATCATTTTGAAGAAACAAAAAATGCTTTAAGTTTCCGTAATCTCCATGAAAATAATCAAATTATTGAGATGGACAACATTGATCAATTAACAAAGAGAAAAGAAACACTCGTATATCCATTTGATATCGAAAAGCAAATATCGCAAGCAATTCGGTTAAGGGATAAAGAAGAGACGAAACGTTTATTGCGTGATTTTTTCCAAGCGGTAATTTCTAACTATACGAACGAAGCACTCTTTAAACAAGTTGCATTTCAATTATTAGGTAGTATCCTTCAGGTTGCGATGCAATCCGGTTTAATGAATGACTTTGTTGATAAAGGAGCTAATTTGTACCAACAATTAAATGCAATTAAAGATATGGAAGAAATTAATCGCTGGTTTGAACTAAAAGTTATTGATCCTATGATTGACGAGTTGTCACAAAAGAAAAATCAAAGGCTACAAATTATCATCGAAAAAGTAATAAAACTGTTAGAAGAAAATTATATGAATGATATTTCGCTAGATGAGTGTGCAGAGCAAGTAAAATTAAATCCCTCTATTTTAAGCAAAGTATTTAAAGAGATTACTGGCTGGAATTTTATTGATTATTTAACGCATATTAGATTGAATAAGGCAAAGGAATTGCTGATCGAAACAGATTTAAAAATTAATCAGGTTGCCCAAGGCATTGGTTACCGCCACAGCTATTTTAATCGCCTCTTTAAAAAAAGCGAAGGCGTCACACCAAGTGAATATCGTTCGCTTCATCGAAAAGAGTAGTAATCAAAAAAAGAGAAATGGATCAAAAAAGTCTTATATAAAACCAAAAAAGTATTATTGTAGGGAATGTAAATATCCGATAAAGTTCTTTATGAAAACGTTTTAAAAAGAGGTGAGAAAAATGAAAATAGAAGATTTTCAACATCCTAAACCAGCGTACGGAATCCATCCATTTTGGTTTTGGAATGGTGAATTAACAAATGAGGAAATCTCCAATCAGCTGAAAGAAATGGCAGATAAGCATGTAACAGGTGTGTATATTTGTGCAAGACAAGGAATGGAGATACCTTATCTGTCTGATCGCTGGTTTGAAAAAGTAGAATTTGCGATCGAGACAGCTGCAAGTTACGGTATGGATGTTTGGTTATATGATGAATATCCTTATCCAAGTGGTATGGCTGGTGGAGAAGTGACATTAGAGCATAAGGATGCGAAGCAAACCATGCTTGTTCATCATGTAGAAAAAGTAAACGGGGAGAAAAGAGTTAGCATCCCATTACCATGGGGGAAAATTCTTTATGCTAAAGCAGTTCCTGTAAAGCATAATTCGGAACAACTTTTATGGGAGAAAGCAATTGATCTTAAGCTAAAAATAGGCAACTTACAGGTAGAGCATATTTATCAAAAAACGGGATTAACAGCCTATAATCAGCGCCGTTTCTTTACGTATGGTCCAAAAAAAGTATTAGAGTGGGATCTACCTCAAGGTGATTGGGAGATTCATTGCTTTATTGAAGAGGAATTAGAGGATTTTAAATATTATGGCACTTTTGTGGACCCTTTGCATAAAGAGGCCATTCAAACGTTTATTCAAGTAACACATGAGCGCTACTTATCGAAAGTAGGTAAACATTTCGGACAGACTGTGAAAGGAATGTTTACCGATGAAACGCATTTACTAGGGAGATTCCCATGGTCACCACAGCTTGTGCCCTATATAAAAGATACTTATGGATACGACATTAGAGAATATTTATACTTATTAATCACTAATGGAGAGCATGCTGCAAAAGTCCGTTACCATTACTTTCAATCGATTCATGTATTGCTGAGAGATGTTTACCATAAGCAAATTCATGACTGGTGCGAGAAAGCAGGGATTGACTATGTTGCTGAAGTGCCATCAGCAAGAATGTCGGGTCAGGTTTATAGTCATGTTCCTGGTGGAGATAGTGCACATGAGAAGCTTGGTCGACCTTTAGATTGGATATTGAAAAAATACTTCTTTAGTATGAGAGCCAATCCGAAGATGATAAGTGCCTTAAGTAATCAGCTAAATCGCGATAGAACTCTCATAGAATGCTTCCATAGTGTAGGTTGGTCGATGACTTTGCAGGACGCCAAGTGGATGGTTGATCGACTTGCAGTTTTAGGTATTAATTTCTTTAACTTTCATGCATTTTTTTATACGTTAAATAGTTTAGTGAAACATGATGCACCACCTTCGCAATTTATTCAAAATCCTTATTGGAAGTATTTCAAAAAGCTTGGGGATTATGTTTCTCGTATTAGTTATTTGATGGCACAAGGAGAAGTGGTTCGTCCAATTGCGGTGTTAGATCCTACGACAAGCTTTTGGACGAAAATGGCTAATCCCTTTTCCTCTTTTTCATATGTAGGAGAATGTGAAGAGGAAAAAGCGTTGCTCGAAAGATTGAAAAAGGACTGGGCAGATATTTGTCTGGAGTTGACAAAAGCGCATAAAGATTATGATCACTTGGATCCAGAGATTTTAATGGAGGCAAAAATAGAGGACGGTAAAATAAACATTGGAAAGGCAACATATAAGGTATTGATTCTCCCGCCAATGACAAATTTAGAAAAAAGGGCATGGGACAAAATAAAATTATTCCTTGATCAAGGTGGATCGGTGGTTGCCAATGGACTATTACCATCAGAAGATATTGAAGAGGATACTAGTCATTATCAGGAAATGAAACAACTATTTAATGGAGAGAATTGCTCAGAATCAAATGCTTTCTTCATTCCATTCTCTTCTCATGCAACAGATAACATAAAAATGTTATTCAACTTATTGGATCATATTCTGGATGAAGAAGTGTTTATCAATGTGAAGGATCCATCACAAAGCTTTTTGGTTCAGCACCGAAAACTGGATAATTCTGAACTTCTTTTTATTACTAATCAGGAAGGGGACAGACACGAAGTTTCCCTTGGGCTTTATAAGGCAAGAGAGAACCATGCCTACTTTCTAATAGATTTGGAGAAAGGAGAAAGAACACACATTTCTTCGGTGTTTAGAGATGGTTTTCGGCAGATTGATTTACAGTTTGAGCCCTATCAATCCTATATGGTGCAGGTGGAAGAAACTTCTGATCAAGTAATAAGTAAAAGTGAAGGAAAAAGCATTGAAATAGCAAGTAAGCAACAATGGCAATTGGAGACACAGGATGAAAATATGGTAAGGTTTGATTCTTTTCTACTTGAGATCTTAGGCTCTGATATACAAGGCTGTCCAGTGACTGCCAAAACTTTTATTGATCAATGTGAAGATTTGGCTCAAAATAATATGTTGCCTGTTTCATTTAAGCAATTATTTGGAACACCAATGAAGCTTCAATTGAATTATCCGATTAACGTAAATTACAAGACAAATTTTATCGTAGAAAAAATGCCAGCTGACTGTACGCTTGTGATGGACAAAAATGCTATCTCTGAAGGTTTGTCCATCTTTATTAATAACCATAAGGTTGATCCAGATTCTTTGCAGAAAATGTTTGTATATGATCATAACAATATCGTTTCTGATATAAGACGTTATTTAGTTGAAGGAGAAAATCTGATTGCTATTAAAGGTAAGATTCATAAAGATTGGGATGGTGTGGTAGATCCTGTATATTTCAAAGGAGATTTTGGCGTTCAATTTAATGAGGAGAAGACGCCGATTTTAGTAGAAATGCCAACCACTACTCATTCGTTGGTCGGTCCGTTTGAAAGGTTACCTTTTTATGCGGGTACGCTTGCATTTACTAGAAACATAGAGCTTGATCCTCCAGAAAACACTAGTTATCGAATAACTATCGAGGAGATCGATGAAATTCATGATGTAGTCGAAGTAATGGTCAATGATGTTTCATTAGGTGTGAAGGCATGGTCTCCTTATATTTGGGAAGCTAGTGAGGGACTGTTAAGGAAAGGCGAAAATAAAATAACAGTACGGATCATCCATACATTAGCTGGCCTATTAGAAGGAAAGTACTTTGATTATGATAAGCATGAATTGGTCGATGTGAGAGAAATAGATTAAGGAGGCGAATTAGTTGAAAACGCAACAATCTAGTAAACCGAACGTTGTTGTTTTTTTTACGGATCAACAGCGCTGGGATACGACGGGTGTTCATGGCAATCCATTAGATTTAACTCCTAATTTTGATAGAATCGCTCAAGAAGGTACACACTTGTATCATTCCTTTACCTGCCAACCTGTATGTGCACCAGCCCGTGCTTGCTTTCAAACAGGGAAATATGCAACCGAGACAGGGTGTTTTAGAAATGGTATTCCGCTACCTATGGAGGAAAAGACTTTAGCAGATTACTTTAAAGAAAATGGCTACTATACCGGATACATTGGGAAGTGGCATTTAGCTGCCGAAGAACCGGTAAGTGAAGAAAGACAAGGGGGATATGATTACTGGCTTGCCGCTAATGGCTTAGAACATACGTCTGAACCATATCGGACAAGAGTATATAATAACCAACAAGAACCAGTAGATTTACCTGGTTACCGTGTCGATGCACTGACAGATGCAGCGATTCGATTTGTTGAAAAGAAAAAAGACCAGCCATTTTTCTTATTTTTATCCTTTTTAGAACCACACCATCAGAATCGTACAGATGATTATCCGGCACCAACAGGATATAGGGAAAAATATACGGCGAAGTGGACACCACCAGACCTTCAAGCATTAAGCGGAACGTCTTTTCAGCAGTTAGGTGGCTATTATGGTATGGTAAAGCGTCTTGATGAAGCATTAGGCAGATTAATGGACGTACTAAAAAGTCTGCAAATTGAAGAAAATACCATTGTTCTATTTACATCTGATCATGGCTGCCACTTTAAAACACGAAACAAGGAATACAAACGCTCTTGTCATGAAAGTTCGATTCGAATCCCTACAGCTGTTACAGGACCTGGTTTTATCCAAGGAGGCAGAAAGCAAGAACTGGTGAGCCTGATTGATTTTACGCCTACATTATTAGATGCAGCAGGAATTACGGTGCCGAAAGAATTATCTGGACAATCCTTTCTGCCTCTAGTAACTAATAAAGATACTAAGTGGAAGAATGAAGTATTTATTCAAATAAGTGAATCACAAGTTGGAAGAGCTATTCGTACCAAAAGATGGAAATATAGTGTTTCTAATTATTCCCTTAATCCTGCTGAGTATGAGACAGCATCGGTTTATCAGGAAGAATTTTTATACGACCTTGAAGCAGATCCCTATGAATTAACAAACTTAATTGAACTGAAATCCCATAGAAAGGTAAAAGAATATTTGCGTGAGAGATTACTAGACTACATTCTAAAGATAGAGGGAGAAAAACCGGAAATTCAAACTGTTACCGAAGTAGAAAGTGGTCAGCGAAAAGTGTTAACAGAGGAAATCATCTAACTTTAAAAGTTGCTGATCATAGATATTAGTTTCGACTAGTATCTATGATCAGCATTTCTAGGTCTAATAGAAGGGAGTACCAGCTTAAGAATGTGATGCCCGGTTATATAAGTCATACTTGCCGGAAATGAAAATAAGTATCAAAATATAGAAGAGCGGAATCAAAATAGTAGTAAAAAGTCGTTTAAGTACCAAAACAGGAAGGCAAACAAACGAATATGGTACTTAAACCGGCTTTAAGTACCAAAAAGAAGCCCAATATCGTACATTTGGTACTAAAAAAGTAGGTAAGTACCAAGCTGAATTGAACCTTAATGGGATAATCCTTCTTGTATGCCTGAGCATAAGTGCTTTGGGCTTTTATTCATGTTGAATGACCTTGAAGTTGTAAATGGTAAAAATGTGAAGCAAGTGCTATTCCTTAGTGGTTAAGTACGTTTTTCCATCTCGCTGTTCAATTTTTCTTTCTTTCATTAACTTACCAAGAGCGCGCTTGAATGCTGCTTTACTTATGTGAAAAGTGTTGCGGATATCTTCTGGATTACTTTTGTCGGAAAACGGAATAACCCCACCACTTTCTTCTAATAGTTCTATTATTGCGTCCGCATCCTCACCGATACTGTGCTGTTTTAATGGTCTTAGCGACACATTTAATGTTCCATTATGCTTCACTTCAATCACGCGACCTTCCACTAGTTCACCTAACCGTGGTTCTTCCTTTCGTTCTGTGTGATGGATAAATCCACGATAGCCTTCTTTCGTCATACATGCAGAGCCTTCTCTGTCTGTGCGATAGATGCGACCACTGATGGATTTGTTCAATAGATCATCTGGTGCTGGTTCAAATTCTCTTTCCACAACACCTTCAGTTGCAGGGAGTGCGAGAAGGCGTCCTTTCTTATCTTTACTTAACGTAACATAAAGCTTATCGCCTACATTTGGCCATACCTCTTCGAACAATGGTAAATCGTCTTTTGACACTAGGATTTCCTTTGATGTACCAATGTCAACAAATACTCCTAAGTGTGGTAACACTTCCACTACTTCAGCCCAGCCGTACGCATCGAATTGAATAGTTGGTAATTGTGTTGTTGCAACGGTATTTCCTTTTTTATCTAGATAAAGAAAAACATCGACAGATTGCCCTGCTTCAAGTTCTGAATCCGTATCGTTGTGGTGTAAAAGTATGTCGTCTTCTAACACATAACCGGTATCAATTTTGCGTAACACTTCTAAATGTTGAATCGTACCTAATTGTTTACTCATGTCAAAACCTTCTTTCTTCCTTTTATGTATTGGAAAAGGGGTACTCTTACTATAAGAGTACCCCTTTGAATTACAAAGTAACACATAAGATTTATTATTTTTTTATCCCGATTAATTCGGGTGGGAAATTTCACTATTTAGAATTTCACTTTACCGCGGTACATGTTCCACTGGGATTTTCTAACTTAAGCAACGTAAGCCCTACCTGCTCTTACGTCCTTGCGACCCCTTAGTCGCGCCAGTGTGAATAAGTATCTTCAAAAACTTTCCGTAGAATGCCAGATACACTTACTTGTTACTTCGTTTTCTTGTTAACTTAGCTATTCTCTCATAAATCAAGACATATGTCAAGTAAAAGACGTATCATATTATTCATTTGTTATTCCCTAAATTCTCGTGGAGCAAGCATACAGAATATCACGTTGGATTGCTTCTAGCGGAAGTAAACATAATTTGGTAGAATGCCTCAGGTTAACATGAGTATTTTGTTAATCGAATCAACTATTGATGCATTTTTGGTTGTTTGATTCATATAATTTTTATAGAATACTTAAACAAAGAAAGAGTAGATAATATGAAACAAAAATCAATTACGATATACGATATAGCAAAAGAAGCAGGAGTTTCTTCGGCTACTGTCTCCAGAGTGATAGCTGGTAATTATCCAGTGAGTGCCAAGACTAGAAAAAAAGTGCTTGATCTCGTGAAGAAGTATGATTATCTGCCTAATGCTGTAGCGAGAAGCTTAACAAAGAAGGAAACAAAAATGATTGGATTCGTTTTGCCAGATATAACGAATCCTTTTTTTTCTCAAGTATTTATTGAAGCGGAAAAGTATGCACTAACTAAAGGATATACGTTGATGTTATGTAATTCGATGAATAGCAGTGAGATGGAGTCAAAATATCTGCGAATCCTGTCGGAACGGCAAGTAGAAGGTATCCTCCTAATGGGTGGAACAATTAACAAACAAAATCCAAATTCAGTTGAAGTACAGGAAATAGTACATGTCTTAGATAAATTACCGGTTATCATGATTAATGGAAGAGTTGAAGGAATTCATTGTCATAGTGTTCGTACGAATGAAGCAAAAGGAATGGAATTAATTATCGATCACTTAATAAGTCTAGGTCATAAGAAAATTGGTCTTATCGGTGGTATGGAAGGCATTACAACGACAGATGTTAAGGTGAATACTTATCGAAAACTATTATCGAAGTACAACCTGCCATTTAAGGAAAGCTGGCAAGTGTACAGCGGTTTTGATGTTCAAAGAGGAGAAGAAGCAATTGATAAATTACTAACATTCAATAAAACGGAGTTGCCAACAGCGATCATCGGAATCAATGATTTAATTATTATCGGGGCTCTAAAGGCATGCAGACGTAAAAAATTGAAGCATTTCGCTTTTGTCGGCTTTGATAGTACGGATCTAGCAAAAAACTCAAGTCCTGAAATAACATCTGTCAGTCATCCCTATCGTGAATTAGGAAAGAAAGCAATCGATCTACTCATAAACGCTGGTAATGAAAGTGGAGAAAATAAAGATTTACTGCTTGATCCTTATTTAGAAGTGAGAGAATCCTGTAGTAGCACTAATAGTGAACCTTCTTAAAGAATAAAGAGACTGGGCAAAATAAAATAGGGAGAATGAGGATTTGTAAAAGGAGAATCACCGTAGACACAATACGAAGACTCCTGAAGGGTTAGTAAGGGTGAAAACAATTTATCAGCGGTACTAAAGGGTACATCCTTTCATTTCCTGAAGACGGGCAAAACTTATAAGTAACCGGTTACTATTTTATAGCATTTTATTTCATTTTCTTAATAAGATATAGTAACCGGTTACTTTAAAAAGGGGAGAATAAAGCAAAATTAATAGGTTGGCCAAGCAGTAACAAGATTCTAGTCAAATTAAGGTGTTTCTTTTATGGTACCTGCCGTAACAATTTCGATTGCATCTCCGATCATCTTTCCTTTCTCTATGAATAAGTAGGTAAACACATGCGAATCACAGTGCAGCGGTACACTTCTTTCATTTCTGTTATTGATCAGCTTAGTAAACGTTACCATTAATTGATGAGCTGTAATGGGAGGTGAATTCTATCAATTAGTGTTGGTCAGTTTCATCCAATTATCACTTAATATAAGGGGGAGCTTCCATGATAAAAATAAGTAAGTTAGTTTTTAGCTTGATGACGGTTTTATTGTTGTTTACTGCCTGTAACGGCGAAGAAGAGGATGCAGATAATAATACGGAGGATACAGATGGTGTTACACTCACGTTTTGGAATCGATATCCAGAGCTTAGAAGTGGATTTGATCATTTAATTGAACAATTTGAAGCGGAGCATCCAGGAATAAAAATTGAAAAACAAGAAGTGCCTGAACCAGAAACACAATTACGTACTGCGTTATCGGAAGGGAACTTACCAGATATGTGGACGAATATGGTAGAATTGGCAGAATTAATTGAAGTGGACGCAGTAAAAAACCTTGATGAAATATTTACAGAGGAAGTAAAAAATCAATTCCAGGAAGGTACCTGGTATGAGAACGGAACAACAGCAGACGGTTCTGTTTATGGATTCCCTTTGGCTTCAGCAAGAAGTAAAGCAATGATTATGTATTATAACAAGGATGTTTTTGACATGTTAGGTTTAACAGAAGACGATATTCCTGCTTCATGGGATGAATTTAAAGAGCTTGGTCAACGAATTATTGATGAATCTGGTGGTGCTGTTTATCCAATCGTATGGAATAATCCGGGTTGGGCAAATGAGCAGCTAGTTTCTATGATGGGAACAGCCATAACGCCAGAGGTTCCGTGGCAGGAAAATTATAAAGAAGGTGTTCCGCAAGTATTGACAGAAGGTAAGGTGGAAAGTACTCAATTTATAAAAGAACTGTTAGATGAAGGACTCATGGCACCCCAAAGTGTTGAAATTGGTTTAGGAGAAGCGGAAGCTATTTTTTCTGTTGGTCAAAGTGCGTTTCTTTGGAGCGGGGATTGGGTAGGAAGGCAGTTAGTTGTCGAGACAGGGTTTGAAAACTGGGGAGTAGCACCACTTCCTACGAAAGATGGCAAACCATATTATTTCCATGCTGGATCAGAGGCAACCAGTATCCGAGTGGATAATGAAACGGAACATTGGGAAGAAGTGAAAACTTTCTTGGAATATGCCATCGAACATCTTCATGAAGTGGTTTATGTAAATACAGGTGCAGGACTTCCGGCTAAAGAAGATGTCGGTGGAGAACCGCCATTTGAACAGTATCAAGATATTCTCGAGTTAGAAAATGAGCTGGCAATACCTGTACCAAAACCAGCAGAATTTAATCCTGAAATTGTTGAATTTAATAAGGCCTATCGCAATAAATTAGAAGTTGGTGGTATTGGTGATGTTGTTGTTGGGTACATCACAGGAAACATTCATGACCTTGAAGCAGAAATAGAAAAGATTGATCAGGAAATGAAAGATGCTTTCTTTGAAACACTGGATGAATTTCCAGAGGTATCTCAAGACGATTATATTTACCCGAATTGGGAGCCTTTTGAACCTTATACAATGGATAAATATGATGAGCTGAGATAAAGTGGGTGGGATTATAATCCCCATTAAAGGGTTAGCGAAATAATATACGTGAGGTTGGGGCAACAGAGTGGTGAAGGAGGAAAGATCCGAACATTAATATCTGTACGCTATCAGCGCTTCGGCAACATACTTTGCTTTCTATGGGTACGACTTCAGCTAAGTGTAAGTTGCGAAGATCTGGACGATCAAGTGTCGGCGTTAGCCACAGGAAGGGATCGTAGTTAGCCACCAAGAGGAGTCCTCGTATTTATTCAGACCGTTCGGATCCTGATACTCCCTATTTCGTTTTGTCCCAACCTCATCCTTTATTCAAAAAAATGGTTAGAAGGGGTGAAAGTGTTTTGTCTAATATAACTGAGAAGTCAGAGCAAAATACAAAACTGAAAACCTTAAAGAGAAAAAAGACTCTTTGGGCATATATTTTTCTTGCTCCACAAATCATCGTGTTTTTTATTTTCTCTGCTTATCCGATCGTGATGAGTTATGTGTATTCCTTTTACGAGTGGACAGGGATTGGCCCCTTAAATGATTTTGTTGGTTTGGCAAATTATCAGCAGCTATTAACATCACCAAGGTTTTGGAATTCTGCTATCGTGTCGATCTATTATATTTTAGGTACAACGATATTAGGGGTTGGTGGCGCATTAATTTTAGCGATTATATTAAATGATCAAAAGTTAAATGGAAAAGGCTTTTATCGGGTAATTTATTTTCTTCCAGTTGTAACGACCACGGCTATTGTCGGGATTATTATGGGAAATATCTTCGGAATTAATGGTTTTGTTAATCAACTGCTTTTAAATGTTAATTTGATTGATAAGCCGATCCCGTGGTTAACAGACCCTATGTTAGCGGTTATTCTCCTGATTGTCATTGGTTCATGGAAGGGTCTTGGAATTAATATGGTATATTGGCTGGCAGGACTGCAATCTATTCCAAATGAATTATATGAATCTGCACAACTTGATGGGGCTGGGTTCTGGTCGATCTTAAGGCACGTCACACTACCATTATTAAAACCGATCGCCGCCGTTATTATTCTATTGTCTTTAGTGAGCGGTATTAATGCATTTGATTTAGTTAAAACTCTGACAAATGGTGGCCCTAACTTTGCGACAGAAACTATGGATCTATTTATCTACAATTTTGCTTTTTCGAGCCAACTTGGAGGTGGTCAAGTACGAATGGGGTATGCTTCAGCGGCAGGTGTTTTATTAGGCTTATTTACGTTTGTTATTAGTATGATATTTGGTGCTGCTTCATTTGGGAAACAGATCGTAAAACTTAAAGGAAGTAAAAGAAGAAAAGGTGGTGTGAATCTATGATTTCAACTAAATCGGCACGCCTTGTGATACATGTGTTATTAATCCTTTTCGGGATCATTTGGATATATCCCTTTGTATGGATGGTGTTTTCTTCACTTAAAACAAATCAGGAGTTCCTAACAAGCGGTACGGCGCTTCTCCCTGAAGAATTTCAATGGCAAAATTACACAGATGCCTGGTATACAGCAAACTTCTCAGGTTATTTCCTCAACACCGTCATTTTTACCGTATCTACTGTTGTCATTGTCATTTTACTTTCCTCCTTAACAGGTTATGCATTAGGACGGATTGACTTCCCTGGTAGGAAAATAATTATGATTTGTGTAGTGGCGATTATGTTTATTCCGAAAGGCTACACAATCATCCCGTTATTTAAGCTGGTAAGTAATATGGGACTAGCTGATTCGATTCTCGGGATCATTGTAGCAGAGGCTTCTGGTGCACATGTGTTGTTTATTTTGATGTTTGCTTCATTCTTTGCGAATTTGCCAAAGTCAATTGAAGAAGCAGCAGAAATCGATGGTGCAGGGTTTCTAACAGTGTTCAGTAAAGTCATGTTACCGTTAAGTATGCCAATTGTTGCAACTACTGCGATTATGCAATTTATTTGGACATGGAGTTCTTTCTTGGTACCACTTGTATTAACCATTAATAAGCCTGAATTGCGAACGTTAGCAGTTGGTATGCAGAGCTTTGTGCAGACATATGCGGTCGATTTCTCCGGAATGGCAGCAGGAGCTACGATATCTTTGTTACCGGTTATGATTATTTTCATTATTATGCAGCGATACTTTATTGAAGGAGTAGCAGGTGCTGTTAAGAGTTAGAAGGTGTTCCCATAGATAAGTAACGGTGGAGGTTCTTTCTATGATGAAGGGAAAGGATGATAATCGGTGAGTGGATTTGGATCAATTATTTATAAAATTTCTGAGTGGGTTATGCGCTTTAGTTTATTGAATTTACTTTGGATTACTTTCACTGTTATCGGGTTAGGCTTTGCAGGCTTTTTTCCGGCTACAGTAGCAATGTTTACGATTGCAAGGCGTTGGATCAAAGGAAATAGGGATGAACCGATCATTAAAACATTTTTGCTCCTCTTCAAAAGTCATATGTTAAAAGCCAATATTATTGGGTATATAATCACGATCGGCGGAGTCGTTCTATATGTAGATTATTTATTAGTCAGAAATTTAGATGGTTCATTTCAACTGACAATGATGCTGCTTTTAATACCTGTGTCTTTTTACTATTTAATGGTGACTTTTTTTGTATTTCCTGTATATGTTCATTACGAAATTAGATTAATGGAATGCTTTAAATATGCCTTTATTATTGGAGCTTCTTATCCGTTACGAACGATATATATGGCATTTGCCACTTTTGTTGTCTATTATGTAACAGCTTCATTTCCCGTCCTTTTTATATTTTTCTCGGGCAGTGTATGGTGTTTCCTGATAATGCGCTATACTTATCTCGCTTTTGAAAAGGTGGACACTCAAAATAACAGAATAACCCAACCGGCTTAAGTTTTTACGCATACCCATTGTATAGAGGTATGCTTTTTTTGTCTGAAGTGCTATACGAGTGGGACGTCATTTAGGCTGGAGCTTAATTCTTCACTCTATTCAAGCATTAGTAAAAACAAAGATAAACAACAAATCTAGCAAAAGTATGCTAAGATTTGTTGTTTATTATTAAACCCGCATTGAGCGAAGTCTTGCTTTATAGGATTAAGAAACAGAAAACGTTAAAGTTGTGAGTGATAAATTAAATTATTTTTTAACTGGAATAAACAAGTGTGCTGTATCTAACCCTTCTGATTTTATGTTTATAATAATCATCCCTTCTTCAGTTGATGCACGTACAAAGGCAACGAGTTTCCCATGGTAGGCTTTTCTATAACTAGTGTTATAGGTTTGTGTATCTTGAATGTTACCATTTTCCAGTCCAATAATTTCTCCTGGTCCATCAATGAAAAGGTCTATTTGATTATCTGCATGATAAACAGGGTTGCCATTCTCATCTATAATTTGTATGTCGATATGTGTTATATCCTGACCATCCGCTTTCAATTCTTGATCGTCTACCACAGCATCAAACTTCTTAGGTTTGGAAGCAGTAATAAGTTGATGGATATGTTCCTTGTTGTCATGATCTTTGGCGATTACTTTTAATATCCCTTCTTGAAAGGGTACTTGCCATTGAAGATAACTATCAGTCTCCTTCATTTTTTTTGATCCTATGGATGTATCATTCAGAAATAACTCCGCTTCTTGACAATTGGTATAACAAAAGACATCTAGTTGTTCTCCATCATGCCAGTTCCAATGAGGATCTCCTTTCCATCTAGGATTACGCTCTGATTCGGGATCGTCTTTTCTCTTTACAGCCAAGAAGGCCATGGGCTCCTTACTCCAAAGGCTCTGTCGATAATAATAGCTTGCTTTTTTATTGCCAGCAAGGTCTAAAAATCCGGCTGGAGCTGCTCTTACCGGCCATCCTTTTGCTTCTCCTAAATAATCAATGCCCGTCCAGATAAATTGAGCACAAATAGCATCATTGTCCCTAACTTTTAACCAATCCTCTAAACGGGGACTGTTTTCACTCCCATAAATGACATGATCTGGATAATTTTTAAGATCCTCTTGATAAAGCTGCTCTTTGTAATTGTAACCGACAACATCTAGTGCATCAGCATAACCAGTTAGATTTGATAGCTCTGGGAAAGCTAGCGCAGCTGTAACAGGTCGTGTAGGGTCACACTCTTTTACATATTTAACAAGCTGTTTGGCGATCGTTGTCAGTCTTTCTGCGTTTGGCTTATTAGGATCATAGAGTCTCTCAGTAGTTGGTTTATTGGCATCGTTATTGCCTGTCATTCTTTCAAATGAAGGGTGGCAATAAGGATCATTCGGATAATCTATTTCATTGCCGATACTCCATAAAATAATCGATGGATGATTTCTGTCTCGTAAAACCATTTCCTTCAAATCTGTTTCTCCCCATTGTGGGAAGTCTTCAAAATATCCATAATGTTTAGGAGGATAGACATTATGTCCAATAGACCATTTGTTCTTCACACCTTCCCATTCATCAAATGCTTCATCCATGACTAAAAACCCCATGCTGTCACACAAATCTAGTAAATAAGGTGCTGGCGGATTGTGGCTCATTCTTATCGCATTACATCCCATTTCTTTTAGAGCTTTAAGTCGGCGTATCCATACTTTTGGTGGGACAGCTGCTCCTAAGCTCCCTGCGTCATGGTGTACACAAACACCTTTTATTTTCATATTTTTATTGTTTAGGAAAAAGCCTTTCTTCGGGTCAAATGAAATGGAGCGAATCCCTGTTTTAGTTGTTACTTCGTCAATAACCTCGTTATGTTGCATAATTTCGGTTCTGACAGTGTAGAGATAAGGATGATCAGGTGACCATAATTTCGGTTCTTTTACACCTATCGTCTGTACTACAGTTGTGGAGGATTCTCCATTAATATCTTTTGTTTCAGTATAGTAACCGATTTCATTTTTTGCTTGATCAAGTAGAGTATTTTTGATTTGAACTGTTTCACATTTGCTCGTCATATTGTTGATATGAACATTGACTGAAACGATAGCTTCACGATTAGATACTTCGGGACTAGTCACGAATACACCATATTGGTCAATATGAATTGGCTCGGTAATGGTTAAATAGACATCCCGATAAATCCCAGACCCAGTATACCATCTGGAATCAGCGACATCTTGATGATTCGCTTTTACTGATATAACATTCGACTCCCCAGCGGTAACAAAATCTGTGATGTCATATGTGAACGTGCTATATCCATATGGACGTTTGCCAAGGTAATAGCTATTGCACCAGACTTGGGAATGATTATAAATACCCTCGAAGGTAATAAAAATTTTTTTGTTTTTTAATTCAGAAGAAACAGTGAATATCTTTCTATACCATCCGATTCCGCCAGCAACATAACCAGTTCCACTTGAATGCTCTTTTGAAAATGGCTCTTTAATGGACCAATCGTGAGGAATGGTGATATCTTGCCAGTCAGAATCATCAAAGCCCTTATACCATGCTTGTGGCTCCTCACCTCTGTGGAATTTCCAATCTAAATTTAGATTACGAACAATTCGAGATTTATTCATTTTTATCTCCTCTCCAAACTATCTTGCTTTTTACTACTAGTATATAGAGTAAAAACACAAATAATGAATGTAATATTATTGCTGCAGATACTGGAAAATGATTGCTAGCTATGATTTTATCAAGTGCTGATGCTGTAACTGTATCATTGATGTTAGTTCGCCTATTTTCGACATTTTATGGACAATCAAGGATACTAAACCTTTCATTCTCTCATAGGTTGTAAAAAAGTAGAAATGAGGGGATAATTTGTTTGATTATTCGATGATTCAGACAGTACGTCACAATGCGAGTAAATTAGATCGTCCTTTGCGTGATGAGTTGATTTATCTGTATAAGCCTTTTAAATATACACCTTGCTTTTTGCATCGATTTTTTGAAAAAAGGCTAATGCGCAAGAAAAAACTGTCTGTTATCGTTCAATTTCACCCTGAGGCTTATGATTCCGGGTGTCATCAAATAGAACAAATTGCGAAAAAGAATAGAAAAAATAGACTATATCATTATTACTCTAGAATTTCGTGTTGTTCAGTAGATATGACACCTGAAAGTTTAGAAGAAGTACTAACCAATTGTAAGCACATCAAGAAGGTTTATAAGAATAAAGAGGTTCAAGCTTTATTAGATGTTGCGGTTGAATCATCTAACGCGAAACAAGTGGTTCGAAATAATACAACCTTAACAGGACGAGATACCAAAATCGCTATTATAGACACAGGTATATATCCTCATCAGGATTTATCTGAAAGAATCACTGACTTTGTCGATTTTATTAATAATCGGTCTCAACCTTATGATGATAATGGTCATGGAACGCATTGTGCCGGAGATGCAGCCGGAAATGGCTCCGCTTCTTCTGGAAAGTATAGGGGACCTGCTCCAGAAGCTAACGTTGTAGGAGTAAAAGTCTTAAATAAGATGGGTTCCGGAACGTTAGATACAATCATACAAGGCGTAGAATGGTGTATCCAATATAATGAAAATAATGTGACTAGTCCAATTGATATTATGAGTATGTCATTGGGGACCGCGCCACAGGACTATGGAGAAGAAGATCGAGATCCGTTAGTTCAAATTGTGGAGGAAGCCTGGAGGAGTGGGATTACCGTATGTGTTGCAGCAGGTAATAGTGGGCCCGATCCACAGACCATTGCAAGTCCGGGTCTTAGTGATCAAGTTATTACAGTTGGTGCACTAGATGATCGGGACACTGCTGATACTCGTAGTGATGATGACGTGGCAAGCTTTTCTAGTAGAGGACCGACGATCTATGGTGAAGTAAAGCCTGATATCCTTGCACCTGGTGTGAATATTATATCCTTACGTTCACCTAATTCTTATACTGATCGACTACAAAAAAGTAATCGTGTTGAAGGGGATTACTTTATCATGTCAGGTACATCGATGGCGACACCAATTTGTGCGGGAATAGTTAGTTTAATGAAAGAGCAAAACCCCGACTTAACCCCCGATGAGATAAAGGAATTGTTGAAGGAAGGAACTGATTTATGGAAGGATCTTGATAATAATATTTATGGTGCTGGTTATATAAACGCTGAAAACTCCATACCTCAATAGAATAAAATATTGGCAATCACGCACCTGAAGAACAAATAAGTGATAGTCCTTTTTAAGTGTAATATCGCATAGCCCGTCATGTTTAATTGGCTACAAATGGAGATATGCTTCATTATATCTCTTAGTTTGTAGCCTTTCATTGTTTTACTATGGATATCCTTAAGGAAATCGGAACCTGGAACGGTCAAACAATATACTTCTGACTTCAAGTAATTTACTCTGTTTTCATCCCTCAGATGATCTTTTCATATAAGAGCACATATAACTTGCTATACAAGTCGTCTAAAGGAACAGAAACTTCGTGACCATTAAACGTCCCATGTCTGCCATTAATCAATTCCTAGCGTTTCATCACATCCAAGTTTCCGTATCATCGGAACATCTGAACAGCCCAATCTATCCATCAAGCGCACATAGAACCATATGTACGTTATCACCATCCGATACATATTATGCTTTATTAAGAAGAGGACTAAAAGTAAAAAACGGAAGGATCATCGCTATCCATTTCGCTTACTGTTAGTGAGGAGGCGATCTTTTATTACGGTACTAAACGCGTCTGTAAGCTCCCCTCTTCAAGCTTCAAGTAACATAAGGAAAGTTTAGCTAATGATCAGTGGGTATCAAAACCCCTGCTGATCATCGTCTCATATTATTACTATATTATGTAAGGAGCATAACGATGATTAGAAAAGCAACTAATAAAGATGTGCAGTTTATTTTGTCAAAGGCGAAAGACGTAGCAAATGAAGGGATGTTCTCAAAAGATGCTATCAGTCAGGAAAAAGCTGTACAACTAGCCATGTTTAACCTTGAACAGGCAGGATATTATTTAGTATATGAAAATCCCAATCAGGAAATTGTCGGCTGGATTCTTCTTGGCGAAAATATTGACTTTATCACTAATTTGCATCATGCATTTATCTTTGAAGTATATGTCTTACCTCCATACCGAAATTTAGGCATTGCCAAGCAATTATTACAAGCTGCGATGTTAGAAAGTAAACTGCGCGGTTTTAATGAAATACGTCTTAATGTATATGCCAATAACTTTGCAAAAGATATCTATCATCGTATGGGCTTTAAGGATTTGCAAACAATCATGTTTAAAAAGTTGTAGTTTTAAATGATGATCAACCTAGCAAAAAATTATCAATGTAGATATCGAGGACATCATTATAATTAGTAAAAAAGTCTTGAGTTTTTAGTATTATTTAATTATTATATAATTGTATCCATTTAGATTTATCTACGAGAAGGGATCTGAATGATTGTGAAAAAAACGATCAAAGATGTTGCAAGAAAGGCGAATGTGTCAATTGCTACTGTTTCTAGAGTTATTAATGGTCAGGATAAAGTAAAATCATCAACTAGGGATAAAGTACTACGAGTAATTGAGGAATTAAATTTTAAGCCAAATTATAACGCTAGATCAATGAAACAAAAGAAGACAAAAATGATAGGGTTTATTCTTCCAGATTTAGCAAGCTACTGGCCAGAATTAGCTGAAGTTATTCAAAATGCTTTATGGAATAAAGGTTATGCTCTATTGCTTGCATCTCATAATAAAGAAAAACAAAAATTAATATCTGTATTGGAACTATTTGAAGAAAGAAATGTAGATGGTATTATTTTCGGACCGTTGATAGATGGAGTAGATGAAACAGTAAAAGGAATGCTTTCTTATTTTCGTGAAAATGATAAATCGATGGTAGGACTACAATGTCAAAACTTAGCAAACATTATTTCTGTAGACGTTGACCATTTGGGTGGAGCGATCGATGCGGTAGAATATTTAATATCTAAAGGACACAAGCGTATAGCATTTCTTGGAACGGATCGAGTCTCTAAATCAAGAGAGCTTGGTTATCGAAATTGCTTGATGACGAACAATCTTCCGATACAAGAGGATATTATTTATACAGCACGTAAGGAGTCTAATTTTATAGAATTTGGGTATCATGCAGTGATAGAATTACTTAATAATAAGCAAAAATTCACAGCAATGTTTTGCGCAAATGATCTAATTGCATATGGCGCATTAAAGGGCTTGAAGGAGAAAAATGTATCTGTACCTCATGATATTTCTATTGTAGGCTTTGATGATATGAGCACTTCTAGTATTATTTCCCCAGCTTTGACAACAATTAATCAACCCATTCATGAAATGGGGCATACAGTCGTTAATGTATTAATAGAACAAATGGAAAATAGTAATAAAATTGCTCCAAGGCAAATAATACTTCCTACACAGTTAATGAGAAGAGAAACCTAAATGAAAATATAAAAATACAATTATTTTATTGAAAAAAGTAAGATAGTATGCTAATATTTACCTAATAAGAAAGCGCTTACCAAAAATGTAAACGTTTATATAAATAGCGGGTATTCTTACAATGTTATTCGTCGTCCCCTACTTTCTATAGCAATCAGAAATCGCTTACAGTAAAATAGTATAAAAACAAAATACTGACGAAACATGAAAATCCCCGTTGGTATTGATAGAAGGGATAATCAAACCTGCTAAACAGCTGGTTTGAAAGGTTAGGTATAAATCTAAAATCGGGGGATTTAATGTATGAATACTTATAGGAAATTGATCAAACTAAATGATTTTAAAACAGCATCATTTTTTGAAAGGCAGATCTTAGAATCTAAAAGTCGTTATTTTGGTGGAATAATAGACAGCCACACAGGTATTCCTAGCCCTACTCATGTTGGAACAGGTAGTGTGATAGCTAGTTGGGTATCCTCCTATGTGAATCCGAAATCTAGTTACTACCATGACAAGCAGTTAAAAACTAGAATAAATCATGCGGTAGAATACATGTTAACCAAACAGCATGATGATGGAACGATATCACCTGGCTATACAAATTATCATTCACCGCCTGATACTGGATTTGTTGTGATTGGGTTCTCGCAAATCTATCATTTACTTGAGGAAGATGGATCGAAAATGTTATCCTCCAAAGTATATTTATTCTTAAAGAGATCTATGCCAGCAATGCTTACAGGAGGGTGTCATACTCCAAATCATCGGTGGGTATTAACTTCTGCTCTGGCAAACCTTTACACTATATTTAACGATAATAGATTGGTGAGAAGAGCAGAAGAATGGTTAAAGGAAGGACTAGATATAACGGATGACGGAGAATGGACTGAAAGAAGTAATGGTATATACAACTCTGTTAGTGATATTTGCCTTTACCATACCGCTACGTTATTAAATAAACCGGAGTTACTAGATCATGTACGCAATAACTTAACCATGATGGTCTATTTAGTACATCCAAATGGAGAGGTAGTAACAGATTATTCTGGCAGGCAGGATCTAGGTGATCGGTATGATTTGTCACCCTACCATTTGATTTATCGATTGATGGCCCATTATGATCATAATCCTACATTTCAAGCAATGGCAGACTTAGCAATGGAACATGTTTCTGATATGGGATCTGTTAACAATCATATTATGTTAGGTTATCTATTGTTTCCATTTATCCAGCGTGAGGATATCGAAAAAGCACCACTTCCAAAGGTTTATGAAAAAGTAATAAACCGTGATTATCCGCTAAAAGAAAATTTGAAGGCAATCGAAAGTGTTGGTCATGAAAATCGGATTAAACATAGTAGCGCGCATACTTCCTTCGGCGCACCGTTTTTGAGATATCGTAAAGGAGATACTAGCGCAACCATTATGACGAAAAATCCTTCTTTTTTTTCCTTGCGTAGTGGAAAAGCAGAAATACTAGGTATTAAAGTGTATACTAGTTTTTCACCTGGAATAGTAGAATTTGATAGCCTTGAGCAATTAGATAACGGATATCGGCTTACAAAAGTGTTAGAGAAAGGATATGTTGGCCCCATTCCTGAGGAATACCTCCCTAAAGATAATAAGAAGAAAGGTATCTGGTATTTACTGCCCCATCAATATCGGAATGTAACACACAACCAATCCTTTCAAGTTACGATTGATATTGTTCGGAAAGACAATGATTGGACCATTCATATCGAAACGGATGATAGAGCGGACGTATTAGTACAAGTAGTTTTTATTTTTAGGCGAGATGCTCATTTAGAAGGAACGAGTTTAAAAAGAATAAATGATCACTCCTATTTTTGGATACAACGTGATGTGCGATTATCTTCAGGTTCAGACAGCCTTATCATGCAATCGGGAGAGCATCAGCACTGGCAAGAAAGTATAGGAAGTAAGGAGCTCGATAATGTTAAACAAATAAAGGTTAATATGATTTCTCCAATTAATAAAAGTTTTAGGTTGTTTACTAATGGGTAAGCTACTAATTTCCTATTAGAAGAATAGTGTAAATATGATTAGCTAGATCCTATATACCAAAAAATGAATGAATACAGTGTTTAGC
Organism: Gracilibacillus sp. HCP3S3_G5_2; assembly: GCF_052063305.1. Lineage (NCBI taxonomy): Bacteria > Bacillati > Bacillota > Bacilli > Caryophanales > Bacillaceae > Gracilibacillus > Gracilibacillus sp. HCP3S3_G5_2. The sequence continues at coordinate 428,526 of NZ_JBQHXU010000001.1, read as the reverse complement.
TGTTAGGTTTATGCGGAATTAGTAACGACTTTAGAAGAAGAATTGATTGGTAGAAGAACACTCAAATGACATGCTCTCCTACCACTTGCTTATTTTTGATCATTTTTTTCAATAATTTGATCAATAATTCCATATACCATTGCTTCCTGTGCGCTTAAGAAGTAATCACGCTCAGTATCTTTAGCTACTTTTTCAACGGATTGACCTGTACGATCGGAAATTATTTGGTTAATATGACTTTTGAGTTTTAAAATTCGTCGAGCTGTAATTTCAATCTCTGTTGCTTGCCCTTTAGTTCCTCCTATAGGTTGGTGAAGCATTATTTCGCTGTTGGGAAGCGCATACCTTTTTCCTTTGGTTCCGGCAAGAAGTAATAAGGCTCCAAAAGATGCGGCCATGCCGGTACAAATTGTTCTAACATCTGGTTTGATAAGCTCCATTGTATCAAATATGGCAAATCCTGCTGAGGTAGATCCGCCTGGACTGTTAATATAAATGGAAATATCTTTTTCTGGGTTATCGGCTTCTAAAAATAATAATTGGGCTGTCACAATATTCGCAACTTGATCATTAATTTCATCGCCAATGAGAACAATTCGATCCTTTAGCAAACGGGAGTATATATCATATGAACGTTCCCCGTAACTAGACTGTTCAATTACATATGGAATGGTAGTCATTATATTTCCTCCTTAACTATGCTGCCATAGAGTAAAAATGGAGAGGTGAACCTGCATATTTTCGTTTCGCCAATTTAGGAGTTTCTGTGAATGAATGTAATATGGAAATAGCATCAATTAATATAACCGGGTCATCTGCCTGAAGGGATTGGTACAGCAGGTCATATAATACTTCTCTTTCTTCTTCCTGCCAAAAGAAATCAATGGATGGCAGAGAAGAAGAGGTGTTTTTTAATCTTTTTTTCGCTCTGTGGAAGGAAGATTTAACCGCCTCTTCTGTCATATTAAGTAAATCAGCTATTTCATTTGCTTGATAACAGAATGCTTCTTTCAGCATGAAAATAACTGCTTGTTTTGGAGTTAGATTATTTACTAATAACTTTACCATATCAATCAATCTGTCAGCCTTAGTTGTATTACTCTCTCTTGATTCATCCTCCAATATCTGGACAACCTCATGCTTCCTTTTTTTAATGGTATCTAGCCATTGATGGTAAGCAATCTTATTCAAGAGTGTGGAGCTAACTTCAGAAGAATGATAATGTTGAATAGCTTTTAGGACGGTTTCCTGTATGAGATCCTCTGCATCCCATTTATTTTTAGTAAGAAAATACGAATATTTCTTTAGCCCCGGATATAGTTGGTTTAACTGTTTTTGTGTTTTCACATGGTAACCTCCCTCATTGACGGATACGCTTCGATTGGCGTTTAATTTATTCAAGCTTTTGGAACCTCTCTACTTTTATAACGATCGTAAAGCATAGAAAGATACGGGCATAAAAAATTTTTTCCTATCTTCTATTTCATTATCACTAATTATCTTTCTATGCTCAATTCTTTATTGTGTCCCAATTAACCGCAACATTTAATTATCCAAATTTCTTTACTTATAAATAATTTATCAAAATTAATACATTTATGGTTAAAATAACTTTCGGCTGGGAAAGTTAGGGAGGAAAGGAGTTGTGAAAAATGGTGAAAAGAAAATGGTTAATGATTGGGACAAGTTTGTTACTAGCGCTTGTATTGATAGCTTGTAATGCTAATGACAATGAAGAGCAAAATCAACCTGGTGATGCTATAGAGAACACACAGAATGATATGGCTAAAAATGGTGCGAATACAGGAGAAGACACTGGACAAGACATGGAAGATGCTAATACTCCGCCAGATGAAGCAGCTTACTCCTTTAGTGAATTCGAATTAGAGATAGACGATGCAAATGGTAATGAAATAGTGGATGTAGATTATGAAAGTGATGGAAATAATGATTTTGAAGCATCCTATATAGATGTCACCCAAGAATTGAATCTTCGAGGTGGTAGGGCGATGGAAGCTTTAGATAATATTTTTACGTCTTTCACTTTTGACGAAAACACGGCTGATGATGAAGTGCTTGACACAGTTCTTGATGCATTTGGATTTACAGGTAATGAGGAGGTTCAAGTAGAATTAGCCATTACTTTTGATTCCGGCACGGAAAAAGATTATAGACGATAATGTTCTTGTTTAAGTAGCCTGTATCGAACAAATACGATACAGGCTGTTCTGTAGATTTGAAATGATTCATAGCTGAAATCGCCGACTTAAAGTAATCTTTTGGATTAAACCTCTTTATACACTATAATTGGCTCACGTGATAAAATGATAAAGGGTAGCATTTTATCAAAAATGGGAGGATTTATTATTTTGCGAGAAAGAAGCTTAGTTATTGCTTATTTATTATGGTTCTTATTAGGTCAAATCGGTTTGCATCGTTTTTATACAGGTCGTGTTGGCAGTGGTATTTTCCAACTTTTACTTGGAATTGTTGGATGGGGAACTACATGGCTCTTAATTGGCTATATTCCGTTAATATTTTTATGGATATGGTTATTTATAGATATTTTCTTAATTCCAAGTATGTGCCGGAATCCGCGATAAGGAAAGCCCTATTGTATCAGTATATTAATGGATGCAATAGGCTTTTTTTATCATGATGCTAAACGTCTGTAAGACCACACTAATACTTTATAATGATGCACACTGTCCATTAGATGATGGTACATTATAAGAAAAAGTTTTACATGAATAGATGATGAAATAAAAGGGGATGTGAGCTTATAGTTCACATCATTTTTTATTATTAGAAAAAAATGTTAACCTTTTTACTTCATCTGTCGTAGTAATTATGATACAATGAAAATTACTACGACAGGTGAAGTAGTTTGCGTTTTGATGGAAGGGAGAATCAATTTTTTGATAAGTAGTGATGTAATAAGAGGATACAACGATACAATCATTCTTTATTTATTGTTAGAGAAAGAATCATATGGTTATGAAATTTCCAATAGGATCAAAGAGTTATCTGGTGAAAAGTATATCATTAAGGAAACTACGCTTTATTCAGCTTTCAATCGACTATCGAAAAAAGGGTATATAGAAGCTTTTCATAAAGAACAGACCTTCGGAAAAAAACGAACATATTACAAAATTACGGAGGCGGGATTACTTTATTATCAAGAAAAATGCCGTGAGTGGGAGTTAACTAAAGAAGTGATTAATCGATTTATAAAGGAGGATATTTACCGTGGAGACCATCATTAATTACTTGGATAATATGTTTGCTTCATTACCTAAAACGCAGGAAATGAGGCAACTAAGAGATGAGCTTTTAGCAAATATGGAAGATAAGTATCATGAGTTAAAACAGGCTGGTAAAACGGAGAATGAGGCAGTGGGTATTGTGATATCAGAGTTCGGTGACATTGATGAAATTATAGAGGAATTTGAAATTACACTTGAGGGAGATAGTAATGAAAAGCCGTTATTAACCGAATCAGAGGTAGATGAATATCTTCGGATCAACAAAACCACAGGTAAATGGACGGGTATGGGAGCAACTTTGATTATTATAGGAGCAGCAATGTTTGTTCTTATTTTAGGTTTAATGGAAAATTGGTTTACTGGTATCTCTAGGGATACAGGCACATATATTGGATTAACCTTGCTGTTATTATTGGTAGCAACTGCCGTAGGGTTATGTATTTATTCCGGTATGAAATTAGAAAAGTATAAGTCTATTTCAAAAGGTAATTTTGACTTGTCTATTGCAATGAGGAATAAGCTTGAAACAATGAAGGATGCTTTCCAGCCAACGTATACGACAATCATGATTCTTGGCGTTGTTCTTATTATTTTATCCCCAATCGTTCTCTTTACCATGATAGCGTTTAATGATAATACAGCTAATTTTGGTGTGTTTATGATGTTAACGCTTATTTCGCTAGCAGTATATTTATTTATCTATTTTGGCAGTGTGAATACTGCATACGAAAAACTCTTAAAAAGCAAAAAACAGATCAAAAAAGAAAAAGAAGAAGATCGTGTTATTGGTGCGGTAGCATCGATCATTTGGCCATTAGCAGCCATCATCTTCTTAATAAGTGGTTTTGTTTATCATCAGTGGCATATTAATTGGATCGTATTTCCTGTTGCGGGATTGCTATTTGCTATGATCAGTGGCGCTTATGCGATCTGGGTAAGGAGAGATAACTAAATACGCTAACACCTGATGATCAGTGGGATCAAAACACCACTGATCACAGGCTCACTTTACATACCAACTAAGAGCATTTTTATATAAAACCTTTGTAATTTGTTCTTCATCAAGTATATCGTAAAGTAGTTCTATATCCGTAATATCAAATGGTCTCTTTGCACGTGTTGAAGGTAGATCTGTTCCGAACATCAGAGCATCTGGGTTTGTAGCATAGATAGTTTTAATAGCTTCACTTGGATCAAAATCAACTCTACCGAAGCCAGTTGCTTTTACTTTTACTCCTTTATCTACTAAAGATAGAAGTGTAGCAAAGCCTTCTTTGGATAATCCCAGATGATCAATCGAAATGGCGGGAAGTTGTTCAACAGTTGATGCTATCTCTGTTAACGATTTAGAATCAATGTAAAGTTCTGTATGCCAATTGACCAGGTCATAAACTCTTCTCGCGAAGTAATCCAAATAAGATATATCCGCAGAGCCACCTCGATTAACATTAAAACGAATGCCTCTCACACCTGATTTATTCAGTTTAATAATTTCATCATCAGGTGTATGGAAAGGTAATTGAGTTACCCCAACAAAGTTTTCTCCAAGTGTTTGTAATGCATCCATCAAATAGGATTGATCAAATTGCTGAAAGGAGCCCGATACAACAGCCCCTCCGACTACATTTAAAGAATATACACTTTGAAGGTAATCTTGACTAGTAAATGTATCAGGGATAAATCCTTGGTTTTCAACCAAGGGGAATCTTGAATCAATAATATGTAAATGGGAATCAAAAATTTTCATCGTTTTCCCTCCACCCAAACTCGATAAGGAGCCATGAAAAGCTCCTTTAGTATATGCTTCTGTCATTAACTTAGCACGCTTTCCAGTATCAGTTTAACATAATTATCTAATACCTTCGTTGAATATTATTCGACAAACTGGACCGGTTCTGGAATGATAAAACATCTCTGATCGAGTTCGAGTTAACCTTATTACAGTATGAATCGTCCGTCAAATCTCTAATAAGAGAAATCTCACTTTATAACAATCAAATGATTATGCAAGTAAACCCAATTCTGTGGCGCCGGCAGGTTCAATTGCCAATACGTCACACCTAACAATTGATATTGATCGACTAAATTGTATTTATGTTGATAACTCCTAATGTCTTCAAACCAAACAATATGCTCCTCCATTTCCTGCCAATATCGATACCAAGGTGAGACAGCAGCTTGATCAAATGAGATCACTGTTTTAGCAGAGATTGCCTGATTTTGTGCACCGTTAACAGATAGTGCTGTTGTTGAATTGTCCATTATGTTCCAATCATACCCATACAGTGGAAATGCAATTTGTACCTTATGAGAATCTATTAAACTTGTTGCATATTGGACAACCTCATGCATCCACCATAACGGAGCTACCGGATCGGGCGGACCACCTGGATATCCATAATCAATTGTCATCACTGCTACTATATCTGCAATCTGGCCAATTGTTTGATAGTCATAGGCTCCTACGATCCGATTTGTAGGTAGGTCTTCTGTTTTTGCATGTACGTTTACATGAAGAATGCTAGAACCGAGAGCACTTTTTAATTCGTACAAAAATATATTAAAATCTTGCCTTTGCGCAGGAGGGATGAATTCGATATCAAGTGATACACCGCCATATTCTTTTTCATTTACAAACTGTCGTAAACTATCTATTAAATTTCTCCGATAATCTGGATTAGCAAGCACATTCCCTGCTAATTCAGCATCAAAATCCTCAGAGGTAAAGTTGCGAATCATTAAAAGAGGTGTGACTCCCAACCGATTGCTCTCTCGAACGACCTCTGTATCATCTAATAATAAATAGGCATAGCCTTGTTCAGTAAACGAGTAAGAAACAATCGCCACATAGGTAAGCAAATTGGATACATTTCGAAGAATAGGTATGATCGATGGTGGTGAGTAGGGAACAATAAATCCTAGCGTTTCAATTTGAGGTTTGTACGGTGTCGAAATCAGGATCCTTTGGTTGATAGATAAGTGATATGGATCAAGTGTGGGATTAACTTGTAAAATAGCTTCTATTGTCGTATTGAACTGATTAGCCAAACGCCAAAGTGTATCACCTGCTTTGATCATATATGGTCTAATCTGAACAATATTTTGTGTCGGAATGTAAAGTGCTAGACCAGGTATAAGGTCATTTGCAGAGGGTAAGCCATTCACTTCCATGATGGTGGAAATAGAAATTTGATATTGATTAGCAATTTGCCATAAGGATTCTCCACGTTGGACAACATGCACAGTCATTTATTATCACCTCCCTGTTCTTAGTTTATGGTCTTAGATTTAGTAAATAGTACTTAAAATCATTTATGCACGCCATTAAGTTTTTATGGCCGCCTGCGAAAAATCAATTACTATAGCTATGCAGCAAGACTATCAACGTGCTATAGAAATATTTATGAATTAAGAGAAGAAGTGAGTTATCTCCTACATACCCTCATGATCGGAAGGGTTAATCTCGAATAGAGAGCAATTTAATTTGGTAACATGAATAATTCCACTTCTGGATGCGCTGCTTGGTGAATCATAGTATAATGAGGAATAAAAAGGGCAATCGTTACTTTCGAAGGAGTATTTCGATATGTATAAAGATTATTTCATATGGATCGCTATACATTGTCTTGTATGGCCATTAGCATTTTGGGGATCTGGTCTAGATTTATCTTCACAACAGCTGGCGAGCTTCTGTTTATTTTTGCTTATCTTGTTCCTTTTCCCGATTTTTTCAGAAAAACCGAAAATACAAACAATACTATTCAGTATACAGGTACTGACCCCATTGTTTATTTTTTACCCTGCCAACCAGGAAATCAGTCAATATATGTTACTTGTCCAAGTATTAGTGCTAGCAGAAACGGTTTTCCGCTTATCATTATTACAAAGTATGGTCGTGATCCTGGTTCAGTTGGTTGGGGTATTCTGGTTTCTAGTGCAAACAGTTCTCTCGACTGATCAACTAGTTTGGACTGTTCTTTTTTACATATTAACCATTATCGGATTATTATACTTTCATATTATAAAAAGGCGTGAAGTAGAGGTACGCAGTAAAAATGATGCCTTACTGGATGAATATAGAAGGATGAAAAGACAGTTAGTGACAGAGGAAGAAAACGCTAGACAAGATGAACGGATGCTGATAGGGCATGAAATTCATGATTCTGTTGGTCATAAACTAACTGCTTTATTAATGCAGTTTGAGGCATTTCGTCTAACAGCAGCTGAAAATGATAAGGAAAAGGTCGAAAAATTAAAAAAACTTGCAGAACAGAGCCTTGAAGAAACTAGGAGAGCCGTAAAATCTTTTAAACAAAATGAAGTTGGTGGTTTACAAGGTCTTATCCGCTTAATTCGTAAGTTAGAAGTGGAAAGATTTATGAAAATCAATTTTTCCGTGAAGCACGGAGCATTTGCTGCACCTTTAACAGGAGAGCAATCTTTTGCCATTTATCGTGCTGTACAGGAGGCACTAACCAATATTATGAAGCATAGTTCTACAAGAGAGGCTCACATTTCTTTTGAAGCACCAGGTGGAAGTATTTTTCGCTTTGAAGTGATGAACCCTGCCAAAACGAATCCCTTTTTTGAAGAGGGATATGGATTAAAAGCGATGCGAGAACGCTTGGATAAGGTAGGCGGTTCGTTAGAAATACATCATGATGAACGACAATTTGTTGTCAGAGGCATTATTCGATTAACGGAACGGAGAGGATAGTGTATGATAAGGGTTTTGTTAGCAGAAGATCAGGTGATGGTACGCCAAGGATTGAAGGCAATGATTGAAACAGATCGGGAAATTGAAGTAACAGGGGAAGCAGATAACGGCAGACAGGCTGTTGCATTATGTGAGAAACAGATGTTTGATGTGGCCATATTAGATATTCGTATGCCTGAAATGGATGGTATTAAAGCAGCAAAAGTATTAAGATCACGTTTTCCACATTTGAAAATTTTAATGTTAACTACCTTTGATGATAATCAGTATGTGATGGATGCGCTAAAAATGGGAGTTAGCGGTTATATGCTGAAAGACGGGGATACTGAATCACTGATCCGTTCAATCAAGAGTGCTCTAAAAGGAGGGCTTTCCCTACAAGATCAGGTAGCAGCAAAAGTGGTCCCTGAATTACTGAAAAAGGAACAAGAAAAGGCAATTGATCCAACATTAACTCCAAGAGAAAGGGCAATCCTGAAATGTATTGGAGAAGGTCTGAATAATAAAGAGATTGGAGAACGGTTAGGCCTATCTGTCGGTACGGTAAAAAATCAAACCAGTCAAATATTAGACAAACTGGAATTACGAGATCGAACTCAATTAGCGATTTATGCCATTCGTCATCGCTTAGTATAATGGAAAGAAAAATGACTAAAGTAACATAGAGATGAAGAATGAATGACCAGAGTCAGTAGTGGCTTTGGTTTTTTTCGTTTAAGATAGTGATATATTCAAGATTGAGGAGGCAATGACATGCTGGAAACCATTAATGTAAATAAATCATTTAAGGGAAAAAAAGCGGTACAAAATGTTAATTTATATCTCGATAAAGGGGAATCAGTTGGATTGTTAGGCCCAAACGGTGCCGGAAAATCAACGACCATTTCGATGATATCAACGTTAATTAAACCTACTTCTGGTGATATTAAACTAAATGGGGTTAATACCGTCAATAAACCAAGTGAAATAAGAAAAGTTTTAGGGGTGGTACCACAGGAATTAGCACTCTATCAGGAACTTTCTGCTTATGAAAATCTGAAATTTTTTGGTTCGATTTATAAACTGAAAGGAAAGGAATTAGAGAACAGTATTCAACATGCTTTGGAAATAGTCGGGTTAAAGGATCGTCAAAAGGATTTAGTTAAAACCTTTTCTGGTGGTATGAAACGAAGAGTTAATATAGCTGCCGCATTGTTGCATAAACCACAAATATTGATTCTCGATGAGCCGACAGTAGGGATTGACCCACAATCTAGAAATCATATTTTAGAAACGGTTCGATCATTAAACGAGACAGATGGCACGACTATTTTATATACGAGTCATTATATGGAAGAAGTCGAACAGCTATGTGATCGAGTTTACATTATGGACCATGGCGAAATTATTGCTGCCGGAAGTAAAGAAGAGCTACTCAGCATTTTATCGTCTGAAGACACTATCAAACTGGAATTCAGCATGATGGACGAAGTGTTTGTGGAAAAGGTAAAAAGATTGGAAGGTGTACGAGAAGTAGAAGTAGCTAATTCACTGTTGAAGGTCATTGCAAAAAAAGGAAGTAACCTGATCAGTGATCTTGTTCATCTGGCGGATAGTCATCAAATTCAGTTGCTTCATTATCAGACAGAGACACCTAGTTTGGAGGACGTATTCCTTCATTTAACTGGCAGGACATTGAGAGATTAAGGGGGTGTAAGCATGGGAAGTTTTATCAAAAAGGATTTATTAATGTTTTTACGTGATCGTAAAGAGCTATTGATTGCGCTTTTGCTTCCGATTGTGATCATCTTTGTACTAAATCTAGCTTTTGAAGGATTGTTTACTAGTGATGAAGATGTCATGCTCGATATCCACTTGGCATTGGTTAATCAAGATGAGCAGGAGAATGTAACGGAAGTCTTACAGGAAAAGTTGATTACAGAGGGCTCATTTGACGAAGTCGAGGCAGCTACGGTTGCAGAACAAGCAAGCGACGCAGGTCCGATAGAAGCTTTATCTAATTTTCTTGAGAGTGAAGACTTACAGGATTGGGTTACCGTACATCACTTAGATGAAGCGGAAGCCAAAGAGCAAGTAGAACAAGGTGAAATCGATGGAATGTTAGTAATCCCGAATGGCTTTACAGTTGAAAGTTTATATGCAGCTTTAACCGGTGAAGCGCCAGCAGTTTCCTTGGCCTATAAAATGGAAGAGGAAACGACCAACAACGGGACAATATATGATATCATTAACGGGTTTATTGATAATTTAAATTATCATTTTGCTATGCAGCAACTCACTGGCAATAATGAATTGGAAGTAGTGCAACCACAAGGTGGTGTGGAACAATTAGGAGAAGGAGAAGCTTTTACAATGCCCCAATATTTTACGCTTGCAATGGGGATTCTGTTTGGTTTATTCCTATCCATTACGGTAGTAGCTAAAACGGGTGAAGAAATCAGACAACAAGTTTTTGATCGAATTTTAATAACGGGTAGTCATCCGATGTTATTTTTGATCGGGAAAATGGTATCCACGTTTATTTTAGCATGGTTGCAAATTAGCATCGTCATTGTTTTAGCGCATGTAGTATTAGATGTATTTCCTGATCGTACCGTCAATTTTTGGCTAGGAGTTGCTGTGATTACTTCCCTGTTTGCTCTAACAGTTGCAGGTTTAGCAGCGGTGTTCACCTCTATTGCGTTACAAATGCACAATGTTGATGCTACTAATGGTGTGCTTAATGCGGTTGTTATGGTACTAGCGGTACTTGGAGGGAATTTCGTGCCGATTTATATATTTCCAGACTGGATGCAAAAGGTTAGTGAATGGACACCAAATGGGATGACACTGTCCGTGATGATGGAATGGCTGCAACACGAACAAGTATCTTCCTTACTATTACCTAGTCTAATGCTGATTGGATTCTTTGTACTATGTACCTTAGTTGGATGGGTATTGTATCCTAAAAGGGGGGGAGCAAAATGAAGTCTGTTTTGTGGTCACAATTTTCGAAAGATAAACGAAATCCGATCTTAGTTCTTGCTTTAATTATAGGAAGTATCCTTGGGACCCTCTTTTTTGCGGGAGGCATACAAACGCCTACAAAGGTGGTTATTTTCAGTGAGGAAGATAATGCAGAGGAGATCGAAGCAAAGTGGGAAGAACGCTTAAATGTAGATGATTCCTATGATTTTGTTGTAACGGATCCTGAGGAGGCACGTGAGGAAGTCCGTGATGGTAATATCGATGTGGCAGTTCAACTAATGGAGATGGATTATCGATTATTAATTACTTCTGAGCTTCCAACAGTTTCTATGGTAAGGCAACATGTTGAGAAAGTATTTCAACAGGAAGCGCAAATTAGCTCACTGATTAATGCCACAGGGGATGAGAACATTCGAAGTGAGATCGAAAATTATTTAGCAGATGCGCCTGTGCAAATCGAAACTCAAGGATTGGATAGTGAAGAGGTGCCAAACTATAACCTCAGTATTCAGCTTATGTTTGCTTTCACCTTTCTGGTCTCCATGTTTATTGCAGGGTTTAAAGTCAACAATGTCACAAATGATAAAGTTTCAGGTGTGTGGAATCGGATGATTTTGTCACCGATCAGTAAAACGAGTATGTATATCGGTTATATTTTGTATAGTTTTTTGGTGACAATGTTTCAGATTGTTGTAGTCCTGATTGTCTTTAAATATGTGATGAATTATGAGCTAGGCGATAACTTGTGGATGCTTATCATCATTTCTGCGCTCTTTACATTCAGTATGATCAGTATTGCAATGTTGTTAACTGGGTTTGTAAAATCACCCGAGCAATTTTATGCGATCTATCCATCTTTAATCCCGCTTATTCCATTAGTAAGTGGGGCTTATATGATGCCGGGTACGATTACCAATAACTTGTTACTTTTTATCGCAGATCTATTTCCAATGGCGCACGCAATGGATGCAACGATGTCAGTTATTTTCTATGATGCCAACTTCAATGATATTTTGATGTCTCTGTTAATGATGCTCCTTATTGGGATAATCGCCATGGGAATTGGTGTAAACCTAATTGAAAGACGTGGATGGAGTAAAGCAACCAAGTAAGCTGTTTAACAAAAAGAAGCTAGGGTCTCGGATGAAGAGACCCTAGCTTCTACTATTATTCATAAATATAACTCATTACCTCAATAGCTTGGTCAATCGTTTCAACGGTAACATTTGCTTTGTTGGAAAGTTCTTTTAATGGGTGAATCAGTGATGATGGTCTGACAATAATCGTAGGAATATTCATCGCGATTGCTGTGCTTGCGTCCATTGCGGTGTTCCATTGCTTATATGTTTCACCGAAAAGGGCAATAACGAGATCAGACTTCTTCATTAAAACCTGCGTTCGCAAATTGTTAATATCTGAAGCTGCATCATCTTTATAGAAGTTACCAGGCTGCTCACCTAAAATATCCTCTCCAATATTATCTGAACGATCATGATTTGTCTGTGGTCCGACAAATGTTAACGGAAGTCCTTTTTCCTCAGATTTAGCTTCCACCTCTTTTCGCCAATCATCGTGGATTTGTCCTGCTAAATAAACAGTTAATTGCATATATAGTCTCCTCTCTAATCGTTATTATTTTTATCATATTAAAAAAGACAGTCCTTTTCAAAAATCTGGAGTTTTTGTTAACAATTAATAAGATATGTGTTACATTTTTAGGGAATTATTTACTTTTATAAATAACGGATACTTATAGTTAGATAAATGCTGGTACTCCTTAGTACGATAACAAAAAATGATTACCAAAATCTAAATCGCTAATATTCACATACTTCTAAACAATTACCATCTATATCATAAAAAGCAAAGTAACGTGCACCGTATTCTTTCATTTCTTCCACCTTGACTCCATTCTTTTTTAAATGGTTATATGCTATTTTTACATCCTTTACATAGAAGTTAAATAGACTCCGTCTTGGTTGAAAGTAAACTTGCTCATCAGTAAGAAATAAGGTTATGGAAGTATCACCAAATTCGATGCATTGGTATTCGCCTTTTTCACTCTGCCAACCTGGGGTTCCTTCTAAAACAGTTATATACCAATCTAGTGCTTTTGCGATATTACGAGTTGGAACAAAAACAGTGTCAATTCTTTGGAAAATTATTGCCATTCGAGATAACTCCCTTCCTTTAATTGTTAAATAGGTGATAATTTTTGGCCGTTCAAATTATCATTCTCTCTCTTTTAATATTCGACAATTAACTGGAAATTCCTGCGAGAAATAGTTAATCACACATTCATTGAGATCAGACATATGAGGGAATTGGTAATCACTTGCATAAAAATCCTCTGTACGTTACTTCTTTTAAAAAAATCGGCATGTGACAAATCGGTATGTCATATTCTTTAATAGAATGAGCAACAGTAGATGTAATAGTTGTCCTGTCACTTTCCATCATACTGCCAAAACATAACAACGTTGTTAAATGGACGACTAAAGGAGGTGTTAGGTGTTTAAGGTGAAGCAGAAGAACTAAAAGTGAATAGGGGGTAAAATGAATGAGGGGTAAGAAAGTTTTTCTTTGGAGCATATTGACATTATTTATACTGACAGCTTGTAGTGATGATGATACTTCCTCGAATGAGGAATCATCGGAAGAACCACAAGAAATCTCAATGATGTTTAACCTGCATGTACCAGAGGTTCCAGATCCTCGGTTGGAAGAACTATTGGAAGAAGCGACAAATACACAATTAGATATTCGCTGGGTTCCTGATAATAATTATGCAGAGAATTTGAATACGGCTATTGCGACCAATAATTTACCGGATGTGTTTTTGTTGAAGGATGTAACATTGGACCAACAAAAAGAAGCAATTAGAGATGGACAATATTGGGAAATAGGACCATATTTAGAAGAGTTTCCAAATTTAAATAAATTAAAACCAGAAATCTTAAAAAACACGATGATAGATGGTAAGCTATACACATTATATGCAGGACGTCCGCTTTCACGCCAAGGATTAATTTATCGTAAGGATTGGGCGGATAACTTAGGTCTAGATACACCAACTAATTTAGACGAATTATACGAAATGTTGAGAGCGTTTACAGAAGATGACCCTGATGGGAATGGGGAAGACGATACAATCGGTTTAACCGATCGTGAAATATTAGGCACGTTTGAAAACTTTGCAACATGGCATGGGGCACCAAACAACTGGGGTGAAAAGGACGGCCAACTATTGCCACAGTTTATGTTTCCTGAGTATCGAGAAGCTATGGATTACTTCAAAAGCTTGTTTGATAATGGCTATATCAATCGTGATGCGCCTGTAACAAGTAAAACAGATCAACAGGAATTATTAAAAAACGGCACTGCGGGCGTCTATATTGGAACAATGGGAGATGTAGAACCGATGTATCGTGATGCGGTAGAGATTAATCCGGATGTAGTGTTTGATGTACACAATTATATCGAAGGCCCGGATGGTGAATACCGTACTAGAGCAATACCGGGTTATGGAAGTATGTTAATTTTTCCGAAATCCTCGGTTGAGTCAGAGGAGGAGCTGAAAGGAATACTTGCTTTCTTTGACTTCTTAATGACACCAGAAGGTTCTAATTTATTATACTGGGGCATTGAAGGAGAGCATTATGAAGTGGTCGATGGTTATGCAAAAGTCTTACCGGAAAACCAGAATAAATATAATCTTGAAATCCTGCCTTATACGCCTTTTGAAATAGGAGAGCCTGAAACAAATGGACGTTATACTGGTTATTATGAATATGAACCACGAGCGAAAGCAGATGAGCTTTATATAGATAATAATGATTATTTAGTGGAAGATTTAAGTGCACCTCTCGATTCCCAAACATGGGCAAACAAATCAGAAACGTTAATCCAAATAATGGAGGATGCTACTTATCAATATTTTCTGGGGCAAATAGATAGTGATGGATTTGATGCGGCGATAGAAAGGTGGCTAGCAGAGGGCGGAGAACAGGTAATAGAGGAATATACAGAACAATGGAAGGAAATGCAATAACCAGCCTTCAGCAAATGTAAAAGGGCCAGTGGAGGTTTCCACTGGCCTTTTACTATGATGATGTTGCTTAAACGTCTATAAGATTCCCACGGATCATCATCGTTGTTCTAATTTAGCAATACGCTCTTCTAGTGGCGGATGAGAGGAGAATAAAGATACCATTCCGGCTTTACCACTGATTTTCATCGTTTGGATAGCAGAGTCGTCGGCACGATCATTGATAGTTGCTCGATCCACATGCATTTTTAAGGAGCGTAATGCATGTGCCATTTTGTCACGTCCAGCCAAGTCGGCTCCGCCTTTGTCTGCATGATATTCCCGGTATCTGGAATAGGCGCTGACGACGAGACTTCCAAGGATAGAAAATAAAAGTTGAAAGACAATAATTGCTGCAAATTGCACAATCCATTGAATTTCTGAGCGGACAAATCGTGATACGATAATTGCTGCAATTCTTGAGAAGAAGACAACAAATGTATTGACAACACCTTGTAATAAGGTCATGGTCACCATATCACCATTAGCAACGTGTGCTACTTCATGCGCAATAACTCCTTCTACGGCATCATCATCCATCGTATCTAAAAGTCCTTGCGAAACGGCAACTAAGGAACGTTTTTTCGTTGGGCCTGTAGCGAAGGCATTTACTTCACGGGATTGATAGATACCAACTTCAGGTGTATGTGTTAATCCAGCAGCACGAGATAGACGTTCCACTTTTTCATATACCGCACGTTCTTGAGCAGTTGCTGGGCCATTCGGATCAATTACCTTCACCTTCATCATCATCTTGGCAATCCAGCGGGACATAGCTAGTGAGATCAATGCACCGGTAAAACCAACTAGCAAACTAAAGACCATCAGAGAAGTATAATTGATGGAGCCATCAATATTAAAGGACCCTCCGATATTTGTAAATCTAGTGATAACTGACCAGACAATTACAATGGTAGTCATCACCAAAATGTTCGTCATAATAAACAATAAGACACGCTTACCCATTTCTCAACCTCCAATTTGCTGATATCTTCTTATAGTATAATATAACAAACATTTTTTTATCTGGGAAACAATTTGATGGATTGGTTCATTAATAGTAGGAAACGCATACCAGGCTAAAGAAAGCTAACGAAAAATCGTTAGCTTTCTTTATTCATTTTTATGAGTATTTGTTGGATCGCTATAGGTATCTTTTTTAGGGCTTTTATTTCCTCTTGTTTCAGCTTTATTAAATACTGCATTGGAGGCAAAAGTGTAAACATAAAGGAGCCAGGTAGCGGAACTTCAGTGATTATCATCTCATCTTCGTTTTGCTTTATTTCTAATCGCTCCAAATCTAATTGCTCGATCATACTCTTCAAGTGATTATTTTGATTTAGTATATGGCAATAAGAATGAGGTTTATTTTTGGTCGTGATCCATTGCTTTTTGTGATAATTCCATTGAAGGACGCCACTAGAAAAGTTATCCTGATTTGCTTTAATTTGAAAATGATAATTTATTGTCAATTTGTATATCCTTGTAAGGAATTTTTTATCCAGTAAGAATTGAAACTTCCAATATTCACTTTCGGAAACTTTTTGCTTCCAAGATAAATCGATTTCTTCATTAGCCGGCACATTGAACAAGGCAAGTATTTCTTGAAAATATTTACTGGCTCGATTCTCTATGTTTGTAAACATTTTGTTGACAGCTCCTTATTCTTTTAAAGTCCTTTTGCTTCTTTTTCTATAATAAAGTCTTCGCTAATTTGTGTGTCTGACTCTGAAACTCCGATTTTTTCTTCCAATGGCATAGGATCAAACAAAGGTTGTTTTTTATATTTCAGCCAGAAAAATGCATACGTACATATTCCTACAATAAATGAGCCAGCAATGGTATAGATTTTCATCTTGACAGCTGTTTCTGGGTGAATGGTGACAATCATATATAAACAAGCAATGATTCCTATAAGTTGCGTATATGGATAGAAAGGTGAGGAAAAAGGTCTTTCGATATCTTTATATCTATTTCTTAATACAATAACATCTAATTGAGCAATAATATAAGAAATTAACCAGGTTGTACAGGCTGATAAAACTAATATATTTAATGTTGCGGCACCAATTTGAAATATAAATAACGGTAAACTGAAAAGGACATATACAGTGATAATACTTATCCAAGGTGTTCTAAATTTAGGATGTAAATAACCAAATATTTTTGGCAATAAGCCATCTCGTGCTAATCCGTAAAACATTCTGGGAACGGCAGCAAAATTGGAATTAATGGAACTGGCTGCAGCTAAAATAGTTACCAATATCATCATAGTAGTACCGAAATCACCTAACATCGCACCAGCACCTTCAATTTGCGGTGTACCAGAATTAGCTAAAATAGCAGGATCAATGTAATGGATAATCGCTTGTCCAAATAGCATATCTGCCACAAAAATTGATAGCAAACCAAAAATCATGGCTCTAGGGATATTTTTATTAGGATTTTTCACTTCTTCTACCATGGGAACAACAAATTCAATACCAATGAATAACCAAATGCCCATTGCTAATGATTGGAAGACAGTACTCCAGCCTGCAGGATTAAAAGATGTCTCTACACGTTCGTTAACCGTGAACATATCAAAAATGCCGAGCAAACCGAGTAGAGATATGATCATCATAATTCCAAGTGTCAATACAACCTGAATCGAACCGAAAATTTCTACCCCTAATAAATTTACGATTAAGAAGAATGAGAGTAAAATAATAGCTATTAAAGTAGTATTGATGTTTGGGAATAATGTTTGTGTTGCAAAGCTTGCAGTTAATGTCTCTGCTGCACCTACAGTTGCAACTAGTACGAAGTAACCTGATAATACTGCGATAATCGACATGAATTTACCCATGGCAACCGATGTATAATCGCCTATCATCCCAGCTCCAGGTAGGATGGAAGCTAATTCTGCATAAGATAAAGCAATAATTATACTAATCACCATTGCTAGAAAGGTAGAGACAATAAAAGCTGGTCCGACTAATCCCATACTGTTGCCAAGTGTAACCATGGTTGACCCTGCAACTACTAAACCTGTAGCAGTTGCATAGGCTTGCCAAAAACCTAATCTTCTTTTTAGTTCAACCATAAACATTCTACCTCCATTATTACTCCACCATTTCTAGTGATGGAGTATTGTTAAGATGGCTTTCCTCACTTTTAAAGGAAATGAGTACCCAGTGTAAGATGACTGTAAATACAAGAAATACAACAGTAATCAACCATAAAAAAGTATTAGAATTAGCAGTCATATGAATCATTTCTCCTGTCATTGCTCCCATGATCCCCCCCATAACTCCTTCTGCCATACCACCTAAACTTGCTATTGGGTGGAAGCATATACCAACGAAAAATCCGACAATTAGACCAAAAATAATTGCTACAATGGATGAAGTAACCAAATCATGCATAAAAAGGACACCAAGTACGATGCCAAAACAGAGTGAAGATATCATACTTATCGTCATAATTAGGATATGCATATGTGATGTATTAGCTTGAATCTTCTCTTTTAAATGGATCACCCTAGCAATAGTTACTATCGTTAAGACGGTAATTAAAATCAAATTAACAATCAACATTTACTCAGTACCTCCTTAAGAACATGTTGAGTGATGACAGCTATCATTTTTAGGTTGTGATGGTGGGACATCTATGGATGGATTTCGCTTAAAAAAACCTACTGGCTTAAGGGTGAATCCCATATAGGCAGTTGGCATAACAGGCCAATCTTCTGGTCGAGTAATATGATGATGCCCCATTGTATACCAGACAACAATATCTTCATTATCTATCGATCGATCTTTTTGAACCCATTTTGGTAACCCTTCTCCGCCTATATGTTGATTTGGATAATCACCTGCAGCATATTTTTCCTCTCGGTTATATTTTGTTACCCACATATGATGTTTCATAAAACCCGCACGTTTCATAATACTAGAATCTTTATGCGCATATGGAAAGGCATTTTCTCCAGCAAATAGTTTATATCCAACTGGTTCACCTACCCAGTTTTTCTTATTTGGATTAATGACTTTCCAATATCGTGCTTTTTCCAGGTTAAGATCTCGTACTGCCTCTTTTTCGGTTTTAAAGGTGTTCGCTTTAGCAACAAAGGCATTACCAAATGGATTGTGTTCGCCTGGTTCTTCACTTTCTGTATTGACTTCTACTACTGAATTTTTCACCCCGTCAAGCATCATATCTAAGCGCATGTTAAAGAAATGCTGATGATTTGGCCCGTCCAGTTGTGGAGCGAGTAGGTTTCCATAAGGAGATTTTTCACCAGGCAAAACAGCTTTTGTATGAAGAATTCCTGTTAATTTTACTTCAAATTCAATATTACCATCCTGATAAAAGTACCAGAAAAATCCATATTCATAGTTTCCTACTGTGGAAATACTGGACAAAGCTAATCTTCTTGAGCGTCGTACATCAGTTTTTTCAGTACGGAAGTCCATATGCTTCCAAAGAATTCCATAGTCTTCTTCGTGTAAGCAAATTGCATTCTGAATGGTAGCAGGATTTCCTTTACTGTCTGTTATAAAGGCATCAAAATACTGGATTTCGCCTAAACAATCACAGCCAAGTGTTAATGAGTTGGCAAGCATTCCAATTCCATACTCTCCGACATCAAAAGCGTTGTTCCGATTCACCGGATCTCCGGGATCGCCGTAAGGTACTACCATTTCTGATAATGACGCACGGTAAAGAATGGGTCTGTCCTCATCATTATCCTTATAGCTGACAGTGTGTAAAACAAGCCCTTCACGAGGAGTGAATCCAAAGCGGATTTTCCATTTTTGCCATTCGATCTCGTGGCCATTTATATTGAAGCTAGGTCCTTCCGGTTGAATAATGTCTAGTGGTTTTATGTCATCTCTAAGCTTCTCGACACTATCAGCTGTATATTTTCCATCGTATGGTGGTAGAGGAATAGTTTCATGGTCTACCACTTTAATTATTTCCATTTTATTCAAGTCAACAAAGGCATGTAAACCAGAAATCGGTCGTGCATAGCCATTATCATATTTATCTGTTTTTAACCAGCAAATCGTTCTGGCAATTCGCTTTCCTTCTTCATCCTTTAAGCCAAAGTTACCTGCACTCCATGGATCACACATGATAAGGTCAATGTCTTCAATCCCTCTTTTTCGGAATGCTTCTTGCATTTCGGGATCATTTTTAACGACCTGCTCACATTCTAGAAATTCATCTGCCATAATTCCTGGTTGCACATTTGCGATGTACTCCCACCTTAATATTGTTTCCTTATTAATGGATACAATTGCTTCATATGTCTTCTCTTCTTTGTTGTCTAATAAAATAATGAAGGCTTCACGTTGAATAGGGTCGCCTTTTTTATATGCTAGTACAGTTTCTTTAGGAGGCTCGTATAATGTGACACTAACGAATCGAAAGGTATCATCAATTTTCTTTTCTTTTTTAATCACTTGTGTAGCAATGGCGATTTCAGCTGTGTTTAATGGTTCTAACGGATGATTGACTTTGGTTATGGTTGTAGTCATACAGATTCCCCTTTTCTTTAGATTTGTACAACTTTTATGTTGTTAATTATATTTTAGAAAAGTAGTGAAAAAATGTATTGCACAAATCGGAACTGCTCGTAGTGAAGAAAAACAGCAAACGCTTTCGTTGTTAGAGTGGTAAGTAGTTGAAGCGAAGAAAATATGTTGTGTTTTCTCTCAAATATATAAAATATTGTGAGATATTCTTACGGATTGTTGGATTATTACGGATATTATCTCTAATTTTAAATAAAATATATATTCGATCATTGAGGAATGATACTATGAGGAAAGAGGAGAAAGTAAATGGAGTAGTTCCTTTTTTACAGCCCCACTTTAATTATGATACAAAGAACTATCGGGAGTGTTTAAAATTCTATCATCAAATACCGCTCCTTTTTTACCAATTTATGATGGAGCAGGGAGGTAGTGATCGTTTACCTGCGATACCAGATGGGTGTTTAGATATCATCATTTGTTTGTCTCCAAGTAAACCAACGATTCATGTTTATGGGAGTTTATTGTTAAGCAAACTAGTACCATTCAAAGCAGGTATTGAATATTTTGGTGTCCGTTTGCCACCCGGCTGTATGATTAATTCCAAAAAGGTAAAAATGAAAGAATTTGTGGAAAATGTGATCGATCTTTCTTTAATTATGGAAGTGGAAGAGCAGGTTATAGAAAGAATGTTAGAGGATGCAATGTTTGAACATAGAGTGATCTATTTTGAGAAAATAATAAGAAAACTACTTTCAGAACAACATCCGGCCAGTTCCTTAACCGACTATATAATGAATGCCATTATTATATCAAATGGAGGGAAATCTATTCAGCAATTGGCGACGGAAACGAATTACTCTGATAGATACATACGACAACAATTAACCGAAAGATTAGGTATCCCTCCCAAAAATTTTAGTAGAATTGTTCGATTTCAACATGCTTTGAAAATGCTTCAACAAGGTTGTGAATTAGAAGACATCATATATGAAAACAATTATTATGATCAAGCACATCTCATTCATGAATTCGAAAACTTCGCATATATAACCCCAACCGATTATCAGGATTACGTAGCTATAAAGAGAAAAACAATGGGATAAACTTCATGCTAACTCTAACATATCAAACAACTTCTCAAAGACAAGGCTTTTCCTATAATAAGTGAAGGATAAAAGGGATTATTTCAGTAACGACTCGGCACCGTCAATAAAGATCTCGGTACCTGTAATATGACTGGATTGATCAGAAGCTAGAAAGGCAACAAGATCGGCCACCTGTTCTGGTTTTCCTGGTTGATGCTCTAATGGCTTGTCTCCTTCAGGATATTCCACAGGAATTTCGATTTTTTTAAGTTCCGGTGTTTTTTCTGTATTCTTCCCAATGTTTGTTTGAATCGCTCCAGGACAAATGATGTTTACCCTGATTTTATACTTGGCTAATTCTAATGCCGCCATTTTACCGAAGGCCATTTGCCCCGCTTTCGATGTGCTATAGGCCGCCATTCCAAAGTTAGAAAAGATCCGATTACCATTAACCGAACTTGTGATGATCATACTACCACCTTTTTCTTTCATGTAAGGTAGCGCATATTTAACCGTATGAAAGGTTCCTTTTAGGTTAGTATTGATTGTCTCGTCCCAATCTTCTGGAGTTAAATCTTCTATCGGTGCAAGCACACCATTTATACCACCATTTGCAAAAACAATATCAATTTTGTTCCACGTGTCAATCACTTGTTTCATACCTTGTTCAACTCGATTGGCGTCAGCTAAATCCACATCAACAATCAGTGCTTCACCACCGTTTTTTTCTATTTCTTGTTTCACTTTTTCTGCCTGTTCTTCTTTCAAATCCATTAAGCATACTTTAGCGCCTTCTTGTGCAAGTAGGATGGCAGATGCCCGACCGATACCTGAACTTCCGCCGGTTATAACAGCTACTTTATTTTCAAATCGACTACTCAAAGGCTGATACCTCCTTTGTGACATCCATTCCCCGTTTTTGTTAGATTTACACATCGATGAAAGGAAGGGAGAAGAAGATCCGGATTTTAACCGGTTTCTTCACCTGTTTTGTTGCGTCAGATCCTGAAAAACTTGCTGTTGTTCTACTAACTGTTGACGCACGAAGCTTAGTGCCTGTTGATCATCTGTTACATTTTCCGCTTGAGCTAGGGAGCGCTCCGCTTTGTTTATAGAATCCTTAATTTGCTCAAGAATTTCTTCATTGATATGACTTTGTGCTTGTTTAATTGCCCGCTGTAAATGCAAAATCGATTGTTGAGCCTGTGCAAGTGGACTTTGATCCTGTAGGCTAGAGATATTATTTCCTTTTTTCAATGTCTTTCCTCCTCAGTGTATGGTCATAATTATAATGTGATGAAGTACAGCGGGAAATATACATAAAATCTATTTTCTTCACATCAAATACGAAACGATGCAATAAGTTTTGTTGTGCAATATAAGGATACTGTTCACTAACCTATGTAGAAATCTTGAAATAATGCTTGTACTTGCCCATCGCTCCGGCTGCCCATTTTCCTTTCGTGGGGTTTTATCTTCAGCTAACTTTTCCAATCAAAGACCGCTTGGAAAAGTGACATTCTTTACAAAAGTTAGCTGAAGACACGCCCCGCGGTATAGGATACACGGTGAAAGCTTGCTTGAACAGATGTTGACTTATGCCCTATGGGTAAAAGCGAAGTGTGCAAGCCGAAGCGGTAGTTAGGCGTATATCGCCTTTCAAAAAAGTATGTGCGTAGTATTTTCTTAATGAATAGGAAAATCCAAACGATTACAAGTCTATTTGAATCGTTTGGATTGCTGTGATGATAAATTCTTTTGCCCGAGCCTCTTTGATGTTGCTTAGTTCTTTTTCTTGGAATTTTTATCCGGACCGAATAGTTTATCGCCGGTTTCAATAGCTGGTCTAGGAGGCTCCTCCATATTGTAGCCTAAGAAAAACCCAGTGTGTGGAGGCTGATTATATCCTACATTTTGCCATGCAATCGATAGACGGTAAACCGGATCATGCATTAAGGTGTAAATTTTTTCTTCCGTGAGATCAGTAGTGGTGTAAAGTCGTAATTCTTCGCTATCAGCTGATGGCCAAATTACTTCTTCACGCCAATCTCCTAGTATATCTGCTTGTAAAGAAGGATTCCCTTTTGTCCAATTGTTACTTCGTGTTCCTTCTGGAGTTAACAGGTTAATGAGCTCTTCATTTTCATAATCCCATTTATCAATTTTGCCAACTCCATGTGGATCATTGTTCTCATCAAAAGTATGATCAAGTAGTTCTCGACCGAGATCACCATCCCACCAAATGGCATGATTGACCGACTGCGGAATATTTTCTGAAATGAGTTCACCGTCTACGGCATGAAGACCATTTCCTGCGCTACCATCCCAAGCTGAAGATGACCAGAATTCTGCACCGTCATAGCGTGGATCGATATCAGCAGCTAGTCCTCGACCTACATCTGCATTAATATCCACTCCAAAAAGTTTTTCGCCTGTTGCTGCATCACGGATACCATATCCAATTGGAATGGAGGCATTCTCATGAACTTGAAAAATTTCAAGACCTGGACGATTAGGGTTCAAATCACCGACATGTTGGGCGTCTCCATGTCCCCAACCGGTTGAGTAAAGCCCTGTACCATCATCATTTATAACTGCTGCTCCATAAATGATTTCGTCTTTACCGTCTTGATCAACATCGGCTACAGAAAGGCTATGGTTTCCTTGGCCAGCATAGTCTTGATTACCTTCCCCGTCACTATCAAATATCCATTCTTGGGTTAGCTCACCATCACGCCAGTTATAAGCGACAAGTACGGAACGTGTATAGTAACCTCTTGCCATTATAAAGCTTGGACGTTCTCCATCAAGGTAGGCCACAGCAGCAAGGAAACGATCAGCACGGTTGCCATAGTTATCTCCCCAATCATTCAGATTGCCACGTGCCGGTGTGTAGTCAGTTGTGGTTAACGCTTTGCCTGTTTCGCCTTCAAACACCGTTAGGTATTCAGGACCATCTAATATATAGCCACTGCTGTTACGCCAGTCAGCATCTGGATCTCCGATTACATTACCTTCACCATCAATTGTTCCATCTCCTGTTTTTAATACGACCTCTGATTTCCCATTACCATCAAAGTCGTATACCAGGAATTGTGTATAATGAGCACCAGCTCGAATATTGCGACCAAGATCTAAACGCCATAACTTCGTACCATCCAGTTTATAAGCATCGAGATAGACGTTTCCAGTATAACCGGATTGGGAATTATCTTTTGAGTTGGAAGGATCCCATTTTAAAATAATCTCGTATTCCCCGTCTCCGTCTAGGTCCCCTACACTGGCATCATTTGCGCTATACGTATAGTCTACTCCATCTGGTGTAGTCCCACCCTCAGGCTTATCTAATGGAATACTTAAGTAATTCTCACTCCAGACATTCACTTCTTTCGTAACTTTATCTCCACTACCTTTCATTATTTTCACCTGATAGGTAGAATCTGCTGTGCCATTTTCATCAAAATAATTCGTACTGTCTTCAATTGGCTTTTTGTTAATTTTTTTGCCATCACGATATACATTAAATTTAACATCTTTCGGATCAGTGCCAAGCATCTTCCACCCGAGATATACGCCTCCGTCTGATTCAACCGCCACTAATGCCCGATCCAGTTGTTCCATCTGGCGTTTTTTTACTTCGGTTACCGGAGATTCTATGGTATTGGATGAAGCCGAAATACCGCCTTCATTTACAGCACGAACCTGATAATAATAATTTCTGTACGTTAAAATCGAGTCATCGGTAAAACTAGTTTCGGAAGTGGTACCGACTTTCTCAAATTCGACAGCTCCTTCTGGATAGTCTTGCGGATTAAAATTAGCCCGGTATACATAATACAGAATTGCCTGATCGACAGGATCCCAGCTTAATGTCACGTTATCAAGCTCGGCATTATTTACAGATAAATTGCTTGGAGCCTGAGCAGTTTCCACCTCCTCATTGATGATCGAAGCAGATACTTCGTTACTTTTGTCTGATTCAATACCGGATGTATGCACAAGTGTTACAGCATACGTGTAACTGTAGCCCAATTCAACGGTAGTATCAGTATAGGTTGCTTCTGTGGTTTCATCAATTTTCTCAAAATCTTCGTCATTTTCTCCTTTACGATAAATATTATAATGACTAGCGTTCGGATCACTTTGCCATGACAAAGCTACCTCACTATCTGCTGAAAAGGAAATCGAGTCCACTGTTAGACTGTCGATTTGTGTCATGGAAACAATCTCTAGTCCATTAATTCGGCCATTTTCTCCAATATCAATCGTTAATTTTTCATCAGTAACCGTTACGTCAGTTGTTAACTCAGCATATTCACCAGCACTTGATGTAATACTTCCATAATCCTCCCCGTTGATGTTAAAGCTCGAGCGATTGAAAGCAATATCATCACCGGCAATAATACGTACGAAATAATCTCCATTCGGTATGTCAAGGATAAAAGAGTAATCAGAGCCGATCACAAAATCACGACGTAGGTCATCTGGGTTACCGCGATCACGATTATCGACAGCAACACTTAATCCATAGCCTCTATCTTCGTCATAAAGTAAGGTATTGGCCACTTGTGTGTAGCCATCAGCAACAGGACTATCGGCTGAACCAAAGTCAAATAAGTAACCGTCATTTGTTTCTGCTTGAATAGAATTGGTTAGATTGCTTGGGAATAGACTAACGACTAATACAGTAATCAGGATAATGGAAATTTTCTTCACCAAAAGAAAAAACCTCCTATTTTTTGGATTGTTTTACATTCCTTTATGAGGTTCTATGGTGCTAGAGTGGATCAAGTGCATCTATCACCACCTTTATTGGGGTGTAGGCAGTCCATAAGTCTTAGGACTAAATAATGATAACGCTTACAATTTTCTACAGAAAAAGAAATGTGTGACGGTAATCAAGAATCCGGATTTCCTGATTATGTTTAAGAGTAGAGAAGAGAAATAATTTCGTCAAGGTAATCTCTGTTTTTTAAACAAACATGTCTGTTTTTTAATAGGTTTGAAGGGAATATATGATCAACAGGTTATTAGCCAAGTTGTTGTATAGGGGAAAAAGATCTAAAAAGATGAGAATGAGACAAGTGAATAGGAAAAATACGAACAGGAATAGCTATACGCTCTCACTACATGGTTATAATATTTCGCTTTTACTCTAGACACAAGATCTGCTCGAGTACAAATCAGTTTCGCAAAGTGTTCTATCCTGTCGGGCACGGCAGCAACTAACTTTACTAAATGGATGTTCAGTTCATGCTGTTCCGACAGGAGACTTCTTATTTTACTTGTGCTGCATCAGATAGTCGGGATCTGCGCTCGTTCTTCCTCATTCATTTTGTCTCAGCCTCATGATGGTAACGTTTATTCTATTGATTGTCTCAATAAACCAAGTCGTGGATCTATTCCATCACCAGCTTCAATGTCGTATTCGTATTGAATGATTAGTACGTTGTCATCAATTTGGTATAGATAGTAGCCTTGTGGAGGTGGAGTACTGTGTTGCATTAAGCCGACGTATGAATTTTCAGTAGCAGGTAGTTCTTCCGGATCCTCGGTAATATCGTATTGTGTTTGCATTTCCTCAGCTACCGTTTCTATCGGCGTACCTTCTTCCACACTAAGTGTAATAGATGCCGTATTCTCATCACTGTAATGGCGTATCGTATTATTTTCAATCGTATAATTACTTAGCAACTCATCGATTTGGTAGTGAATCCCATATGGCTCAATTAGAAAATTGGTGACATTTGTAGCTTCTTCATTACCTTCAATTACAATGGTTGTCGTATCTGTGCCAGTTTCTTCTATTGAGAAAGAAGTATCTGCTTCTTCATTATTAGTTGGCTCATTTTCAAGAGGAGTTTCACCTTCATCGATTCCTTCCATCTCATCTGGATTTTGTGGATCCTCGCTAGTTACGCCAACCTCTTGATTTTGCTCGTTGTCATCTGCAGGCAAAGTGATTTGGTCATTAGTGATCATCGTATATACCAGTACACCGCAAATCAAGACAGCTGCGGCAGTAGACAGCCAGATAAAGGTATGCTTTGTTTTCGATTTAGCCCTTTTTTTCTTGGCATGCTGTTGTAGTTCCTTTTTGATCGACTCTTTTTTATATGGATCTAATTGGGCATTTGTTTTCAACTTATTTAGCTCCTTTATTAAATCGTCTTCGTTATGACTCATAATAAACCTCCTTCACTTGCAGTTTTAAAGTCTTGATGGCACGGTGAAACGTCACTCTCACCTTCGAATCGGACCATTTTAAAATATTTGCCGTTTCTGAAACGGACAATTCTTCAATTCCTCGCAGGATGACGACATCCCGATACTCCTGTTTAAGTTTAGCTATTGCTTGATGCAGTTCCAGCTTTCTTTCGTTTAAAAGATGTTGATCCTCTGGGGATATGTCGATTTTCTCCTCATAAGATTTGATCAGCTTGCGCCAGTCTTTCCGTTTTTGTTTTCTCGCTTCATCTATCGCTAAATTTCGAGCAATGGAGATTAACCATGTTTTAGGACTCGATGCTCCCTTGAAAGAATCATATCGATCAATTGCTTTAATGAACACCTCTTGAACCAGATCTTCGACATCTGATGTGGAAGTGTAATAGATTAAAAAACGATATACATCATCAGCATAGGCATCAAACCAATCTGTAATTAACTCTTCATCCATTCCGTGACCTCCCTGTCTTTTGTTTTTTCTTTACTTATTAGACGACGTTTATACCAAAACATTACACTATTTGCACAAAAAAAGAACGGTCCAATGTGAAAAAGGATTCATTCTTTTTTATGATGAGTATGGCTAGCAATTGCTTTTTAAAATATCGCTAATGTTCTTTACTCAAACGTCTATTGATAAGTAGTTATTTCTTAGTCCTGTAATCCTATTTTTTCTTTAAATTCTTTCATTGATTCGTGTGGAAAGACCTCTTTCCTTGGAATTTGATAGATAGCTGTCTCCCCTGGTACAACGGTATCCGGAATTACAGTAAATGCCATGTTAAAGCCCAGCTCTTTGAATAGTTGGATATTGCCTTCGTCAAATGCTCCATATGGAGAGGCGAAAGCTTGTGTATTACCGTCGAGATTGATGATGCTTGCTTCTAAATCTTTACGTACTAGCTCATCTGGTTTCCCAATTAAATATGGAGTGTCATCATCCATTCTTTTATGGAAATTGTAGGTGTGACTTTCAAATTCGAATACATCACACGTATACTGTACATCTTCGACACTGAAATATTGGTACTTACCTGGCTGATATTTTGCATCATACATGTTGACTGCTCCGGTAATGACAAAGCTGACACCAGTAAAGCCATATTCACGAAGCACTGGAGCGACTTCTATTGCATTGTCTGTAAAGCCGTCATCAAATGTAAGCACAATACTACGTTCCGGTACATCTAATTTTCCTTTAATAAATAGTTCTAATTCTTTCAGTGTGAGTGTTGTGAATCCTTCCTCCTTTAACAACTGCATTTGCTGATCAAATGTAGACTTAATCATGACAGTGGAGACGATTTCTCCATTTGCTTCAAGATGAATATCCTCGAGCTGCTCTTCCTCGATTATTCGATGATACATTAATACTGTAACTTGATCAGCTTTGTTTTGATCTGTGAGGTTGAATTGGCGAACATTATCTCGCCAATTCTGACAAGTTTGAATATCGAAGGATTTATCTGCTGGGAAGAGATCATCTTCATATAACGCACGTGAGACATCATCATAATAGAAGCCAATAATAATAGAAAACAACCCTAAAAATATCATGGTAAAGATAATATTAAATAAATGCTTTCTAATCATTAGGTAACACTCCTAAACTATTTTATTATTAAGTAAAACTTCAACAGTTGATGACTGCTGACCGTCACCGATGCGCTTAGAGACATACCAGCTATCTTTGTTTTTAAAATACATCAAAGTACCTGTTATAACGAACAGCAACCCCATCAGTCGGTACGTAATTGTTTCAAATGGGATAAAAAACAGTAAACTTTTTAGATGTTTATTGGAATATCTCGTACCGAATCGTTCGCCAACAATGATTGTTACAATGCTTTGGTAAATAGACAGAAATACTGTTACAGAAAAAAGAGCAAGAGCGACCATATAATTATCACTATTGATTATTAAAGCAATTGGGATAACCATGATTGGAAATGCATTCAAGGTCCCTAATAATAATGATTCAAAGATGAAAAAGAAGGAAAGACGAAACCCTAAATGACGAAAAAATGATGTTTTAAAATAGAAAACACAATCGACAAATGCCTTTTGCCAGCGGATTCTTTGATTAAAAAGCTCCCGGAAGGTATCAGGGCATTCTGTATAACATATTGCTTGTGGTATAAAAGCTAATTTGCTTGTCTTATATTGTTTATTAGTCTTCATTAATTGATGCATTTTTAACGTGATGTCCATATCTTCTCCAACCGTTTTCCGATAACCGTTAGCATCAAAAAGTGCCTGTTTTCGAAATGCTCCAAAAGCACCTGCGATCACAATAATCGAATTAAGTTTTGCTTGTGTTAATTTGTGTAAATAAAAAGCTGTCATATATTGAACAACCTGATATCGAACTAGTCCTTTCAATTTAAAAGTGGGGCGCGGTTTGAGGATGATTTCATGAAACCCTTGTTTAATCTGTACCATTCCTCCGGCAGCAATGATTCTTTCATCTTCAAAAGACGTATTAATGGCATGTAAAGATTCAGGGTCAAGAATACTATCTGCATCCAATGTCACTACAATTTCTTTTGCGGCATATTCTATTCCTGCATTAAGAGCATCTGCTTTCCCTCCGTTTACTTTATCAATT
Organism: Gracilibacillus sp. HCP3S3_G5_2; assembly: GCF_052063305.1. Lineage (NCBI taxonomy): Bacteria > Bacillati > Bacillota > Bacilli > Caryophanales > Bacillaceae > Gracilibacillus > Gracilibacillus sp. HCP3S3_G5_2. The sequence goes on along the minus strand of NZ_JBQHXU010000001.1, from coordinate 398,043 downwards.
AAATAGATTTTAGGATAAAGCTTCGATTGATAAATATCTTTAATTTTTTCATGTGGTATTTTAACAGCAGGTAATTTCTTGCATGTTGCTTTGAGGTCTAAATATTGTTGTAAGATTGAGAAAGTATGATCCTTCGAGCCATCATTTACGAAAATAATTTCAGCATTCTCATATTCTAAATTAATAATGCCTTCGAGGCAGTTCAAAATAATTTTTTCCTCGTTATAAGCAGGAATAATCACACTAATGCCTTTTTCCTTGTTTAATCTATTGATTGCATTTTTTTTACTAACTGCATAGAGAGGATAGAGGATGTACAGCAATTGAAAGAAGATATAAAATATAAACAGAACAAGCGTGATTTTTAATAGCATTATTGGTCGACTCCTTTTTGCTGATAAACTCTTACGTAATCCACTTCAAATGTTTGCGGAAAAATCGTCGTATTATCAGGACTTCCTGGCCAATCGCCACCAATTGCAGTGTTCAAATATAAATACATATCAACCTGAGGGCTTGAGTTGTTGGTTTGGAATCGCTCGATACCATCGATGTACCACTTGATTGAATCAACTGACCATTCAAGGGAGAAGGTGTGGAAGTCTTTTGAAAAATCGTCATCACCGATAAAATGATCTGATTTACTAGTAAGTTGTTGGTTCTCATCCAACCAGTGTTGTACCATCCAAATTTCGTTTGGCTGATGGCCAAGCATTTCGAAAATATCAATCTCTGGCAACCATTGATTATCAATATTTGGCATCATCCAGAATGCGGGGAAAATACCTTTTCCACTTGGAAGCTTGGCACGTATCTCCACTTTCCCATATCGAAAGTAAAACTTATCTTTAGAATGAATAGCAGCAGATGTGTAGGAGCGCCCATTATAATTCTCTTTTTTGCTGATGAGTTTAAGCTTACCATCGGAAACTTTTATATTGTTAGGTGTGTAATATTGCCATTCATTATTCTTTTCCGCTGCCCAATTCTCTATATTCCACTTTGCTTGATCCAGCTTGTTTTGTTCAAACTCTTCCTGCCAAATTAATGTCCAGCCGTCTTCTTTGTACTTGTTCTTTATTGAGAACTGTTGGATAAATGTTTCAATCTGGTTTGATTTATGGTTACTCAATCGAATGTCATGGCTGGACGGTTTAGCTATAACAGTTTCAGGAAAAAAGCTGGGTAATAGCATGCTTAACAGTAAGAAAAGATAAATAGTTACATGTCTCATCCATATCACATCCACTAAATTTATTTTATAAAGAACATAAGGAAATAATCATGGTTCTTTCGTTCTATATAATGAACTGTGTCTAGTATAATCGAAATGGTATGGATTGAAAAAGGTCATATTCGTTCGTTTTAAAGAAAAATAACCTGTTTTTGTTCTTTAAAAAGAATAAAACGTTCGTTTACTTAAAATTTCGTCATTTTATAAATGAATAAAAGTATAACCAGATCTTTTATATAAGTAAAAAACCTAGCTGTTCCTGAGATGGTTTGCTGTAAAAATATAAAAACAATATAGATCCTTTTCAGTGAATGAAAGAGGAAGGCAAGGATTTGTTGGGTAACTGGGATAATCAACATTATATAAAGCAATAACAAGGATTAATTACAAGTCAAGAATATCTTTCTAAATACAAACACATTATCGGATTCGTCTTTTGATATTCTTTTCATTGATCTATCCATGTTGTACGGACGCGCTTCGTTTTTTTCACTAGTTGAAATCGATTATTGTTCTTTCAAGTGGGTTTTTGTGTAAAATATCGGTGGGTAATGAAGATTGGGAGGGAATAAGAATGTTTGTAGGAATTCATCATATTGCAATAATTTGTTCTGATTATCAGGTATCGAAAGATTTTTACGTTAACAAGTTAGGTTTGTCAGTAATAAAAGAAATATATCGTAAAGAAAGGAATTCTTATAAATTAGATTTGGCTCTGAATAATCAATATGTTATCGAGCTATTTTCTTTTCCGGATCCACCAGATCGTCCCAGCTTTCCGGAGGCATGTGGTCTAAGACATCTTGCCTTTTCGGTGGAGAATGTGGATAAGACTGTAGCAATTCTCGAAAAAAAAGGAATATATGTAGAAAAGATAAGGATAGATCCAGTGACGAATAAACGCTTTACTTTCTTTCAAGATCCTGATCAATTACCAATAGAAATATATGAAGTATAATAAATAATATATTGAATAAATATTTCATTTACTTCAGTAAGGATTGTGATCTATCAACTACTACAATTAATTTACAAAGGAGAGGTAATGTGAAGTTTCTTTCAAAAATCTTTCGTCGTAAAAATTGTGGTGTATGTGGAAAAAAACCAGTTAAACCAAGTTATTATTATAATGATAAGGACGAAAAAATTCCAGTTTGTTTTCAATGTGTTCCATATGCGGAACGAAGAGCATTTAGAAAAGCATAGAGCAGGATCCTCTATGTTTTTTTTACTTGTGCAGATAATTTAGCTGAAATTAACATCAGGTAAGGCTAGGTGTGCCGAGTTCTGTAGTATCTCTTATGATATAATGGCATCAAAATTGTTAGCTAGGAGGATATCAATGAAAGGAATTATCGTGAAAGAGCCGGGTGGGCCAGATCAATTAATGTATACGGATGTGCCTGAGCCGAAATTAGCAGCAGCTGATTTATTAATTGAAGTACATGCAACTGCGGTAAATCGCACGGATATTTTAAATCGGGAAGGAAAATTAGGTTATGTCGAAAATCCAATTATAGGAGTAGAGGTAGCAGGTGTAGTGGCAGATCCTAACGGGCATAAGGAATTTAAACAAGGGGACCGTGTAATGGGTTTAGTGAACGGTGGTGGATATGCTGAGAAAGTAGCGATGCCTGCTGATAGAGCGATGAAGATTCCTGATGTGTTGAGCTTTGAGGAGGCTGCAGCAATTCCTGAAGTGTTTTTAACAGCTTTTCAAACGTTATATTGGATTGGTAAGTTGAAAAAGGATGAAACTGTTTTGATTCATGCTGGTGGAAGTGGGGTTGGAACAGCTGCAATTCAATTAGCTAACATACTGTCTAACGCAAAGATACTTGTTACTGCTGGTTCCGAAGAGAAACTAGCGTATTGTAGTAAATTAGGTGCTGATACGATGATTAATTACAAGGAACAGGATTTTGCTGAAGAGGTATTACAAGCAACAAACGGAAAAGGTGTGGACGTAATTCTTGATTTTGTTGGCGCAAGCTATTGGGAGCAAAATTCTCAGTGTATTGCTGTTGATGGTAGATGGGTATTAATCGGTGTGTTAGGTGGCAGTACGGTAAACCAGATTCGCCTTATGGACTTAATGGCAAAACGAATTCAATTAACAGGTACATTATTAACACCTCGAAGTGATAAATATAAAGCGGAACTAAGCAAGGATTTTATCAATAATGCTTTCGACTACTTTGAACAGGGTAAGATTCAACCAGTAATCGACACTATCTTTCCTATCAGTGAAGTAGCTAAAGCTCATCAACATATGGAAGCAAACAAAAACATCGGGAAAATCATCTTACGATTATAGAAAGTATTACTTTTGAAGCGAACAAAAAGACGCAACAAACGTACCAATAAGAAATGGCAGTCTATTTCCTGGGAAATAAACCAATTTTTGACGAATATTTTTAGAAAATCGGTTGTAACAAAATAAGAGAAAGACTAACGTATTCTAGTTAGACATATGTTAATATTGAACCATAAAGGAGGTTTTTAGAAATGACAGACTATATGCTATGGAACCATGAAATAGTGGAGCGTAAGAAGGAAAATGCATTGGTTTCTTTCGAAGACCGTGGGTATCAATTTGGTGACGGGGTATATGAAGTAATTCGTATATATGACGGGAAGCTGCATGCTTTGGATTGGCATTTAGACCGCTTGTTTTATTCGATGGAACAATTAGCAATTCGTACTCCGTTTTCTCGATCAACAATAATACAATTATTAAAGAATCTTATCGAGAAGAATAGTTTTACTAGCGATGGCAAGCTTTATTTGCAAGTAACAAGAGGAATGCAGCCGAGAGACCATGCCTATAAGGAAGGATTAGATGCCATTTTCTATGCAACAGTTGATCGTTTCGACAAGCCAGTAGAAATGTGGGAAAAAGGGGTAAAGGTGACATTACAAGAAGATATTCGCTGGCTTCGCTGTGATATTAAGTCATTGAATTTGTTAGGCAATGTGTTGGCTCGAACAAAAGCACAACGTAACGGATTTCACGAACCTCTATTTCATCGGGATAATATTGTCCGTGAATGTGGTGCTTCCAATTTTTATATGATAAAAGACGGAGTGATACATACTCATCCAACGAATAATTATATTCTCGGCGGTATTACTAGGAAAAAAACATTGATGTTTGCGGGTGAATTAGGGATTCCTGTGGAAGAACGAGAAATAGCAGTAGAAGAATTACAGAATGCTGATGAGTGTTTTCTGACTGCGACACCACTCGAAATAGTTCCAATCATTCAAATAGACGATCTACGTGTAAACAATAATGAAATAGGAGAAATTACTAAAAGATTGCACCAATATTATCGAAAACGTGTATATGATTTTATGGAATAAGGGACATTTGTTTGTCCCTTTCATTATGCATAAAGGTTTGGCTGGTTCTGTTCTTATTTTTTTTGCTAATCATCGTGGTGTTTAACGGGATTTTAACCGAACCACCTTGTCTCTTTCTTTTAAGCCCACTTTGTTTATACCGTTTTAGTGATGCAAGCCAAGCAAATCAAAACGATTATGTAAGCAAGTATCAGGAACTAAATGGGTCCTAAACATAAAAGTACGATGAAAAGAAAGAGAAGGCTAGTGAGATATGGTCTTCTCTTTCTTTATGCGCTTTATTTTGATTTTGTTCTGTTTTGTGGCATAGTAGTGTTTGTTGCCATGAAATTACGCTCTGTATTTGCTCTGACATTTTTTAGGTTATATTTCTTCTTTGGCATCGTATTCAACTCCTTTGAATGGCTTACTTATAATATGTGCACCTAAAAAATGATTATGAATGAAAAAAAGAAAATAATATGTTCCCTTGTTCTGCCCGTTCCGCATAGCCTTTTTTTCAAACCACCTAAGATTTCTTATGTATGCCCTTACTTTTCTTTATTCATTTGAAAAGGCTTACAATATAAAATGGACTTAACTTTAAGATAGAAAGGGGTTATTAGTGATGAAAAAGTGGTATTTATTTATTATTTTAGCGCTTTTGGCTGCATTGTTCGTTGCCTGCAGTTCAGACTCTGCAAGTGAACAAGAAGAAAATACAGGCTCAGAGAGTTCAACAGACACAGAAAGTAGTGATGATGGAGAGATCACTTTACGAGTAGCATGGTGGGGTGGTCAAGAACGACATGATCGTACATTGCAAGTAATTGAAATGTACGAAGAGGAAAATCCTCATGTAACGATTGAGGCTGAGTATTCGGGCTTTGATGGTTATTTTGATAAGTTAAATACACAACTAGCAGCGGGTAATGCTCCTGATGTTATTCAATTTGGTGGTAACTTAAACGACTTTGTTGCACGAGATGTTATTTTACCATTAGATGATTATGTAGGAAATGAATTAGATATAAGTGCGCATGATGAAAGCATGATCGATTCGGCGACATTTGATGGACAATTTTATGGTGTGACACTCGGAACAACAGCTTGGGGACTATTATTAAATAAAACAGCATTTGAAGAAGCTGGTATTTCGATGCCAAGTAAAGAATGGACTTGGGAGGATTTTAAAGAATTAACACCTCAATTAACAGAAAATATCGAGGGAATGTATGGTGCAGGTGACTTTGGTGAAGATGGTTTCGGTGTCTTTTTGGCCCAAACAGATAAGTTTACGTATTTAGATGGTGAAATTGGCTTCGATGCAGAGGATGTCAAAGAGTGGTTCCATTTATGGAAAGAGCTTCGGGAGAATGGTGGAGCGGCCATTCCAGAAGTACAAGTGACAGCATCTCAAACACCAGAACAATCACTAATTGTGCAACGTGATGTTGCGATTGAATCGATTGCGAGTAACCAATTAGGTGCATATACAGGGGCGTCAGAGGATGAATTTGAATTATATCCATACCCATATAATTCAGAGACTGGTAAAAACGGTGTTTCTTTAAGACCTAGTCAATATTTCGCGGCATATAAGGATACACCGCATCCAGAAGAGGCTGCTAAGTTTATGGATTTCTTTGTGAATAACATCGAAGCGACAGAAGTATTAGGAAATGACCGAGGTGCACCGGTTAACGCTGATGTCCGTGAAAACTTAATGGATCATGCAAGTGAATTGGATGAGGCAGTCTACTCATATATTGACTTAGTTAGTGAAACATCAGATGCTCCATTTATTCCTAACTTACCTGGATACAATGAAAATACCCAATTATTCACAGAAACTGAGCAAATTATCTACTATGATCAAAAATCTATAGATGACGCTGCTGAGGACTATTACGAAGAATTACTCGGCAATATCGAAAAGTACGAAAATGAAGAAGTAGAAGAATAAATAGTCAAGGGATAACAAAGTGGCTCAAGTGAGTCACTTTGCTCTATCCATCTTTTGAAGTCTTAATTACGTTAATTTCAGGAAATCAACAAGATTGGTTTACTGAGATGAAGACTTCAATATCTAGCAATATTAGGAGGGGTGACAATGAAAAATACAGAAGCTTTGGCAACACCAACTATAAAGAAAAAGATGAAAGTATCTAGGGAAAATCGAAAGCAATATATTGCCGCATATGTATTTTTATTACCGTGGCTAATTGGCTTTCTAGGACTAATCTTGGGACCGATGATCAGTTCGCTTTATTTATCATTCACTCGTTTTGACTTACTGAATACACCAGAGTGGATCGGCCTTGCGAATTTTATAGAGATGTTCCAGGATCAAAGATGGATTGCTTCAGCCAAGGTTACTTTAACGTTTGTATTCATTGCAGTACCGACACAGTTGATAGCTGCTTTATTAGTAGCAGTGCTGTTAAATAAAAAAATGGCTGGTATTGGTTTTTACCGAACAACATACTATTTACCTTCCTTACTGGGGGGAAGTGTGGCGATTGCAATTCTTTGGAAAAACTTATTCGAAATTGACGGATTAGTTAATCAAGTTTTAGCCTTTTTTAACATCCAGGGGCAAGGTTGGATTTCGCATCCTGACTATGCATTAGGTACCATCATTATTTTAGCAACATGGCAATTTGGTGCTTCGATGGTTATTTTTCTTGCAGGATTAAAACAAATTCCGAAAGAATTATATGAAGCAGCAGCTGTTGACGGAGGAACGAAGCCTCAGATATTTTTCCGTGTTACATTGCCATTATTATCACCGGTTATTTTCTTTAACTTAGTAATTGAATTAATTAAATCGATTCAAGTTTTCACCTCTGCCTTTATTATTAGTGAAGGTACAGGTGGACCAATTAACTCAACGTTATTCTACACCCTCTATTTATATCAAAAAGGATTCACTCAATTTGAAATGGGATATGCTTCTGCGATGGCATGGGTACTAGTATTTGTATTAGGTGTGATGACTCTGATCATCTTCTTCTCATCAAAATATTGGGTGCATTATGAAGACGGGGGGAAACTGTAATGAATCAAAGTACCAAAACAAGCAAGGCTTTAACACATCTGTTCATTATTATTATTGGGTTATTAATGTTATATCCGGTAGTATGGATGGTTGCAAGTTCCTTTAAACCAGAGACACATATTTTCTCATCTCCGGGTATTTTCTCGAAAGAATGGACCTTGGATAATTATATAAATGGTTGGAATGTAGTAAGAAATGTGACATTCGGCCAGTTTTTTCAAAATTCTTTCTTAATTAGTATCATTGCAGTGCTAGCCAATCTTGTTACATGTTCGATGGCCGCTTATGCGTTTGCTAGGCTAAAATTCCCATTGAAAAAACTGTGGTTTGCTTGTATGCTAATGACTATTATGCTTCCGGCACATGCAACACTTATCCCACAGTATACAATTTTTCATAATTTAGGATGGATTAATACCATTTTGCCGTTAACTGTACCGAAGATATTAGCTACAGATGCCTTTTTTATTTTTCTTATGGTACAATTCTTTAGAGGAATTCCTCGAGAATTGGATGAAAGCGCGATTATGGATGGTTGCGGTATTTTCCAGATTTACACAAGGATTATCATGCCTTTAGCGGTGCCAGTACTTATAACAACAGCGATCTTTACATTTATTTGGACATGGGATGATTTCTTTAGTCAAATTTTATATTTAAATACGGTGGATACTTTTACGGTTCCATTAGGTTTAAGATTATTCCTTGATTCACAAGGGGAGTCCTCCTGGGGATCAGTTTTTGCAATGTCCGTTCTTTCTTTGATTCCGATTACAACTGTGTTTTTTATTTTCCAACGTTATATTGTGGAAGGGATAGCTACTACCGGTATTAAGGGTTAGTGCTAACATCTTTGCAAGGAGAGAAAAGAGGGTTATTCATGATTCGAAAGTTAAAAACGATAATGGTAGTATGTTTCGTTTTAGTGAATGCCCTTTTTCTTGCAGGAGTAAGTTATTCTTCCTATCAGTATTTTTTTAATTTTACATCCGAAGAAATAAGTGAAACAAAACTTACGCTATTAAATGAAAGCGCTAATAAGTTATCAGGTGTAATTCAGAATATCCGTGAAACTGGCACATACATTGCGGTGGATCGTACCTTAATGGATATCTTTGAAAATACCGAGCTTAGTCCTTATCAAGCATTAGTTGAACGGAATGAACTAAAAAATCTTGCCCAGAATGTCGCTTCATTAAAACAAGAAGTCTATTCGATTGAAATATACACGGATCGTTTTCAAGAGTATTCCTATCTTTATGATTATAATGTTCAGCCTGAGTCCAATTTAACAGAGCAGGATTGGTTTGAACCTTTTATTAAGAATGTTGATAATGGCTGGGTACCAAGACATACCGATGATGTAATGAATAGGGAAATGATCAGCTATGTCCACAGAATTTTAAACCAACGTAGTGAAACAATTGGATATATTAAAGTCAATGTATTAGCTGAACATTTTCTCGAATATTTAGTGGATACCGATCTGTATGAGGAAATTAATGAGCCCTTTATCTTATTAAATACCGGGGGAAGAATTATTGCGGAAACACACTCGCGTGAAGAGTTTCCGATTTTAAATGATATTACGTTACCAGTTGAGAATGAAATCTATGAACAATTAGTACCGGAATATGAGCAATTAACCGATCATCATCAATTAATACGGAAAGATAATGAATATTACCTACTGTTAATCTCACAGCCGAATTATGAACAATGGCGTCTCGTTCAAGTTATTCCGGTTGATGATTTGTATGCCGAAACACAGGAACTCGGAATTCATGTATTAGTAATTGGGTTGATTGCGATCATTTTATCAATCCCAATTGTTTATGGTATTGGAAAGTGGATAACGAAACCGATCAGTCAAATGGTAAAAGCGATGCGCAAGGTGGAAAAGGGACAATTTGATGTTCAGGTTCAGCATCATTATATAGAAGAATACGATATTTTAGGAAAGAATTTTAACCAAATGACAAATGAATTGTCAGAGCTACTTGCAAAGCTTGAAAAAGAAAACATCCATCGCCGTGAAGCAGAAATGCGTGCATTACAAAGTCAAATTATGCCTCACTTCCTTTATAACACACTTGATATGATAAAGTGGAAATCGCTTGATCATGATGCGAAAGATGTCGGAGATATGGTCAATAAACTTAGTAAAATGTTACGGATTGGTCTTAGCGGTGGCTTGAAATTTATCCGTCTCCGTGATGAATTGGATCATGCTAAATGCTATATTGATATTCAGAAGCAACGACAGCCACAAGCAATTGATTATAAAGTACGTGTACCAGCATCCATGAAGGATTACTATGTGCCGAAAATTATTCTTCAGCCGTTTATTGAAAACAGTATCAAACACGGATATCACAATGTAGAATCAAAAAAGGTGGAAATTACCGTTCAGGGTGAGATAAGTAAAAATAATCAATATATGCAATTAACAATCAAAGATAATGGTACTGGACTACCGGATAATTGGAGCTTTTCGGATGCAAAAGGAATTGGTATTCATAATGTAAGAGAGCGGATTGCCATGTATTGTGGAGAGCAGTTTGATGTCGACATTTATAATCATCAAAAAGGTGGTGTGATCGTCGAAATTCGTTTACCGATTTATCAAGAGCAACCTTTAACACAAGCTCAGACAAGCGAATCGGGGGAATAAATAATGAAATCGGTATTAATTATTGATGATGAATTAACGGTACGAGAAGGCTTAACTAAGCATGTCGATTGGGAGAAATTACAGATCAGGGTATTAGGTACGGCAAATGATGGACAGCATGCAATAAAAATGATCGAAGAAGAAACACCAGATATTATGATTACCGATATATATATGCCCGAAATGGATGGTTTATCTTTAATAAAAAAGGTAAGAGAAGCCTATCCGTCTATTCGGATCATTATTCATAGCGGATATAATCACTTCGATAATGCCCGTAAAGCAATACAGTATGGTGTGAAGCACTTCTTTTTGAAGCCTTCACCTGTAACCGAAATTGAAACAGTTATTAAAGAAGTCTTACAGGAAATGGAGTCAGAGGAAAAGCAACAGGCAATCCTCGAAACCTATCATAAACAACGTCCTAACTACTTAGCTTATCGTAAAGATACGTTTATTCGTAATCTTCTGTTTAATCGTTATCAATCGAAAGATTTGTCCATTGAAAGTAAAGACCTGTTAGGAGTAGAAGCCGATGCATCTCAGATTGTTACCTCGATTATGATCAACCGTCCTCCTTATTTAACCAAAGCTCATGAACGGGAATGGCAATTAATGAAGTATAGTGTAGGTAATATATTATCTGAAACAATCCATCAATCTTCAGAACAAAATCAGCTCGTTACACATCTACTCGATTATTCTGATTCTACCTATGTGATGGTTGCCTTTTTACCGGGGAATGAGATCTATTTAGAGCAATTAAATGATCAACTCGTGCATAAGATGCTTGATAACGTACTTTATTATTTAAAGGTATCTGTGATGATCGGTGTTAGTAATGTCCGAAAAAGCTTGCACCATTTAACCGATGCTTATTCAGAAAGTATGTATGCGCTAGAAGTAGCTGAAAATGAGGAATGGAATAAAGTTTATCATTATCAGGAAACGAAAGAAATACGCTCCAATGATACCTATGCATATCCATTTGAAACGATAAAGGAGATTCATAGCAAAATTACCGAAAAGGATTATGATGAGCTATTAGCGATATGGGATAATTTTGTAAACGGTTTATCAGAGGAGTACTCCCCTTTTTATATGATCCAGACAATATCAGTCAATATCTTAAGTGCATTAATGATGGAAGACCATTCGATGGATCATATTGAACCGTTGCCTGAGGGACAATCGTCTTTACTAAAAGAGGTGTATCACTATCAGACAACGAAGGATTTACTTGAGTGGATGACAGAGCAGATAACTAAATGGGTGGAGTATTCAAAGGAAGCACTAGCAGGCAAAAAGACAAGCAAATTAGTGGAGCAGGTGAAGGAACATGTGCATCACTATTATGATCAAGAAATTACGTTGACAGAAATTGCTGACATGTTGTACGTGAACCGCAATTACTTATCTCAACTCTTTAAAAAAGTAACAGGTGAAACATTTGTCAACTATTTGAATAATTATCGAATCACAAAGGCGAAGGAGTTATTACGTGAAAAACGATACATGGTCTATGAAGTGAGTGAAATGGTAGGTTACCAGAATTCTACTTATTTTAGTCAGGTTTTCAAAGCGATTACAGGTGTCAGTCCATCTGAATATTTTTAACAACTAACTAGTAAGAAAAAAGAAAAAGTGTTTACGAGAAAGATAAGCATTATCTAATAAAGGAGAGGCGATAATGAAGGTTAATCAGGAAGTACAAATTAGGGATCCGTTTGTTTATGTCGATCGTGAGCAAGGTAAGTATTATTTATTTGGCAGCACCGATAAAAATATTTGGGGAAAAGGAACGGGATTCGATGTCTGGATTGGTGAAGATTTAAAGCAATGGGAAGGTCCATATCCGGTATTTCGACCAGATGATCAGTTCTTCTCTGAAGAAAATTACTGGGCACCTGAAGTACATGAATACAAAAATGCCTTTTATATGTTTGCGACATTTTTATTAAAGGATTCCGGAAAGCGCGGGACTGCCATTTTAAAATCTGAATCATTAACAGGACCTTTTCAACCACATAGTGACGGAATTGTTACACCGGATGACTGGTTTTCATTAGATGGTACATTACATATAGATGAAGAGGGAAAGCCCTGGATGGTATTTTGTCATGAATGGGTACAGGTTGGTGACGGTGAGATTTGTGCTATTCGTTTAAGTGATGATTTAAAAGAAGCAGTTGGTGAACCGATTACCCTTTTTTCAGCATCCGAATCCCCTTGGCCAACCTCATTTAAACATAAAACACGTAATACCCGCGAAAATTATGTGACAGACGGTCCTTATCTATATCGTGCTAAAAATGGGGAATTATTGATGTTATGGGCGAGTTTTGTTGATAATGTATATGCACAAGGCATTTCTCGTTCGACCACAGGTAAAGTGACAGGACCATGGGTACATGATGAGAAGCCACTATTTACGAGTGATGGTGGCCATGGGATGTTATTCCATGATTTGGAGGGGCAATTACATTTAACATTGCATTCACCAAATAAGACACCGAAAGAGCGACCGATTTTTATTCGTATCGAAGAGCAAGACGGTGTAATTAGGAGGAGCGAAGATGAATAGGAAAAAGATTGTTGAAAAACATTCGCCAGTAGTAAAAGCGATTGAATCAAGGGCCCCGTTGTCAGTCGGAAATGGTGAATTTGGCTTGTCTGTAGATTTTACCGGATTGCAAACATTTCCTGAGAAATATGTCACCCCATTAAGTACACAATCCAATTGGGGGTGGCATGCTACCGGTGGTAAGGGTAGTTTCACATTAAATGATATAAAAATGCAACAATATCAAGGGGCGCCATATCCCCTTTTTCCTGAAGATAAAGAGGAGGCTTATCATTGGCTTAGGCAAAATCCGCATCGATTACAGCTTGGTCAAATCGGATTTCTTTTTTTTGATGAATCTGGTGAATTACTTTCTTTTGTGGCAACCGAGCCTGTTAAGCAGCAACTTCATTTATGGTCAGGCATGATCGAGAGTGAATTTATTGTAGATGGCAAGAAGGTGGTCGTTAAAACTGCCTGTGCACCAAATGATGATGTAATCGGTGTATCTGTTAATTCTTCTTTACTAACAGCTGGTCGAATAGCAGTACAATTAGCGTTTCCAAGTCCGAATATGACAAATCGAAAATGGGAGGAAACGTTGGAATTAAACTGGGATGAAGAGGAACATCAAACGAAGGTTATTGAGCAGTCTGGTCAATCGATCAGGCTGGAACGTCAGATGGATGATACCTCTTATCAGGTTGGCTGGAGCTGGAATGCAGGAGAAGTTAAACAGGTTAGCGATCACAAGCTATTGCTTACATCTAATGAAAAAACATTAACATTTACACTTTCTTTTTCCAAAGATATGCTGGCAGAGAAGCAGGTGGCTGAAGTATTTACTGAATCAAGTGATCACTGGCAGTCATTCTGGTCAAATGGCGGTTTCTTATCTTTTGAAGGAAGCAAGGATCCTCGTGCTGAGGAACTTGAGCGTCGTGTAATTCTTTCACAATATCTACTAGCAGTGCACAGTGGTGGATCGGTTCCCCCACAGGAAACAGGCTATATGTACAACAGCTGGTTCGGCAAGTTTCATTTGGAAATGCATTGGTGGCATGCGGCTCACTTCCCGTTATGGGGAAGAAGCGCCATTTTGGAAAAAAGTATGGACTGGTATCTCGATATTCTACCTAAAGCTTATCAATTGGCGCAATCCCAGGGCTATCAAGGGGCGCGGTGGCCGAAAATGGTTGACATAGAAGGCGAGCAGACACCATCACCGATAGCACCGGGTTTAATCTGGCAGCAGCCACATCCTATCTATTTAGCAGAACTTTGCTATCAAGCTGAAAAAGATGAGCAAGTGTTGGTTCACTTAAGTGAAGTTGTGTTTGCATCTGCTGATTTTATGGCATCTTTTGCAAATTATAATGAAGAACAGGGTGTCTATCAGCTTGGTCCGGGTCTGATACCAGCACAAGAGAATCATCTGATGGAAGATAGCATCAATCCACCTTATGAATTAGAATATTGGTATGTTGGTTTGGGAATTGCTATCGAATGGTGTGAACGATTAGGAAAAGATATTCCAGAAAAATGGGTTGACGTCAGAACTAATTTAGCAAAACCTCGAGTGAAGGATGGGGTATACTTAGCTCATCAGGATTGTGAGAATACTTTTTCTGAAAAAAATCATGATCATCCATCAATGGTAGCAGCTCTTGGTGTATTACCTGGGGAATTAATTGATCAGGAAGTAATGCGAAAAACTTTAAATAAGGTTAAGGAAGAATGGCATTGGGAAACTGCCTGGGGATGGGACTTCCCAATGTGTGCGATGACTGCGGCAAGATTAGACGAACTAGAGTTAGCTGTCGACTTTTTGCTAATGGACCAAGTAAAGAATACCTATTTAGTCAATGGACATAACTATCAACACGACGCTTTAACCGTTTATCTTCCGGGTAACGGTGCTCTATTAATAGCGGTAGCGATGTTAATTACAAAGACTGGATTACCAGAAGGATGGAAGGTTCAGCACGAAGGATTAAAAGACATTTATCTATAATATAATTTTTTAACGACAGCATGAAAACAATAAAACTGTCTGTAATAGTGAGTCACTGAGGTTCTCTTGATTCATTAAACTATTTCCACTTTTCTGTCCCATTAAAAAAGTGAGTGACAGATGTATCGAAAATTGATAAACTATTTGAGAATGTATAGAACAGTAATAGACTTTATTCTGTTGCTGTTTTTTTCTTTGTGTAGTTGGACAGGATAGTAATAGTGGAGGTTATGTAAATGGAAGGTACAATATATTCGTTAATCCCGGCTGTTTTAATGCTGGTATTGGTATTATTGACAAGGAGAGTCTTATTATCTTTAGGAACCGGTATAGTGGTCGGTGCTTTATTAATTCACGATTTTAATATCATCGCAAGCCTTCAGCAAATCTGGCTTGTATTCCGTGATATTTTCTACACAGCGGATGGATGGAATATGGGAAGTATTTATCTACTCGTCTTTTTACTTCTATTAGGTATAATGACGGTTATCATGACAGCATCTGGAGGGAGTAAGGCCTTCGGAGAATGGGCAATTCAAAAAGTAAAAACAAGACGCGGTGCTCAACTTGTACCATCCTTTTTAGGTATTCTCATATTTATCGATGATTATTTTAACAGTCTAGCGGTAGGGCAAGTTTCGCGACCATTGACAGATCGTTACAAAATATCTCGGGCAAAATTAGCCTATTTTATTGACTCAACTTCTGCGCCTATTACGGTTATTACACCGATTTCGAGTTGGGGCGCATATATCATAGGAACACTTGGTTCTATTTTTGTAGCAGCGGAAGTGACGGAATTCCAGCCATTAGAAGCATTTGTAAAAATGATTCCATTGAATATGTATGCTTTTGCGGCAATGCTTTTAGTATTTTTAGTGGCAATATTTAGTATTGATATTGGTGCGATGAGGACTCATGAAAAGAGAGCGCTGGAAACAGGTCAAGTAGTGGATCCTAACAAAAAAACGATGTCTGCTGATATGGGCGAAAATGCACTCGTTAATGAAAATGGAAAGGTCATCCACCTGTTAATGCCAATTATTACTTTGGTAGTCGTAACGATTGCAATGATGCTCTACACTGGGTATCAGGAGACAGAAGGTAATGCAACTATTTTAACGATGTTTGAAAATACAAATGTCAATTTATCTCTTTTTATTGGAGGGGTAAGTGCTGTTATTATAGGTTTAGCAATGTACTTATTCTTAAAAGGAACGAAATTGTCTATAGTTAAAGTGTTAAAAGACGGATCTTTATCCATGATGCCGGCGATTTATATTTTAATTCTCGCTTGGATGATTGGCTCTATCATTGAAACGATTGACACTGGCGGTTATCTGGCTAATTTGGTTGATCAATTTGACTTTAATGTAAATTATTTGGCGTTGTTATTGTTTGTTATTTCAGGTTTTATGGCATTGGCAACCGGAACTTCATGGGGAACGTTTGGGATCATGCTTCCGATTGCTGCACAAATTGCGATTGTCTATGATGTAGATTTAGTCCTTCCGGCGATGGCTGCAGTATTGGCAGGCTCTGTCTTTGGAGATCATTGTTCACCAATATCTGATACGTCTATTCTGTCCTCTACGGGTGCAGGAGCCAATCACATGGATCACGTAATTACGCAATTACCGTATGCATTAATCAGTGCATTGGCAGCAGGGCTTGGATATATTATGTATGGTTTAACCGGTCAGGTTGCGTTATCGCTAAGTATAACGTTATTGTTTGTTCTTGTTATTGCTGTTTTATTGATTGTTGGAAATCGAGATAAAAAAAGCTCATAACTTATAAAAAGTAGTTCGGTTTTGGCGTACAAATGTACTTCAAAATGAACTGCTTTTTTCATTATAAATTGCATAACAATTTATAAACTACTTTATATTAACTTTCAGAAAAAAACTGTATCTACACCAATTCTAGAAGTTAAGTACCAAAATTAAAAAGTACTTTCTTAAAATAGTACTTAAACCATCATTAAGTACCAAAATTCATAACCACACGACCAGAAATAGCACTTACAACCATGATAAGTGCCAAATTTAAGACTAAATCTAATAAACTTAGCACTTTAAAAACAATTCAATAAAAAATAATCAACGTCGTCGCACCGATCGAGCACGTTGCAAATGCCAATGACAGTAACTTACTGTCATTCAGGGAGCCCAAAACAACTACGTCTAAACTATCGATGTATCTACCTCTATTTATAATTTTCCTATTCCATGTAGACCTAATCTTTCTTATCGTTAGCAGATGACCCTTTGTAATAATAAAACCAATCTAGTATTAGTAAGAAATATTAACAATTATATAACATATCTTTTACACTTTCGTTATACTTTTATATAGTAGGATAAATTTTATGAGAGGAAGGGATATCATAATGAAAAAGAAAGTTTTAAAAATTACATTGTCGGGACTTTTGGCAATCGGAACTATTGGAGCAGTATCAATGCCACTAGCTGCAGTTGGAAATGGTCCGAACTACAATGGAAACGAATCCATCCAGACTTCTATTCTGACTACTTACGATGAAATGGTTGATTTTCTTCAGGCACAGGAAGCTAAGCAAGAAGCACTGGAACTTGATGTGATCGGACAAACTGTTAAAGGACGTGATATTTATATTGCAAAATATATATCAAATCCTGAAAATCCTACTATTCTCTATCTAACTCAACAGCATGGTAATGAGCAGTTAACAACTGAAGGCGCTTTAGAATTTATCAAACATTTAGGTTCTAATAAGTTAAAAGGAGTACTAGATAACGTCAATGTTATTGTAGTTCCTATGTTAAATGCAGATGGAGCGATGGGAGATGTAGATTTCTCTTTGGATGACTACATTGCAGATGGTGATAGACATTTAACGAGATATAATGCAAATAATGTTGATTTAAATCGTGAACATGATAAAGAAATAGCTGATATGGAACCAGAGGCAAGAGCTTTATATGAAGAAGTATTTGAAAAAATGGATATTGATTATTTAATAGACTTACACCATCAAGGTGCACAAAGGTACGTAGATGGTAATCTAGTGTCAGGCTCTATTTTATATCCTACCAATTCAGGTGTTGATGAGGAACTGATAGCGCAATCGAAAAAACTTGGTGCTGTTGTCTATCATACTATTGATGCCAAAGGCTGGGGATTAATTGGTAAATATAATGGTGGTACAGGTGCAAATATTGGTAGAAATGGTATAGCTTTACGCTACGGGATTCCAACTCTATTATTTGAAATGAGAGGAATGTCTGATCATAGTAATCCTAGTGCCATTTTAGGGCAGAAAAGTAATGGCTATTTGAAGAAACAGACCATTTTAACTCTAGAAGCTACTGTTACAGCTATTGCTGATGGATCTATTGAAACCGTCGACACTAGTTTCTGGGATACCCTGCCAACTCAAACAAGTACACCATAATGAATTCGGTTTTTAGTGTGAAAAGTATACTCATTAGAACATAATGTGAATATTCAACGGAAAAAGATAATGATGCCTAACGAAATTTTAAGTTTATCGTTAGGCATCATTAGTTTTTTTATCAGTTAAGAAGCCATATTCTGCTAGGGTTCAATGTAATTATAGGTTGTTATCTTTCTTTATATGGTACAGTTTATTTGCAAAGGGATTGAAGATGATATTCTAGAGTCTAGATCATTTTATCATGTGTAAAGTGCTCTGGAATTAATAAATGATGCAATGCCATTCCGTCGACTAGCGCATGGAGCCGGTTAACTTCTAAATCGAGATCAAGTCCGTCTTTTGCATATTGTAATACTTGTAAGGTATTAATGACATTTTTCAATCCTTGATGCATGTCGTTGTACACTTTATTGCTTAGCTCGCGAAGCGTTGAGTCAACCAAAACTTTTGCAGAAAAAGCAAGCCACACCATCATTTCTATTTTTCGCTCTTCATTGATAGGGAGCACTTCATACACACCTTCAATCAAAAACTCCAACGGGCTTTGACCTTCTGGAAATTCCCTTGCTTTTTGCACGTTGAAGAAGGGTGTACTTCATTTGATTGGTTGATCATAGCATGCGAGATATTTTTGGATGTTTCTTTTAGCTGGACTGACCGGAGAGGCAAATAAAAATATATACTAAATTTAAAAGTAATGAACAAGAGGGAATTTACAGTGCTGATTTATCCGTACTGGCCAAGACTATCTACGAGGGTATTTTTAACGCTATTTATTAACTGACAAGCAATACCAGTGTAAATGGTATCAATATAAGACGAATTGGAAATTTAATGGAATCATTGGTAATATGTAAAGCAATCTAGGAATATTTTTTCAACAATATTTCATTATTGGAGAAGGTAATATCTATGCTATAATACAAAATGAAAACGTTTTCTATTATTGACGGGGGAGGTGAAAGAGTGTTAATAGAGAAACTAGAAACCGTACAAAAACAAAAGGACTTGGCAACAACATTCACTATCCAACATAAGGTGGATAGCCATACACCAAAAGATTTTCACTCCCATCGAGGGTATGAAATCGTATGGGTGAGAAATGGAGAAGCGCAGTTTATTTTTGAAGAAAGTGTGTTTCATTTGAAGAAAGGTCATGTTCTTTTGTTTAACAGTGAGCAGCTGCATAAAGTAAACTTGCCAGATAATCAGGCATATGATCGTGTGATGATCATGTTTCAAGATGATTTATTTTGCTATGAGCAGCCAATCTTTCAAGCATTTAAACGCCTATTAAATCAACAACCTACACCACATTTCTTTTTGCAAATAGAAGAACGAGGCTATGAAAATTTTCAGCATATTATTCGTCAACTATTACAAGAAGATATGTCCCCGAATAATTGGCAACATCAACATGCAATAATCCTGTATGTATCAGAATTATTGCTCGTTTGCAGTCGATTATTGCAGACTTCAAAGGATCGAATTTTTCAACTATCAGCGTCAAATCCAGTTCGTACGCAAGAAAGGATTTTAAAAGAAATCAATAGTCTTTGGAATACCAATTGGCAATTAGAGGATCTTGCCGACAAGTTACACTTTAATAAATATTATTTGTGTCACTTTTTTAAAAAAGAGTTTGGCATGACCATTCATCAATATATATTACAAAGAAGAATGTATGAAGCGAAGAAATTACTGAGAGAAACAAACATGCCTATTGCTGAAATTGCTTCCCGAATCGGTTTTTCAACAGCATCTAACTTTATTAGATGCTTTAAGAAATATCAACAAGTCACTCCTAAGCAATTCCGTAATCAAGTATAACAGGGAAGGGAGGGAAACGTAATTTCCTGTACTAAGTCATGCTACTAATTAAGAGAGGGGAGATTCATGAATGAATAGTAAAAAAGCAATCAATGTATTTCTTATTTTTATGCTAATGTTTACCACTGTATGTTCTACGATGCCAGTAACGCTGGTAAAAGCTGAGTCTGATTTTAACAACGTTGTTATTTTTGAGGAAGACTTCAATGATGATGAAACAGGTGCAGTACCAGCAAATTTAGATGTATCTGCAGCTGGGGGAGAAGTCACAGTTGAAGAGTTACCTGATGCAGAAAATAAAAGTGTATACCTGAATGACACAAGTGAGAGTGATGATGTATTAATCTCTAAATCATTGGATGACTTGGATAATCAGGTGACGTTCGAGATGAAATTTATGCAACCAACTTATACAAGTTCATCCAAAGTCATGCGTCTTAAAGGTGACGGTACCTCTGTCATTATTGAAACGAATGATGGCCATATTGGTTACCGGAACAGTGATGATTCTTATCAGAATTTAGTAGAGGTGCAAGAAGGTGAATGGTACGACCTAAAAGTTGAAGTAGATTTAATAGAAAAAACAGTTGATGTTTCTATCAATGATGAATTAAAAGTAGAAGGGGCAGCATTTTACGAGGATGCATCAAAAATCAATTATATGGAATCCATTACTCCTAGAACCAAAGCTTTGGGCCATTATATTGATGATCTTCGTATTTCACAATTAGTAGAAGTAGAACTACCACCGGAAGAACCGGAAGCTGACTTTGTTTTTGAGACAGATTTTAATGATGATGTAACAGGTGACATTCCAACAAATGTTGATGTGTCAGAAGATGGAGGAACTGTAAGGGTAGTAGATGTGCCGTCTGAAGAGAATAAGAGTGTATTCCTTGATGATACAAGCGATGATACAAATGTTATTTTAAGTAAATCGGTGGAGGATCTTGGCGGTATAGTGACAGTTGAGATGTTATTTATGCAGCCAAATTATGCCAGTTCAACCAAAGTGATGAGGATAAAAGGCGATAGTACACCGGTAATTATTGAAACAAAAGATGGGGCTATTACGTATCGCACAGGTGATCAATATCATCCGTTGGTAGAAGTAGAAGAAGAAACTTGGTATAAAGTAACAGTTGAAATTGATTTGGACGCTCAACATGCCAATGTTTATATTGATGAGGAGCTAGTGCATGAAGAAGCAGAACTTAATCAGCCTGCAGAAAAAGTTAATTTTGTGGAAAGTTTCACTCCTAATAGTGGAACAGATGGACACTATATGGATAACTTGAAAATCTCAGGTAATCTGTATCAAGTGCCGGAAGAAGAGGAACCGGAACAACCTGATGAGCCGGAAGATCCAGCAGAATCTGTTAGTGGAGGTATTTATGAAGCGGAAGATGCAAATTTTTATAATGCGATTATTGATAACAAGCACACTGGTTTTACTGGTACAGGCTTTGTTGACTATGTGCCGAATGCTCCAGGTGGCTGGATCGAATGGGTAGTGGATGTCCCTGCAGATGGTGAGTATACATTAGATTTCCGTTATGCTCATGGTGGTACAGATCTTCGTCCTGCTCAAATTGAGGTGAATGGTGAAGTAGTAGAAGAAGAGTTAGCTTTTGACCCGACCGGTGATTGGACAGCATGGGAATATACGTCCACAAAAGCTATATTAACTGAAGGTGAGAATGTTATTCGCGCAACAGGTATTGGTTCGAGTGGTGGAGCGAACATTGATCACTTAAGGGTTATGAAAGAATACGATGAAATATATGAAGCAGAAGAGGCAGAGTTAGAAGAAGGCACGGTGATAATTGATAATAAACATGCTGGCTTTACTGGAGATGGCTTTATCGATTATAGCCCAAATGCGCCTGGAAGCTGGGTGGAGTGGACAGTCAATGTTCCTGTGGAAGGAGAGTATTTCTTAGATTTCCGCTATGCTCATGGTGGTACAGATCAGCGCCCAGCAGAAATTAAAGTCAATGGTGAAGTAGTTGAAGAAGCACTTGCATTTGACCCGACCGGTAACTGGGCAAATTGGGAGTATACATCTACGAAAGCTCAGCTTGTAGCTGGTGAAAATACCATTCGAGCTACCGGGGTAGGCCCAAGCGGTGGGGCAAACATTGACCATCTGCGTGTGCATAATAAATCTGATGCTGGTAATGATCGCCCGATTGAGATTGATCCCGCTGAACTCGAAGAAGTGGTTAGTGGTGTTGAATTGAAAAAATTGAAAGAATTAGGCATCGTTGTGGATGAACTTCCGTCGAATGAAGAAGCGATTACTAGAATTGAATTTTTCTCTCTAGTGAATCAAGCTTTAGGCTATGTGTATGAGGAACAGTTCAAAGGCTTGACTGAGAAGGAAACTGTTTGGGAAACGTCAACTGAAGAGTGGTATTCCTTTGTGCTTGAAACTGCTGATGCGTTAGGCTATGCAGATCACTTAGTAAGTAATGGTAAGGTAAGTCCAAATGAGACAATTACTGGTGATGAAGCAGTACAAATTATACAGACAGTTTCTGATCAAACTGCTGAGTCTGAAAGTGCACAATTAACATGGGGGGAAGCAAGAGATTTAGTTGCTTTACTAGAAGCGGAAAATGAAAGTGAAACGGTCGATATTGCAGGTGTACATGCTGTCTCTAACAATTTACTTGTTGTTACATTAAACGGCTACTTTGCAAAATTTACACCTACAGATCTGGAAGTAGTTGTTCCGACGAGAAGATGGGAGCTTTTAACACCAGGATTTACAACATTAAATATAGACAAGGCGGCAACGGCAACAAACCGATTTGGTCAAACAGTGATCGTGATGCACAGTTTAGATGAATGGAACGAGTATGCCGAGTACCCAATTGAATTTGAGGAAACGAGATTTTCCGGAGATTTAGATACTGCTGTAGAGGAAGCAAACAATCTATTGACATGGCAAATGGACCACGGTGGATGGACGAAAAACTGGCCACATATCTACACTCGACCTTGGGATGGTGAAGAATCACGCTCAGAGTGGGTCAATGATGGCGTTGAATTAGGTACCATTGATAATGATGCGACCATTTCAGAGTTGCAATATTTAGCCGAAGTGTATCAAGAAACAAAAGATCCTAGATATAAAGAAAGCATTGAAAAAGGTTTAGATTTCTTATTCAAGCTTCAGTATGAAACAGGAGGATTTGCACAGGTTTATCCTGCAAGAGGTAACTATTCTGACTATGTTACTTTTAATGATGAAGCGATGATTAATGTATTGGAATTATTAGACATGGTTGCAGAACAACGTTATCCATTTGATTCTGATCTAATTAGTGAAGAGTATCTAAGTAAATCACAAGAGTCGATAGAATTAGCTGTAGACTATATTCTAAATGCGCAAATTGAAGTAGATGGCAAACTAACTGCTTGGTGTGCGCAGCATGATCCATATACGTACGAACCAAAAGAAGGTCGTTCTTATGAGCATCCTTCTATCTCAGGATCAGAGTCAGTCGGAGTTATTCGATATTTAATGACTCGACCACAAACTGAAGAAATCAATAAAGCCGTTTTAGCAGCGTTAGAATGGTTTGATGAAGTGAAATTGGAAAATACCAGATATGTCAGTGGTGATCCCAATAACGAATATTTCGTTGAAGACCCAAATTCAACTGCTTGGTACCGTTTCTATGAAATCGGTACGAATAAACCGATATTCTCTGGCCGTGATGGTGTGATTAAACATGACATTATGGAAATAGAAGCAGAAAGAAGAGACGGTTATGCTTGGGGAGGCCATTGGGCAACTCAATTGTTGGAAATCATGCAAACGACAGGTAATTATACCGACAAAGTATTTGTTCAAGTAAAAGGAACCGACTCTGTTGACGTAAATGGCAGGACATTAGCACAAGGTGATATAAAAGTATTGGAAGGACAAACAAAGCAAATGAATGAAATAGAAAGTCAATTAGTTGTTGCACAGGATGGAACTGGGGATTATGGGACTGTTCAAGCAGCTATTGACGCTGTTCCTGAAAACAATCGTAATCCTGTAACCATTTATATTAAAGATGGTACGTACAAAGAAGTAGTCACCATTCCAACGAATAAACCTTTTATTAATTTGTTAGGGGAAAGCAAACACGATACAGTCATTACGTATGATAATTATGCTGGTCGTGACAATGGTGTAGGTGGAACTCTCGGGACAAGTGGTAGTGCCAGTGTCTATTTACGGGCAGATGATCTCCGTATCGAAAATCTAACATTGGAAAATTCCTTTGATGAAAGTGCCGATGTTGAAGGAAAACAAGCTGTAGCCGTTTATGCCAGTGGTGATCGTCAATATTTCAATGATGTCCGTTTTATCGGAAATCAAGATACGTTATATGCTCATTCCGGTACACAGTATTATGGGGATGTCTATATCGAAGGGGATGTTGACTTCATTTTTGGTGCAGCAAGTATCGTTATTGAAGATTCTGTAATTCATTCATTGGATCGTGGCTCAGACTCAAATAATGGTTATGTGACCGCAGCCAGTACGTTAATTTCAGATAAGTATGGCATGTTAATTAAAGACAGTAAATTTACGAGTGATGCACCTGCAGAAACAGTGTATCTAGGGAGACCATGGCCTGCTGGGGGCAATCCAGATGCAATTGGAAGTGTTGTCATCATGGAAAGCAAACTTGGTGAGCATATCAAACCAGAAGGCTGGACATCAATGAGCGGTCTACAACCTGAAGATGCACGTTTGTATGAATATAAAAACGAAGGTCCAGGTGCAGTAATCAATGATTCACGTCGTCAATTAACCGATGAAGAGGCAGCTGACTGGACCGTGCAAAACGTATTAAAAGGTTGGGATCCATATGTATTAGATCCAATAGAAAAACCAGGTGAAGACCCAGATGAGGATTTAGATAAAGAGCCAGGTGATGGTTCTAACGAAAAACCTGGTGAAAAGCCAGAAAAACCAGAAAAGCCAGAAAAACCACAAAAACCAGAAGATGATCATAAATCACCTGGGAATGGATCTGAACAAGATGGTAATGGCGAAGGAACGGAAACCCGAGAAGATGAGAATGAAGATAACAATGAATCAAGTAATGACACCAAAGAACTGAAAGTTGAATTAGGGGAAGAAATAGAAGTAGAGGCGGATATGATAATTGCTATTGCTGATTCATCAACTAAAGTAATTTTACCGAGCGACTTACCGAAAGGAACAACTTTAATTGTTAAACAAGCAGAACCTCAGAACCTAGGGGATCTTCAAGTTGCAGGTGATGTATATACCTTCGAATTTACTTTCCCTGAAGGTTTTGAAGATTATACTGGTGAATTTCAATTAATCATGGGACATGATGAAAATGAGGAAAATGTAGCGATTTATTATTATAATGAAGCTACGAATAGCTGGGAGTTTATTGGTGGGGACGTAAGCGATGGTGTCGTTACTACAACAGTTGATCACTTCTCGACCTATGGTGTTTTAGCTACTGCAGACGATGAACAAGATCAAACGGCAACAGATAGTGAAAAATCAAAAGACGGTGTTGCTTTACCAGACACTGCAACTAGTATTTTTAACTGGTTGTTAGCGAGTGGATTATTGTTAATGTTCGGAATCGGATTATTAATAATTGCTAGAAAAAGAAAGCAAAAGATGATAAAATAATTGGTAACAGAATATTGGAAAATTGTTTTCTAGGGTTCCGCAACACAAGTTGGACTGGTCCGAGAGAAAACACACAGTAACTACTGTGACACGGAAGGATAAAAGCCTGGGAGATTCATTCTCCCAGGCTTTTTTTGCTTAGTCCATGTTATCTCTATTACAAATCAAAAAATCTTTTGCGATAAAGGGGGGGAAGCATTATGTTTAAAGAATGGCTAAAAGTGATAATCGCTGCAGTATTTGAAGTTTTATGGGTAATTGGTTTAACACATTCCGATCAAATTTTAGAGTGGATTGGCACAGTTATCGCTATTATTATTAGTTTTTATTTTCTAATTATGGCCGGAGAAAAGATTGCAGTCGGAACGGTTTATGCCGTATTTGTAGGATTAGGAACAGCTGGGACTGTCATAACTGGAGCTTTCTTTTTTCATGAAGAAATTAGCCTTGCCAAAATTGCACTAATTCTTTTACTTTTGATCGGTATTATTGGATTGAAAGCAACTTCAGAACCAAAGGAGGAAAGTAAATAATGGCTTGGATACTTTTAATTGTTGCAGGGTTATTTGAAATGCTGGGAGTGATGATGATGAATCAATGGCATCATCATAAAACAACGAATACGATTTATTTGATGCTTGCAAGCTTTGCTTTAAGCTTCTTATTTTTGTCCATTGCTCTACAGACGATTCCAATGAGTATGGGATATGCGATATGGACTGGAATAGGTGCTGCAGGTGCTGCTATAGTTGGGATCATTTTTTATAAGGAATCAAAAAATGCCAAGCGGATTTTCTTTTTATCATTAATTATATTAGCTGTGATTGGATTGAAAATAATCGGGTAAGAACAATTAAAGCAATTTTATTATATCGTGGAAGGATTTCAAAATATAACTATTTTTGTACTACATCCTAAAAGTTAGAGTAACATTTATCTATTAGGGTGTTTTTTATGGTTATAAAAGAATTAAAGCTCTCAGTAAGCGTAGAAATCTTGGTTATTCTTCCGCGGCATGTTATGAAAAAGGAGACTTGACAAATGCTTGCAACCAGAAAAATAGTCGTTTTTATTGACTATGAATAAGGTGATACAAAATTTACTGAAAAACTATGTAAATAAATTGTAAATAAATCTTGACAAACATTTAAAAATTATGGTAGACTTCAAAAAAACTTATTAATTCCATTGGAAAAAGTAATGGAACCTTAAGTTTTGATCCACAACTTCATTCTGATAATATCATCAAACTTCTACAAGAAAGCACCTCCACTCATCATAATTGCAGACTCATAAAAAAAACTAACAGATTGGAATGTTAAAGACTATGAAACGAACAGGAGATCTAAAGTTAATACAAGAACTAAATCGATCCATCATTTTAGACACAATTCGAAAATATGGTCCAATTTCCAGAAGTGAAATTGCAAAGAAAAATGATTTAAGCCCAACCACTGTTACATCTGCTGTTACTGACCTTATTAATGAAGGCTATGTCAATGAAGGTGGAACAGGCATTTCCAGTGGTGGCAGAAAGCCAATTCTCTTGCAATTTTCCCCTGATAATCATTATCTCATAGGTGTTTCCATTTCTTATTCTAAAATTACAATAGCAGACATGAACTTAGAGGCAAAAATTAATGTGAAGAAAATATATTCAACCAAAGGATATACAGGTGTTGCACTTGTAAACTACCTTATTCAATTATTGGAAGAATTCTTCGAATCTTGTAAGGATAGCCGAATTTGTATAGGTATATCTATTATTATTCAAGGTATTGTAGATTCAAAAAGAGGAATTGTTCATTACAACCCAGTTTTATTGCTCAATGATGTTTATTTAAGAGATATAGTAGGACAACATTTTCATCTACCCACATGGCTTGACAATGATACGAATGCATACGTGTTAGCTGAGAAAAATTTTGGTGATTTTCAAGAAGTAGAAAATTTGATTTATATTACAATTGGTGAGGGTGTCGGTGCTGGTGTAATTACAAATCATACCTTATCTCGAGGAGAAAGTGGGGGTGCGGGTGAGTTTGGACACACTAGTATTGATATGAATGGCAGGCTGTGTAGCTGTGGAAATAAAGGCTGCTTAGAGAATTATATGAGTTGGCCAGCTACTTCTAAGAAATTAATGCAGAGAATTGCAGAAGGACAAGAAACGATTCTTTCTAGTTACCTTACTAAGGATAAATCATTTATTACTCCTAATGAATTTGTAGACGCTGTAAACAATGGAGATGCCTTAGCTGTAGATATCCTTCATGAAATGGCTGAATATCTTGCTGTCGGGGTCGTTAATTTAGTCCATCTGTTTAATCCAGAAGTCATTATTTTAGGGGGGGATGTTACTAATCAACTATTAACCTCAGTACTTCAAAATAAAGTGGAGAAGAAAACCTTGAAGCCACTTTATAAGGATGTGCAAATTACCGAGTCTTCACTAGGGAAAGAATTTGAAATGGTTGGTGCTGCCTCTGTGTTACTACAAGAAAAATTCCAATTTAAACTTACCAATGATCATTACACACAGAAAACAAATTGATAGGAGGGATACTATGTTAAAAGGAATTAATCAATGGTGTTACCCAGAAGGTACAGCTTTAGAAAAGGTTCTAGAATACAGTAAGGAAGCTGGGTTTGATACGGTTGAGCTGAATCTCAATCATCCAGGCGGTATAGGTTTAACAATGGATTCTTCTCCAGAAGATGCGAAAGAGATTAAGAAATTAGTTGAAGACTACAGCTTGAAGATTCAAAGTCTATCAACCTCCTTGTTATGGGAAGTTCCATTGTCATCCAAAGAGGAATCAACACGGGCTAAAGGCAGGAAAGTAATAGAAAAGCAAATTGAGCTTGCTGCTGCGATGAATATCGATACCGTTCTTGTTGTTCCTGGCTCTGTATCAGAAGATGTGTCCTATGAAGAATGTTATCAACGCAGTTTAGACGAACTTAGAAAAGTATTGCCATTCGCTGAAAACCATCAAGTACACATAGGAATTGAAAATGTATGGAATAAATTTCTTCTCTCACCTCTCGAAATGGTACGTTATGTCGACGAGTTAGAATCAGATTATGCTGGAGTTTATTTTGACGTTGGCAATGTATTGCAGTTTGGTTATCCCGAACAGTGGATTCGTATTTTAGGTACTCGTATTCGCAAAGTTCATGTGAAAGATTTCCATAGAGCTACAGGTAATATTAATGGTTTTGTAAACTTACTAGCTGGTGATGTCAATTGGTTAGAGGTTAGCAAAGCATTACATGAAATTGGTTATAGTGGGCCTATTACTGCTGAGTTATCATCATATAAGCTCGATCCAAAGGCATTAGCCATAGACACAGCAAGGCATATAGAATTAATTATTCATGCAAATAAAAAGGAAGGTGCAAAGTGAAAAGGTTAAAAATTGGATTTGTAGGTGTCGGTGGAATAGCATCTGTTCATTTGAAATGTTTAGCTAATCATCAGAATGTAAAAATTGTTTCAGTGTGCGATATCGATGAGGAAAATGCTTTTAAAATCGCTCAAAAGAATAATGCAAATGTATACACAAACGTAGATGATATGCTGGAAAAAGAGCAATTAGATGTACTGTTCCTCTGTATACCACCATTTGCCCATAGCGATATTGAAGAAAAAGCAGCTAAGAAGGGGATTCATTTAATGGTAGAAAAGCCCGTCGGATTGAGTATGAAAGACGCACGCAAAAAACAAGTAGTGATTGAAGAAACAGGAATTATTTGCGCTACAGGTTACTGTTTACGTTACTTAGATACTGTAAAGAAAGCTAAAGACTATTTAGAAGGTAAAGAAATTGCCATGATTCGAGGTCACTATATATCAACCTTTGTGGAAACTCCTTGGTATCGAAATATGTCCAAATCAGGAGGTCAACTAGTAGAGCAGGCAACACACATAATGGATCTTATTCGACACTTAGGTGGTGATATTAAAACGGTTTATGCCAATATGGCGTTAACGGTGTCAGGTGAAATTGAGAATATTGATATTCCTGATGTTACTTCTGTGAATTTCACACTCAATAATGGGGCAGTTGGTCATTTAGATTGTTCCTTTACACAAACAGATCATCGTATGGGGGTTGAAGTATTAGGTAAGAATTTCCGAGTAGCAATTAATGGAACGGAACTTACAATTGTAGAGAATGACAATGTCATTACGTCTAGATCAGAAGTAGACTTCTATGAAGAACAGGATAAAGCTTTTATAGAAGCAGTGATAACCGGAAATTCCGATTATATCTTATCAGATTACACAAATGGTTTGAAAACATTAGAGGTAACTTTAGCAGCTAATGAATCGCAACATGCAGGTAAGGCTGTCTCAATAACTTAAAAGGAGGCTGAAACAATGTTGAAAGTAGCTGTTATTGGTTTAGGTAAGATGGGCCAGCGCCATGCAGAAGTATGGGATAAGCTTGAAAATACGAAAATAGTAGGGCTTATCGGACGTGACAAAAGCAAGTTATCACCACTCACTCAAAAATGGAATGCTGCCTATTTTCCTGATCTAAAGTCTTTATTAAAACAAGAACATATCGATGTATTAGACATTTGTTTACCAACGTTTTTACATTATGAAACAATAAAGGCTGCTATTCAAATGCAAGAGCATATTTCTATTATTTGTGAAAAGCCTCTTTGTTTAAATGTAGAGGAAGCAAAAGAAATTGAAGAATTGAGTAGACAAAAATCAGTGCAAGTGTTGGTAGGGCACATTCTCAGATTTGATCAGGAATATAGTCAGCTTAGAATCCATGTGCAAGAAAGAGCAGTAGGAGAGGTTGGTGTGGTTAGGCTTTCTCGAAAAACTTCTTATCCATCTAGTTGGTTTTCTAACCATGAAAAGAGTAACGGTATAATCATGGATTTAGGGATTCACGACCTTGATTGGTTATTGTGGACGTTCGGTGATGTAGAGAGAGTTATGGCTCGTCACATTATCCAAACAGAAGAACGTTCATTTGAATACGCATTGATTACTTTGCGAATGAAAAATGGTGTTATTGCTCACCTCGAACTATCTTGGGGTGCAGATAGTTTACAAACATCTGCTGAAATTGCAGGAAATGAAGGGTTGTTAGTTGCAAGTAGTGACAATAAGGAGGGTGTTCACATTCAAATCCCTAATGTAGATAAGCGAGCTGGCTATTTATCAGCAGATTTAGCCTGCGAGCCACCGATCCAAATTCAGTTACGACATTTTAGAGATTGTATATTGGAAGGGAAAACTCCAATCATCACGCTTAATGAGGCGGTACAGTCTATAAAAATAGCTGAAGCTGCTATTACATCTGCTAATCTAGGTCAAGTCATATATGTGGAGGAGAGATCACAGTGAAAATAGGAATGATTAGCTTTGCACATATACATGCCCAAGCCTATGCACTACATTTGAAACAATACACAGATGTAGAGTTGGTAGGTATCTGGGACGAAGATCAAGATAGAGGCACGGAGATGGCGGAGAAATATCAAAGTAATTTTTATCAAGATTTGCAAGAATTGCTGGAGACGGATATAGAAGCTGTTGTGATATGTTCTGAGAATGCTAGGCATAAAAAACACGTTTTGGCTGCAGCAATAGCTAAGAAACACATTCTTTGTGAGAAACCAATTGCTACTAGCTTAGCAGATGCCAAAGAAATGATCGATTTATGTAAGCGTGAGAATGTTATATTGCAAATTGCTTACCCTGTTCGTTTTTCACCAGTTATGCAACAAGTAAAAGGCATAATTGAGTCAAAAAAAATTGGTAAGGTAGTCGCTATTAATGGCACGAATCGAGGTCAAATGCCTGGTAGCTGGTTTGTAGATAAAGAGCTTTCAGGTGGAGGTGCAGCAACTGATCATATCGTCCACCTATTAGATGTAATAAGATGGTTGCTTAATGATGAGGCCAAAAATGTTTATGCAGAATTAGATACAAAATTTCACAACATTAATGTCGAAGATTGTGGCATCATTTCTTTGGAAATGGAGTCCGGAGTTATTTTTACAATCGATCCAAGCTGGTCAAGGCCACAAGTATTTCCAACATGGGGTGATGTAACAATGGAGATAGTTGGGACAAAAGGTAGCCTAACTGTAGACCTTTTTAAACAACATTTCTTGCTATACAGTGATCGGAATAGCAATGTACAGCAGCTTCCCTGGGTAGCTGATATGGATCAGGCGTTAATTGATGATTTTATTCAATGTGTTAAAGAAGAACGTGAACCCTCTATTTCTGGAGAAGACGGCCTTAGGTCGCTAGAAGTAGTTAAAGCAGTTTACAAATCAGCCACCACTAATCAGGTACAATCTATTGAACGCATGGATGTATAAATTTGATGCAGGTGGTATTCACAAAAGGGGTAGATATAATGTCTTCAAAAACAGTTTCAGTACAAAAGGGAGTAAGCACTAAGACAAAAAAGAAATTCTTTACTTCTCGTGATTGGGCTGGATACATCTTATCTGCACCATTGTTAATAGGGATTATAGGTTTTGCAGTGTATCCAATGATTGCAGCATTGATAATGAGTTTTCAGCGAACTGCCAATTCTTTAACTGGAGAATGGGTAGGATTGCGTAACTACACATATGTACTAGGAGATTCCATGTTTTGGAAATCTGTCTATAACACTTTTTATATGGGGATTTTTTCCGTTGTATTAGGTGTATCTTTATCCTTTATCTTAGCAACATTGATTCATAATGTTCCTTGGCTGAAATGGAGAAATTTTTTCAAGGGAGTATACTTTTTGCCGAATGTTGTCTCATTGGTTGCAACTAGTATTCTATTTACATTTCTATTTAACCCAGGAAAAGAAGGGTTATTAAACTTCTTTATTGGCATATTTGGTTTTGAGCCAGTAGGATGGTTTACTGATCCTGATGTAGCAAAATTTAGTATCGTATTAATGACGCTTTGGGGAATGTTAGGCTACAATACCATTATATTTATTGCAGCGCTTACTAGTGTGCCGAGAGATTTGTATGAAGCGGCTGAAGTGGATGGAGCAAATTGGTTAAAAAAATGGCTTTTCATTACAATTCCTTATTTAAAACCAATTATTGTTTTTATGGTAATTATGGGGACGATAACAGCAATGAAAAGGTTTACCGATGTTTGGTTAATTGGGGGAACAGCAGGAAACCCAGCAGGTTCACTTATGACGGCTGTATTATATATTTATCGAAATGCATTTCTTTCTTCACAAATGGGAGTGGCTACAGCTGCTTCATACTTACTGTTTATGATGATTCTTATTTTGACAGTATCTTTATTATTACTTAATCGTAGAAGTAATTTTGATTAAAGGAGAGATTGACCATGGAGCCTGCAGTAAATAAATCGATAGTTAAGAAAAACAATAATAATCAAGTACCATTTGTTATTTACAGCAAGCAGAGGCGAGTCGGTAATATTATATTGGTTCTTATATTATCGCTAGGTTCGTTGATTATGTTTATTCCCTTTCTATGGATGGTTCTAACAAGTTTTGATTGGCAAGCCAGATTAAATATTCCCTTTCCACCCAGATTTTGGCCGGAAGAGTTTTCAACGCAAACATATAAACTTGCATTTTCAAACATTCCAATGCTGAAATACATCTTCAACTCGATCCTTATTTCCATAGGGGTTATCCTAGTAAGTTTAGTCTCCGCAGTCATGTCCGGTTATGCAATTTCAAAATTAAAGTTTAAAGGTGCAGCTATTGTACTTGTGCTTGCTTTAAGTACAATGATGATCCCGTTTGAAATGACAATGATTCCTCAATATCTTTTATTTCACCGCTTAAATTTACTTGATAGTTATTGGGCATTTTATTTGCCAGCCTTAAATTTCGCATTTGGTACATTTCTTGCCAAATCTTTTATTGATCAATTACCAGGAACTTTACGAGAAGCAGCAATTATTGATGGTGCTGGTGAAATCAAGGTTTTCTGGAAAATATATTTACCCTTATGTGTACCGATTTTAGCAACCATGGCAATTTTGCAATTCTTAGCTGTATGGAATGACTTATTATGGCCATTACTTGCTTTGCAAACTCCTGATAAATTTACTATTCAGTTAGGCTTAGCGATGTTTTCGTATAATAAAACATCTCCTTTACCATCGGTTATCATGGCAGCAACAACAGTTAGTTTAATACCTGTAATTGTTACGTATATATTCCTTCAGCGATATATAGTAGAAAGTATCGCGCTCTCAGGAATAAAACAATAAAAATAATGGGAAAGGAGTATTGCATGTAAGAGAAGGTTAGGGATTATTAAATTTAATTGAAAAAGGAGAGTTACTAATGAAAAAGAAGCTAGGTTGCCTGATAATTGTATTGTTTGTAGTGCTGCTTGGAGCATGCACTAATACTTCAGAGACAACAAATGAAGATCTAGAAGACATTGAAGTTGTTTCTGAGATAGAAGGAACTGTTCGTGTAGCTTTAGCTGGTTTTCAATTAGAGGATGGTATTGATCCAATCACGGCTGTGGAGAATAAAGGAATGCAAACGTTTATCGATGAGCAATTTAAACCGCGGTATCCTAATATTGATATTGAGCTGACGCAACTACCATGGGAAAATGCACAAGCTGGTCAAACAGCTATGCTACAATCTGGTGATGTAGATGTATTATATACTGGTGGAGCATTTGCTACACAGTGGTATCAGCAAGGTTTATTAAGAGAATTAGATGATTTAATTGAAGGTGATGAAGATTTTGATCCCAACATATATTTATCAGGTATATGGGAAAATTCTTATAGTGTTAGATCAGCAGATGGTACTTCGCAATTTGGAATACCTGCTATTTTAGGACGACGTGTGACAGTTTATGATAAAGAATTGTTTGATCAGTGGGGGATAGAATATTTATCTGAAAATCCTACGCCTGAAGAAATTTTAGAGAAAGCCGCACAAATGACAGGCGAAAATCCGGAGACTGGGGAAATGAATTATGGCTTATATCTTGATGGAAAATCTCTAAATCTATCTACTTTTGTTGCTCTTACTCATTATTATGGTGCAACAGGTGGAGAAGGAACATTAGATGATCCGAAAAATATTGAGTGGGATTTAAATTCTCCTGAAATGGTTAAAGTATTTGAATGGTTGGAAGAAGCTGCCCAGTATCCACCTTCTGATTTTTTGAATGCTCAGGGTATAGAGAACTTTGGGTTAGAAACAAATAATATAGCAATTGCATTAGATAATGATGGTTCAACAATCATGGGAGAAGTAAGGGCAAATGAAAATGTTGAGTTAATTGAACGATTTGACCCTGTCTTAAATTTAGGGCAAGAAGGGGAAGGATGGGTAGCGGTTGACCCATATGTTATGGCTGAGAATGCACAGAATGTTGAAGCATCATGGGAAGTGTTAAAATTCATGACAGGCTATGAAGCGCAAAAGCATAATTATGAAGAATATACTAATACACCTACATTATCTGATCCAGACTTCGTTTCTGAACACGACGTTTATATGGCAAAAGCGGCGGAAATAGCAGAAGTCTCGATTTCGACATTAATGGATGAAGCAAATCCATTTGTTGGTAGTGAGCTTGCACCTGCTGTAAATGGTTTCCTAAGTCAGGCCCATAATGGTGAAACCCCTGATATTCAGGCATATCTTGATGATCTACAAGGGCGAGCTGAAAGATGGTCTGCCAATCAGTAATCAATCAACAGTTTAGGATAGATAATGTAATGATTCAATATATGAAATCATCAAAATTAAAGACCGAAGGAGATTTTATATGAAAATAGGGTTGAGCTCATATAGTCTATTTCAAGCAATGAAAAATGGTGAAATGACTATACTAGACGCAATCGATTGGATAAGTGATCAAGGTTTTGAACATATCGAAGTTGTTCCTGGTATGGGGTTTACATTTGAAGAAGAGACACTAATTGATAAAGTGTGTGATCGTGCAGCAGATAAGGGGATCGGAATTTCTAATTATGCTATCGGTGCTAATTTTCTTCAACCAAATGAAGAGAAGTATAGGGAAGAAATTCAACGTGTGAAAGATCAAGTTGATATCGCCGATCGATTAGGTGTGAAGTTCATGCGTCATGATATTGCATGGCGAGATATTTCAGAGGTGACCATTGCGAACTTTGAAAAAGACTTACCAAAGCTAGTAGCTGCATGCCAGGAGATTGCTGATTATGCTGATCAATATGATATAACTACAAGTATAGAAAATCATGGGTACTACATTCAACTGAGTGATCGAGTACAAGCGGTTATTAATCATGTGGACCGTCCAAACTTTAAAACCACTTTAGATATAGGGAATTTCCTATGTGCAGATGAAGAGCCATTAGCCGCAGTAAAGAAAAATATATCATATGCTTCAATGGTACACATAAAAGATTTTTATCGACGCTCAGCAGAGCTTAATCCAGGTGATGGTTGGCTGCAAACAGTATCAGGGAATTATTTGCGGAGTGCCATTATCGGTCATGGGGATATTCCTATGAGAGAAGTACTTAAAGTAATTAAACAATCTGAATATGATGGTTATTTGACAATTGAATTTGAAGGATTGGAAGACTGCAAATTAGCCTCAAAATTAAGTTTAGAAAATTTCAAAAGAATGTGGAAAGAGGTATGACAGGAGGAATAAAAGTGAAAATAGGTGTAATTGGAGCAGGTTCTATTTCTGAGGGACATCTTCAGTCATACTACAATAACGAAGAGACTGAGATTGTGGCAATTTGTGACTTAAATGAAAAGCGAGTAAAGGAAAAAGCAGAAAAATTCGGAGCAACACATATTTATACAGATTATCATAAACTATTAGCCGATCAGGAAATAGATGCAGTTAGTGTATGTACGTGGAATAACACACATGCTGAAATCTCTATTACAGCTCTTCAAGCAGGTAAACATGTATTGGTAGAAAAACCTTTATGTAGGACAGTGGAAGAAGCATTGAAGATTGAGCAAGCAGTGAAAGAATCCGGGAAAATTCTGCAAGTTGGGTTTGTACGTCGATATGCTGCAAATACTGAAATTGTGAAACAATTTATAGACAATGGTGATCTAGGTGAGATTTATTATGCTAAAGCTTCTTGTTTACGAAGGCTTGGTAATCCAGGTGGCTGGTTTGCAGATAAAGAAAGATCAGGTGGTGGACCGCTTATAGATTTGGGTGTCCACATTATCGATATATGCTGGTATCTGATGGGGAAACCAAAGGTAAAAACTATTCGAGGTAATACCTATAATCAACTAGGCAATCGATCCAACATTGAAAATTTAGCATTTTATAAAGCTGCTGATTATGATCCTGAGCAGAATTCTGTAGAAGATATGGCGAATGCACTAATTACTTTTGAAAATGGTGCATCATTAATGGTTGATGTTAGTTTTACACTGCATGCGAAAGAAGACAAAATAGCAGTTCATCTCTATGGTGATAAGGGAGGGGTGGAATTAGAACCATCACTAGAAATTATTACGGAAAAATATAATACCATATTAAATGCAACACCTCAAACAGATCACTATACGTTTGATTTCGAACAAGCTTTTCAAAATGAAATTGACTATTTTATTGGTAGTATAAAAGGAGAAAAGCAAACACGAAGTCCGGTAGCAGATGGGGTTGAAATGATGAAAATATTATGTGGTATCTATGAATCTAGTGAAAAAAGTACAGAAATTCAGTTCTAAACATCAAGAAGGATAAGTCATGTCTTGTTAGCAGGCAACATGACTTATCTTTTTTGAAAAAGGGAGTACACACGCATGCGAAAATATGGGCTGTTAAAGCTATTTTATTTTATATTCTCCTTTGGCACAGGTGCATTCCAATTTTTAAATTTGTTTTATACTGATTTTGGCTTAAATGCTAAAGAAATTGGCATTTTGTTTGCGGTTGGTCCAATGGTAATGATTTTCGCGCAACCCTTTTGGGGTATGGTGACAGATTCTATAAATTCGGCCAAAATAACCCTGGCGGCTATGATTATAGGTTCAGCTGGAACAGTATTGTTTTTTCCTGTATCAGCTCACTTTGAACATTTATTATGGTTAAACATTATCTATTTCTTCTTTCATAGTGCGATTCCACCAATTGCTGATGTAACAGCTATGGCGATGTTAGAAAACCGTAAAGAGTTCGGGAAAATTAGATTGTGGGGTTCGTTAGGCTATGCCATTGGGGTATTAATTGTTGGGCGGTTATTAGATGTTTTTGGCTTAAACCTCATGTTTATTTTACATAGTTTACTCATTGTGGCAGCATTAATTCTTGCCACTAGATTACCTGTTAAGCTTGCTGGTAAGAAAGTTTTCCGTTTTCTAGAAGTATTGGCTTTATTTAAAAATAAAAAATTTATTCTATTTCTTTTGTTTAGTTTTATGATTCATTTAACCGTTCATGCTAATAATTCATTTTACTCCATCCATATGCAAGATTTGGGAGCAACTATTAGCTTAATTGGTGTGGCACTGTTAATTAAAGCGATATTGGAAGTTCCGTTTTTCTCTTTATCAAGACAGTTAATGAGTGCTTTTTCGTACTTAACTTTATTAACATCAGTCGCATTTATTTATGGAGTTAGATGGCTAATACTAGGGGTCAGTACGAATATAGATATTTTATTATGGTCGCAAATACTGCTGGCGTTATCGTATAGTATTCAATATTTTGTGGCTGTAGCCTATGTGGATGAGTTGACTCCTGAAAACTACCGAGCTACTGGGCAGACAATTTTTTGGGCGGTTTCATTAGGATTAGGAGGAGTTGTTGGAAATTTATTAGCTGGATGGGTATTAAGTTTTATTTATGTAGAACAAATGTATCAGCTTGCAGCAGTGATTGCATTTTTGAGTATTATTATTTTATGGATTAAGCCAAATCAAGCTAGTTTGATAAAAGGATAAATATAGAAACCGTTAACAACTATTAATGCAGAAATTAGCTGGTATGAGTCCAGTTCAATACTAGGTTCACACCAGCCAATTACTTCTGCATATAAAACTCTAACTTTTGGGAAAGCTCCTACTTAATTAATCGGCAGTACGTAAAGTAATACAGCAAAAAAGTGTGCTATCGATCCTGCTAAGACAAACAAATGCCATAATGCATGGTGATAATTAAATCCTCGCCATACGTAAAAAATCGCACCGACTGTGTACAATACACCACCTATTACTAAAAGCCTAAGCCCGTTAGGATGCAGGTTTTCAACTAGTGGCTGCCATGCAAATATAATTAGCCAGCCCATTAACACATAAAGCAAGGTCGATATAATCAGAAACTTTTTAACAAAAAAAGCTTTAAATACAGTTCCGGCAATGGCTAGTCCCCAGATAATACCGAATAATGTCCAACCTTCCCATCCTCGAATAACAACTAATAGAAAGGGAGTATAGGATCCGGCAATAAAGAAATAGATCGACGAATGGTCCAATATCTCAAATACATTTTTGGCCTTCCCTTTTGGTAGACTGTGTAGCATGGTAGAAGATGTATAAAGGAGTACCATTGTTACTCCAAATAAAGTAAAGCTTACAATATGCCATGCTGAGCCGTATAATGATGAGTAGACAATCAAAATAACTAAACCGGCTATACTTAATGCCATTCCAATACCGTGCGTAATGGAGTTAGCAATTTCTTCTTTTACTGAAAATTGATGAGTTGAACCCATATATGACACGTTCCTTCCATGTTCTAAAAAATTCCTGTTATTATTATGTTCCTTTTGTTTCCAAAATGCAAGCATTCATGAATGAAAAAGCTTGTTTTATTTAAGAAAGAAGATGCTTTTCGTTTCTAATCTCTATCCTCTTTTTTTTTTGCAACATATTTTTTGAGAATACCTTTCTCATTCACCCGAAAATTATACAAAAAATGAGAGAAATTGCTAAAAAATTCTAGAAGTGGTTGCCTCTTTTAAGACTAATTGTGCTATAATAATGTAAAATTACTTAGAAAATGAAGATAGGATGTTGATTGA
Organism: Gracilibacillus sp. HCP3S3_G5_2; assembly: GCF_052063305.1. Lineage (NCBI taxonomy): Bacteria > Bacillati > Bacillota > Bacilli > Caryophanales > Bacillaceae > Gracilibacillus > Gracilibacillus sp. HCP3S3_G5_2. The sequence goes on along the minus strand of NZ_JBQHXU010000001.1, from coordinate 358,189 downwards.
GAGTGGAAACGAGAACAAAGAAGAGAAAATCATCAAAAAAATGGTGGATATTAACACCACTTATTATTCTGTTGGTTATTGTTCTAGCTGTTGGGGGATATATTTGGTCTATTGTGTCAGATGTACAGGACACATTCAATTCGAAAATGCACGATCCGCTAGAATCAATAGATACGGAAAAAGTCAAAGAGAAAACAGACAATGCTGAACCTTTAAATATATTGTTGTTAGGTGTGGATCAGCGTGGCGATGATGCAGGGCGTTCGGATGCGTTAATGGTGTTAACATTAAAGCCAGAGAAAGACGAAATGCAGTTAATTAGTATTCCGCGAGATACCCGTACATTAATTGTCGGAAGAGGTACGGAGGACAAAATTAATCATGCCTACGCATTTGGTGGTGCTGATATGGCTGTAGAAACTGTTCAAAATTTCCTTGGAATCGACATTGATTATTTTATGCGGATAAACATGGAAGGTTTGCAAGAGTTGGTAGATGAACTTGGAACGATCACTGTAGACAATGATATCGAGTGGAGTGACAATAAGTATGAGTTTACAAAAGGTCCAGTGGAAATGGACGGAGAAAAGACTCTTGCATATGTAAGAATGAGAAAACAAGATCCAGCTGGTGATTTTGGAAGAACAGAACGTCAACGGAAAGTAATGCAAGCGATAGTTAATGAAGGTGCCAGTGTAGCCAATATTACAAAAGTGGACGAGTTGATTGATATTATGGGGAATAATATGTCTACCAGCCTTGACTTTGATTCAATGAGGGCATTGCTTAACGGTTATACAAATACAAGAAAAAATGTGACAAGCTATCTAATACAAGGTTCAGGAACAACTATCGACGGAATTTATTACTATATTGTTCCAGATGAAGAAGTAGCAAAAGTAAGAGACATGATTAATAGCTAAAGCCTAATTGGCTCTAGCTATTTTTTTATTTATAAAAAACAGAAATGTCCGGTAAGAATCGTGCGAATCTTTTTTTTAATTGAAAGAGATACTTAAATATCTTGCCCAACACGCAAGACCGGCGCCATGGCGAAACGTACCTTGTTCAACCAATTTGCAAAAATCTTTCATGTTAACTAATTCTACCTCAATGTTCTCTAATTCATCTAAGAATTGGTCCGTTATTTTTGTTGCTTTAGAGGCTAAAAATAGATGGATTTTCTCTGTTGTGGAACCAGGAGAAGGATAAAAGTAATCAAGTGACTGCCATTCTTCTGCCTCATATCCGGTTTCTTCTAAGAGTTCCCGTTTTGCAGCAAAAAGCGGTTCTTCATCCTCTTCTATCATTCCAGCAGGAAATTCAAGTTCAGTAGATTGTAATGGATAACGATATTGTTTTAACATGACTACTTGATTATCATCAGTGATAGCTAATACACATACACCTTCACGAAACTCGATATACGAGAAATTTTGTGTCTGCTGATTTGCAAGTAGTACTTCATCAATTGTTATTTTGAAGCGATCTATCTGGGTACTGGAACTATTATTAATTTTCCATTCATTATTTGCCACTGAAACTCCCTCACTTCCTTTTTTTCGGATAAACCATGATCATCTGATACATCAATACATATAGCACCACTAAACCAACTAAAAAGGCAATTGATGTTGGTATGGTTGTGAAAAATAACAGGTGATAAATTATTAAGGGCCATAGAAGTGCGTAGGCAGTCATTTTCCATAATTGCTGGTACGCTAATTTTCGCTGCAGGAAGCCTTTCATTATCCATGAACCAATTGCTAAAATCGAGATACCCGTAACAATGATAAACATCATAAAAAAAGGATAAAAAACAATAATTTGTAATAAAAATTGACTAAAAGAAATATGAGACTGTCCTTGTTCAAAGTTTGCTATGATAAGGATAACATTCGGTAAGAAACTGATAAAAAATAAGAGAAAAAGATATACAAGCGTATCTCTCATACTTACTCGATTCAACCAAAAAATCGCTTCTTTTTTAGGTAAATTCGCGCTTTTCCGTAATATTGCAAGAATTGCCATGACCTTCCTCCGAACCTCATTTATTAATCAGATATTCTTTTGTATGTACTGTCATAATAAAGAATGGGATTACCTTCATCTATTTTGATTTTATCCACTTCTGCGATCATCAGCAGGTGATCACCTGCTTCCACAGTATTGACTAACGTACATGCTAAAGTAGTAAGGGAATTCGCAATAACTGGTATTCCATCAAATGTTGTAAAATCATTGAATTCTTTTTTTATTTGTTTAGCAAATATCATGGATACCTCTTGCTGCTGCTCACGTAAAATACTAATCCCAAATCGTTTGATTTTATCAACGTTTTGATAAAGTTTGGTTTTGGAATCTAGTGAAATAGTAATTAATTGTGGCTCCAGAGATACTGACATGAAAGCATTAACTGTCATCCCATGTATATCATCATCAAATTCTGATGTAACTACCGTAATCCCTGTTGCAAATTTACTCATTGCTTTCCGGAAATTTTGTGTGCTCATCGACTGAAACCTCCTTACAAATCATCTATCCAGCAATTCTGAATATAATTAGATGCTAGTATCTTGTATTTATTTTAACATAAGTTCATTCTAATTCATTATAATAGTGTTTATAAAAGAAGCATTCCAATTAAAAAAAGAGTGAGGATATCCACACTCTTTTACTGAATTTCTTCATAGTCATAGGAAACTTCATCTAATTTCTCGTCATAATCGACAATTAAGTTATAGCCTTTAAAATACCATTCATCGGATGCATCAATAAAGAAGGTAATACCGCCTTTTTCTGTTGTAGTAATAGTCTCTTCCATTGGTTCATTTAGTGCGAAGGCCAGTGAAAAGCCTTCATGTATTGGACTATAGCCACCGTATTTTGCTTGAAATTTAACGGTATCGCCATCTGTTATTTCTACTTCATCTTTGAACCATTGTAAAGCTTGATCTGATACTTTGATTTCCATGCATATGCACTCCTTTAATTACGCAAAAAGTAATTCTTTTTAAACTATTCCCCGTATTTCTTATCCTTACACTTTATTATGATAAATCAAATATGAAGTTTAGAATAGTGTTAGCTTTTCTTATCCTTTAAATCAGCATATAAACGTGGCACTGCCAGTCATTATTTCTTATGGATGTTTTGATCTATATTTTCCGGGAATTTCATACGTGAATAGTTTTTATTGAGGGAATGAACTTTATTTAATTTAAAAGTAGAAATAATGCTATTACCTTCATAATCCAGCGAATATCGTTCTTATTCAATAAAAAATGTGATTTTTTCAACATTTCACTTTATTCTGATTTTTGTTATACTAATGAAAGCAAAAATTTTGAGCGATGTATCGGCTATGAAAACTAGGGGTGGTGTGAATATGGCAGTTCAGTATACAAATTTTCGTGGGGATGAGTATTATTTACATGTGAGAAAAACAACAAAAGGTAATCCAAGTTATTATTTTAAAAAAGATGATTCGAATACTTCTATTGATAGCATACCAGAAGGCTATGAAATATATGAACACCCGAGCGGAAGAGTGTTTTTAACGAAAAAAGTAAAACGAAAAATAACGGATGAAGAAGTGCAGATAATTGAAGAGAGTATGAAAGCAAATAGTCCGATCAAGGATTATAAATTGGATATTAGACAAAAAAGTATATACGTGTATACGTATGAGAACCCGGTACCTTTTAATGAAAATCCCTTAATTGTGGAGGCGTTGTCAGATCCAAAATATAAAACGTATGATGCACAATTATGTTTTACATTAGTAGATAATCATACCCGGAAATTTCAAGTAGAACGTAAATCTTATACGGGTGTCAAAAATGAACAATGGCTTTATTTAGAACAATCTACTGATTTGAAATGGTTAGCGGATCAATATGTACAACATTTGGGGCAAGAAAGCTATTACGAATTATTTTAATGTAGAAAGAGCTTGGCTGTAGTTACAGGCCATGCTCTTTCTAATAGTAGAGTATTGTACATGCAGTAACTCTTACTAGAGATGCTGTTCTGATTAAGTTGGAAATGCTGAATAGGTTTTTCTTGTATATCCTAACCTAAGATCTTATCGATAATTTCGATGAGATTATCAAAGTGTGGCTTGACAATAAAATCCTTTGCTCCATAATTTAATGCTCTCATGACATTATCATGAGTAGCAAGAGAAGAGGAAATGATAACATTAGCGTTGGAATCTAATTCGATAATTTTCTTTAAAGCGTCCAAGCCATTTGATTTTGGCATAATAATATCTAAAATAACAATATCAGGGTGATGCTGTTGGTAGGCTTTAACTGCTTCTAATCCAGTTGAGGCTTCTGCGACAACTTGAAAATGGTGTTTTTCAATTTTCTGCTTAACCCAATTTCTCATAAACTGGGAGTCATCTGCAATGACTACGGTTCTTTTCATAACTGTCTTCCCTCATTTACTAATTCACTGCTCAATTCGACAGTCTTCAACATTTATTTTAAATGAAATATACGTTTATGTGAAGTTGTTTTTTGTTTAATGAAGTAGCTAACTCTGCTTGGAATGCAAAAACCCGTTCCAATATGATCGAAACGGGCTAAGGATTCTTTATAAGATTGGCTCGCCAATTAAATATAATATAATTTAAAGTTAATATCCTGATCATGGTTTCCAAATTCTCTTCCGAATAATGTAACACCACCGATGTGTTCCGCATCCTCTTTGACTTCCACTCTGAATTTCCATCCGTCGACAGTAGTATCTAAATCATTAATCGTTACATCCGACATTGGTTCACCATCCATATAAGTACCATGGGAAGTAATCCGGATCGTTTTTAGTAAACCATATTGATTAATGTTATGTGGCCACCATTCAGGAGTATACTTTCCTCTAGTATCGGCAAAATCACCAGGACTTTGCCATGTACCTAATTCGATATTGTTTAGTGTGAACGTAATGTCAGACGGCCATACTTCGTTTGAGAATGGAAATTCTGATGATATTTCAAAACTGATATCCATTTGTTGTAATTGATCTTCCTCTTGCAAAAAGTTCGGTGTTTTATATTCAATAAAACCTTGAGTAAACCATAGTATTCGTGCATCCATACGTTTTGGGTCCATGAAATATTTTGTTTGGTCTACTGGCCCAACAAAGTCTTTACTAGTAGCCAAGCCACAAGTAGGTACAACATGGTAGTCTGTATAATGACCAATGGGTACCGAAGTTTCGTATGTAGCAAAAGAATGATAGATCTTTTTAGGAAAGTTCACTTCAATATGATCAACTTTTAGGATAGAGATCCTTTGTAATCCTGACTTTCCTGGTATCTTTTCTGTCCGGATAATACCAGCCTTTTCTAACTTTTCAATATGTTTTGTGACTATCGGGCTACTGATTCCCAATACGTTGGACAGTTCCTTAATGTTCATTTTATTTTTGGATAATAATTGAATAATTTCTAGCCTGACTTGACTTGCTAATGCTTCATATACGGGTAAGGACGATTTATCTATCTCTAATTGCATGCTTCTCACCAACTACTTTCTGAATACTAATTAAATTATTTTTATTATCACATACTAGTAGTGAATTTTCTAATATAATCTATTATGCCATAATTTGTAACAGGTTTCATCCAAATGTGACATTTTTTTATCATTTATTATTAGAAAAAAATTGTCTTGTATTAGTTTATTTTGGGTATAACAAAGATAAGACAAGAAAAAAGTAGGTGTTATAGTTGATCGTATCGCTCATTATTCTTGTGTTACTAATTTTAATTAATGCATTCTTTGCGGCTTCTGAAATCTCATTAGTCGCTTTAAATGATAATAAAATAAAAAAAAGGGCGGAACAAGGCGATAAAAAGTCGATAAAGTTGCAAGTGTTACTAGCTGAGCCTGGCCGTTTTTTAGCAACCATTCAAATCGGAATTACATTAGCTGGCTTCCTGGCAAGTGCATTTGCAGCTGATCGATTTGCTCAGCCTTTAGCAGAATGGTTAGTGGCGATAGGCGTACCGATAGCATTACCATTATTGCAGACAATTGCCATTGTTACCATTACCATTATTCTTGCTTACTTTACCCTAGTTATTGGGGAGCTAGTACCAAAGCAATTAGCTTTACAGAAGGCAGAAACAATAGCGTATAAAACAGTTACTCCATTATCGATGTTGTTTAAGATAAGTTATCCATTTGTTAAAATATTGAACCTTTCGACGAACTTTATCGTAAAACTATTTGGAGTCGATCCAAACGCGAAACAAGACGAGGCAAATGAAGAAGAAATTAGGATGCTCGTCGATATCGGTGGTGAACGAGGAACGATTGAAAACGATGAAAAGCGGATGATCCATAATATATTTGAATTCAATGATAAAACAGTATCTGATATCATGACGCACCGAACGGATATTACCGCTATAAACATCACTTCAAGCATTGAAGAAATATTAGATATCATCAATGAAAAGCGCTATACTCGTTTTCCTGTATACGAAGAGGATATAGATCATATTGTTGGTGTGTTGCATATGAAAGATATGCTGCCTTTTTTACAAACGGATAATCAAACATGGGGTCACCTTTTGCGTAAACCATATTATGTTATGGAATCACAGCCAATTGATGTCGCCTTTCGCGATATGAAAAAGCATAATATTCATATCGCAATGGTAGTGGATGAATATGGAGGAATCGACGGGCTTATTACGATGGAGGATGTGATTGAAGAAATTGTCGGTGAAATTTTAAGTGAACATCATCAGCCGGGTGAAGATGAATCAAGTAGTGTGAAGAAGGTAAACGCCAATCAATATGAAGTAGAAGGAACCACACATCTCTATTTATTAGAAGAAGCTTTTCAGATTGAGTTGCCTTCTGATGAATTCGAGACAGTAAATGGGTTTATCGTTCATCAATTGGGATACATTCCAAATAATACAGAGCGTCCCGCAGTTTCCTATAAAAATTTAACATTTGAGGCAGTCGAAATATCTGATTACCGTATTGAAAAAGTATTGGTTACGATCGAGTCAGGAGGAGATCAAGCTTGAGTAGTTATCAAAAAACAAAGCAAGAGGTTTTAGATACATGGGAAGTAACGCAATCGGAAGGGCTGGCAGAAAAGGAAGTAAAAAGCAGGCTTGAACAGGAAGGATATAATGAAATTGCGGATAAAGAAAAAGTACCAACATGGAAGCTGTTTGTAGAATCATTTAAAGATGCAATGGTGATTGTACTCCTAGTAGCGGCAATCGTTCAGTTGTTACTTGGTGAGTTAATTGAATCAATCATTATCTTCCTTGTTATTGTGTTAAATTCAATTATTAGTGTAGTACAAACCAAGAAGGCAGAGAGCTCATTAGACGCACTCAGGGATATGTCTGCACCAGAAGCAAAAGTAATTCGTAACGGTATTAGTCAGACTATTATGGCTCGTGAGTTAGTACCAGGTGATATTGTCCTATTGGAAGCAGGAGACTACATACCGGCTGATGGACGATTACTGGAAGCAGAGTCATTGAAAGTAAACGAAGGAATGCTGACCGGTGAGTCAGACGCAGTTGAAAAGATGACAGATCCAATTCGGGAAAAAGTGACGATCGGTGACCAAAAAAATATGGTGTTCTCCAGTTCATTAGTGGTAAATGGTCGAGGTACTTTTGTTGTGACAGCGACTGGTGAAAAAGCAGAAATCGGAAAAATAGCGGAAATGATTGAAACAGCTGAAGCTAAATTAACCCCGCTACAACGAAAACTGGATTCTTTTAGTAAGAAATTAGGAATCGCTATTTTACTTATCTGTATCGTTATTTTTGCTGTACAAGTAGGTCGTATCTGGTTCAATGATGCCGAGGTTGATATGACTAAAGCAATATTAGATGCCTTGATGTTCTCTGTTGCTATTGCAGTCGCAGCTATTCCAGAGGCTCTACAATCGATCGTGACAATTGTTTTGTCTGTAGGTACTAATAAGATGGCAAAACAACATGCAATTATTCGTCGATTACCAGCAGTAGAAACGCTTGGTTCAACAAGCGTTATTTGTACTGACAAAACAGGGACATTAACCAAAAATCAAATGACTGTTACGGATGTTTACTTACCGGAAATAGAAGAGCCTTTTCGTCAGCACAGCTGGACTAAAAGTGAACGATTAATCATTCAAACAGCAGCACTATGTAATGATTCTTATATAAATGAGGATAACAATGAGATTGGCGATCCGACAGAAATAGCATTGATACGATTAGCAGATAAAGAAAAGCAGCCGTATAAGGAGCTACGAGACAAATATAATCGTGAAGCAGAGCTACCTTTTGATTCAGAAAGGAAAATGATGTCAACAGTCTATACGATTGATGGCGAACGATTAATGTTAATTAAAGGCGGTCCAGATGTCATGTTAGACCGTGCAAGTGCAATTTTAGTGAATAATGAGGAACAAGAATTAACTTCTGAATGGCTTGAACGTCTAGAGAATCAAAATGAAAACTATTCTAAGCAGGCATTGCGTGTATTAGCTTTTGGCTATAAAAAAATAGATGAAGATCACCAAATTACATTAGATGATGAGCGAGATTTCACTTTGATTGGGTTGACCGCAATGATGGATCCACCGAGAGAAGCAGTCTACGGTTCCATCGAAGAGGCGAAAAAAGCAGGGATAAAGCCTATTATGATTACGGGTGACCATAAAACAACAGCAGAAGCAATTGGTAACGAAATCGGCTTAATGGCAAAAGATGATTTAGCGGTCACTGGTAAAGAATTAGATAATATGTCTGACCAAGAATTAGATGAAAAATTAGAGCATATTTCTGTTTATGCTCGAGTTTCACCTGAAAATAAAATCCGCATCGTTAAAGCTTGGCAGCGTAAAAACAAAATAACAGCGATGACAGGTGACGGAGTGAATGATGCACCTGCATTAAAACAAGCAGATATCGGTATCGGAATGGGAAGTGGAACCGATGTAGCAAAGGATTCTGCGGCGATGATATTAACAGATGATAATTTTGTATCCATTGTGAAAGCAGTCAGTGTCGGACGAACCGTTTTTGATAATATTAAAAAGGCGATCGCCTATTTATTTGCGGGTAACTTAGGGGCAATTATTGCCATATTGTTTGCCGTAATCATGAACTGGGCAAATCCGTTTACAGCATTACAATTGTTATTTATCAACCTTGTTAATGACTCCTTACCAGCGATTGCATTAGGGATGGAAAAATCGGAACCAAATGTGATGAAGCGAAAGCCTCGAAGAATAGAGGAGGGGATTTTTGCTGGTGGGACATTACGCTCTGTAATTATTCGAGGTCTGTTAATTGGGGTGGCAGTTATTATATCTCATTATATTGGATTACAGCACTCTGAAGAAATGGGGGTAGCAATGGCTTTCACCACCTTGATCTTATCGAGAACATTACAAACATTTCCGGCAAGATCGAATGTTCAGACTGTCTTTGGAGCGGGTTTTTTCCAAAATAAATATGTATTAGGGGCTGTGGCAATTGGATTTGTCTTATATTCGATTACTATCATGCCTTTTGCGAGAGAAGTGTTTCACATTCCGAATGAATTTGGCTGGAGTCAGGGGTTAATTGCCTTCTCTTTAGCGCTTGCAAGTGTTGTATTAATGGAGGTTGCAAAAATAATTAGAAATAAAAAGTAATATGCATGATTATTCTGTTCGCGAGATTATCCTTCTCTTTACAAGATAACAGTCTCAGCTGTGTAGCTATCTCGTCAAGACAATTAAGATATCTCGTGAACAGAAAAGAAAAAAGGATATTACGTCAAAAGTCCTAGAATTCCTTAGTAATCGATCTTAAAATATGTTAAAATTATTGTAAGGGTTTACAAAATGGGAGGTGAGTAAAATAATGAAAGTTTTAGTTACAGGTGCTAATAGAGGCTTAGGGTTAGCCTTAGTTCATAGCGGTCTAAAAAAAGGTAATATTATTTTTGCGGCTGTTCGCTCTGTAGCGGATAAACATATACATGAATTACAACAATTGAAACAATCTTATGAAGGACAGCTTCGGATTATACATATGGACGTAACAAATGAAAAATCAGTAAAACAAGCTGCTGAAGCTGTGAAACTTACTGATCAATACTTGGACGTAATCATTAATAATGCAGCAATTTTAAATGAGAGAGAAAAAACGATAGAAAACTTGGATATGAATGCCTGTCTGCAAGCTTTCGATGTTAATACATTAGGCCCAATGAGAGTAGTAAAGCATTTCTTACCAGTTTTGCGAATCGGCCTCAGGCAACAGGTGGCAGAAACACAAGCCATTATTAATATCAGTTCGGATGCTGGAAGTCTAACCAACGCCTATAGCGGAGACTATCCATATGGAATGACTAAAGTAGCTTTGAATATGCTGACAGAAAAGTTAAGAGTTTATTTAAAACAAGAACCGGTAAACGTAGTATCTATTCACCCTGGGTGGATGAAGACAGATATGGGTGGCGACACTGCCCCAAAAGATCCAGAGGAAGCAGCTGATAATATTTATCGACTGATCGAAAAAGGATGGAAACCAAGACAGTTCGCATTTATTGATGATACTGGGAAGGAAATGGATATTTAATATAAAATGAAGTCAAGTAACTTATTTAAATATATTTAGGAAAGGCACCGCTTAGGTGTCTTTTTTGTATAGTAGAAATGGATTATGGCTAAAATGATATTCTTTCATTTCATTGTTCGATCATAGTATAATATTTCTAAGCATAGAAAGGGGTATTCATGATGATGAATCCATTGGTTTTACAATCAGATTTCGGACTAGAAGATGGAGCTGTGAGTGCAATGAAGGGGGTTGCACATAGTGTAAGCAAAGTTATTTCAATTTTTGATAATACTCATGAGATACCACCATTTGATATTTGGTCAGGCTCCTATCGCCTGTTACAAACAGTGTCTTATTGGCCAAAGAATACCGTTTTTGTATCGGTAGTTGATCCGGGTGTAGGATCAGAACGTAAGAGTGTGGTTGTTCAAACGAAAAGTAATCAATTTATTGTAACACCAGATAATGGTACCTTAACGCATATTTATTATAAAATTGGGATTAAACAAATTAGAGAAATTGATGAAGAAATCAATCGTTTACCTAAATCTGGAGCTTCTCATACCTTTCATGGAAGAGATATCTACGCATACACAGGTGCTCGATTAGCTGCTGGCGTGATTGCTTTTGATCAGGTAGGGCCAGAATTAGCCATAGAGGAAATTGTTCGTTTGCCGTTTTATGAACCGAAGCTTGAGGAACAAACGATTAGCGGGACAATTGATATATTGGATATTCGTTTCGGTAATTTGTGGACTAATATTAGTAGGCAGCTTTTTCTGGCATTAAATATTGAGTACGGGGAAGGAGTAGAAATAGAGATTATTCATAATGCAAGAAGAGTTTATCGAAATAAAATGACCTTTGGTCGCTCTTTTGCTGATATCCAAATCGGTGAACCCGTATTATATGTGAATTCTTTGGATAATATGGCAGTGGCGATTAATCAAGGATCATTTGCTAAGGCTCACAATATTGGTACAGGCTCAAGCTGGCAAATTTATATAAAGAAACTTTAAGGGGTTCATTGAATGGTTAGTGTGTTGACAGAATTAAAATATTTGTTTAAAAGGTTTGTATTAATAGCCAATGTGTTACCAGCTGTACTTGGGTTTATGATTGCAGCACGGTATCATAACATTGCTTTTGAAAATTACTGGTTAGATTTTATTTTGCTGCTGGCAGGAGCTATGATGCTCGTAGCTGGTGCTTTAACATTAAATAATTGGCTGGAAGCTGATGTAGATAAGCTGATGGAGCGTACTAAAAACCGTCCGACTGTTACAGGTTCTATACCATTACGCACTATTTTGGTGATGGGGATAATGCTAAGTTTCATCGGTCAAATGCTATTATTTTTCATTAATTTAGAGGTTGCCCTTTACGGCTTTATTGGTTGGTATACGTATGTTGTCGTTTATACGATATGGACGAAACGAAGGGTTACTTGGAACACCCATATTGGCAGTTTGTCAGGTGCCGTTACGCCGATGATGGGATGGGCTGTAATAGATTCTACATTTCATGCAATCCCAATAAGCTTATTTCTGATCATGTTCCTTTGGCAAATGCCGCATACGTATGCAATTGCTATTCGCAAATATGATGATTATGCTCGTTCTGGGCTACAAATGTTACCAATTATTCGTGGTTATCAGATTACAATTCGCCGTACGGTTCTTTATATGGCGCTGTTATTATTGATACCATTATTACTAGCCGGATTTAGTCGCTTGTTTTATATTCTCCTAACAATCTTGAATCTTAGCTGGCTAGCAATTGGAATAACAGGATTTAAAACGTCCTCCATTAAAAAGTGGGCTAATCTTCTATTTGTTAGCTCACTTGTTTATTTGTTAATAGTTTATTTCTTATTTATTGTGTTTGTTCCGTGATAAAGGATCTCGAATTATGTCCATTATCATTTAGGGAGGAAAGATTAAAGATTAACTGAAATGATGCCTTCATCATGCTATGATGAGGACATCATTTTTTTTTAGTCATCATCGAAATCATCTTTAGAAATAGAAATAATGGAACCGGTGTAAGCATCAATTTCTAAATCAACTTCACCGTTGTCTGTTTTTATTTCAATTTCATATTGGTATCTGCCATCATCTTCATCGAGTTCAAAATCTGTTATCGACCCTGGATATTCGTTTGTAGCAATCGTTCTTGCTTCTTCAGCAGAGATTAACGTGTTATTGGAGTGATCAGCTTGTTGCTCCGTTTCATGATCATCCTCTTTCGCAGTATGCTTTTCTTGTTGGTCTACATTATCACGATCATTTGTCGTATCCTCATTTTTTTGTGTTACGTTTTTTTCGTTTAATAGTAAAATTTCTCCCGTTTCCGCATCGATTTTTAATTCATAATCGCGATCAGTTCCCTTGATTTCTACTTCATATACTTTTTGGTTATTTTCTTCTTCCAATTCTAATTCGGTAATCTCACCAGAGAACTGGTTGGCGATTTTTTCTTCTGCTTCTTCCTTTGATAAATAGGCACTGGCAGGGCTAGAGGTAAAGTTATAAATGGCCAATCCGCCACCAATAATGATAAAAACGGTTAATATCATAAAGAAAGTTTTAATTTTCATCCATGATCTCTCCTTGTTCGTTGTTATATACAGTTTATCCTATAAGGATGAGCAGAGAATGAGAGAAAAATGAGAATTTCATGAGAAAAAGTAAAAGCGTACTCTTATACAGGTAATTGGAGTGTAAAGGTTGATCCATGATTTACTTGACTCTTAATGGCAATACTGCCACCATGTGCGGTAACAATTTGATGACAAATAGCTAGACCGAGTCCAGTACCTCCGGCTTTTCGGCTACGTGCTTTGTCAACACGATAAAATCGATCAAAAATATGCTCTTGGTCTTTTTCGGATAATCCTTCACCTTTATCGATAACATCGATAATCAATTGTTGCTGATTTTCTTGTATCCGCACGATCACGATGTCTTCACTATATTTACATGCATTATCAACCAAAATATAGATAGCCTGATGAATTTTCCTCTGGTCTGCGCTAATAGTGGTGTCCTGATCTGTATCCTGATAAAGCTTAATTTCACGCTGATAAGCAGTAGATAATGACCGAACGACATCACGAATAATCTGACTAATATTGACCTGCTCAAATATGATATTTTCTTGATCTTCATTTTTTGCTAAGATAAGCATTTGCTCGGTTAAATGTTGCATACGATCAGATTCAGAAAGGATGGCATCTGTTGCCTCATCAAAAATTTCTGGTTTATCTTTTCCACGACGTATTAATAGTTCTGCATAGCTTTTAATAACAGAAATTGGGGTGCGTAGTTCATGGGAAGCATCAGAAACAAAACGCTCTTGCTTCTTTCTGTTTTCCTCAATCCGATCGATCATTTCATTATAGGCTAGCTGCATGTCGCTGATCTCATCATTGTTTTTTCTGTTAATCGTCAGCTTCTCCCATTTCCCGTTTTTCGGATTTTCTTTCATTTCTAATGTTAATGATTGTACCGGGTTAGTAATATACCGGGATAAAAAATATCCAGCTAGTAATGCAGGAACTAGCATTACGCCTGCAGTAAGAAATAATACTAGGCGAAGGGTATTTAATGAATTATCCATCGAATAGAGTGCTTCACTAACCTGTAATGTCACAATTGATCCATCTTCCCAAATGATAGGAGCCGATACTTGAACATATGGAGTCTTATTTTGATCTCTAGCTATTCGGGTTTGTTCAGATTGCGTATAGGAAAATGGCCAATTGTAAAACTGATCCTCCCGGGAAACATGGTGAATAGGATTCCCATTCTCATCAATAATTCGAATAATACCATTGGCAGGGAGAAATGCTTTAAGTAGTTCGTCCTGTTCGATATCAACTGTTGTGCTTTGAACAATTGCCTCCATAATGCTTTCTGCATCTGCTTTGACCCGGTTCATTTCATTATCACTGACTCGCTCTTCATATAACATATATATAGCACTGTTAATAACTAAAATAACGAGAACCATAAATCCACTTAAAAAAAGCTGTACTTTTGTTCGTAATTTCATTATTTTACATCCTTTATCGTGTAACCAACACCTCGAACGGTTAGAATGGTTTCCTTTTGGAACGGTTTATCTATTTTGTTACGAATGTAACGGATATAGACATCGACAACATTCGTATCCCCGACGTAATCAAATCCCCATACTTTATCTAATAATTGATCACGAGTGAAGACTTGGTTTTTATTTTTAAGTAAAAAGGTTAACAGATCATACTCACGAGGCGTGAGTTCAATTGTTTCTTCCCCTCTTGTCACATCACGGGATTGAAGATCAATCGATAAATCCTGATATGTCAGTTGTTGTTCAGGCTGTGAATGAATAGGTGCTGCCTGACGAAGCTGTGCGCGAACTCTTGCAAGTAACTCTTCTATTTGAAATGGTTTTGTTATATAATCATTGGCACCTAAGTCTAGACCTGAAACTTTATCATGTACTTCATCTCGTGCTGTTAATAAAAGAATTGGTGTAGTTGTGTTTGTTCTTCGATATCGTCTGAGAATTTCAAGCCCGCTTATCCCAGGTAGCATAATGTCTAATAAAACGAGATCATACTGGTTTTCCTGTAAAAGTTGAAAAGCTGTTTGCCCGTCAGTTGCCACAGTAGTCTGATAATCTTCATAACCTAATTCCAATTCCAATACACGCGCAAGCTTTTCTTCATCTTCGACAATTAGAATCTTTGTCATGCAATTCACTCCTTCCCAATTAATATAGCACAATTTTTGAGAGGAAGCAGTGAAAGAAAGAGAAAGAAATCTGGAGAATATATTAACTACTGCTATTTCGAAAGATAATATAGTAATCTTCAAAAAAGCTGGGAAAAGAAGTTATCGTTACAAAAATCGAAACGATTATTCAAATAGACCATGAAACCGTTTCGATTTTCGTATTTATGAGGAATAACTTACGTACTAACTTATTTTGTTTCGTAGTAATTTTGAGAGGTTATCTTTGCGTAACCATCGCTCCGGCTGTCCACTTTCCTTTCCACGGGTTTTTCTCCTCAGCTAACTTTGGTAAGTAAAGAACACTTATCAAAGTGGACCTTCGGATAAAAACATCCCGTAGGAGTGAAAGCGGACACCTACGCTAGAGAGGTGTTCCACACTATTTAGTACAGTTAGGATGGATACTTATTATTTTGATGATAGCTAGTTTCGACCGTAGCGAATAGATTGTTTCTCACATTTGTTGTAGCTTCTAAAATAGCGCAGGCCGACCGTTTCGACTCCTGAGGGATTAGCATGATCTGAAGATCCACTTTTGTAAAGTGATCTTCTTTGCAAAAGTTAGCTGAAGAGCATGCCCCTCGGAACGCGAAACGGTCAGCCGGAGCGGGTGCTTTGCACTCGATATCATAAAAACTTACGTTAGTGAACAGTGTGCCTATATTGCACAATAATACTTATTGCTTCGTTCGTATTTGAGGATAGGGAAATAGATTATGTCCAATCTATTTTTGATAATCCCTAAAACTGTTGCTTTAATTTTTCTGAATCTTCGACTGCTTCGTCTAATAATTCAGCAAGATTTTGATTACTTTCGGTTAATGTGGTTATCGTTGCACTCATTTCTTCTAAACTGGCAGAAGCTTCTTCAATAATAGCTGCCAAATCATTAGTAGATGCATCCACACCGTTAGATTGTTCCTGTACTTCTTTTGCTAATTGTAAAAAGTTCTGCAATGCATTATTTAATGTTCCCATTGTCGTAGTAAGCTTGTCAAAGTATCCAGTTACTTCATTAGATGTATCCATTCCGACCACAAAATTTTGCATGCTTTTATCCATTTGTGCAACAGCAGATTCATTTGTTTCATTTAAAGAAGATAGATTTCCAGTGATTTTTTCGGTAGTCTCTCCAGTTAAATCTGCTAGTTTTCTTATTTCATCAGCTACAACGGCAAATCCTTTACCTGCTTCGCCAGCACGAGCTGCTTCAATCGATGCATTTAAGGCAAGTAAATTCGTTTGTTCTGTAATTTCTTTTATATTGTCAGCAAATCCATTCGTTTCTTTGATCTTATCCGTTAATTCAGCAAATGTTCTGCTTAAAGCACCAATCGTCTCCTCTAAAATCCGGTTATTTTCATTTAAAATGTCCATTTTTTCTTTACCAGCTAATGTTAATTCACTTGCTTGTGTAGCCTCTTGATACAATTGTTGAGAGGTTTGTTCTACGAGATCAATATTTTGGCGTGTATCATTGGTGGCACTTGAAATACCAGAAATCTGCTCTGCCTGTGATTGACTTGCTTGTGAGATCTCATGAATGGTAGCATTAAGGTCATTTTGTGTTTTTACATTGTCTTGAAGCTGGTCATTTACTTGTTCGATTTTTTGGAGAATATTACTTACGGAATCTTCGACTACCTGTCTCTGATGTGCTTTTTGGATACTATCTTGCTCAGAAGCTTGTAATAGATCAGCTAGCTGTTTCATCTGGCTGTTTGATAATTTGATGATAATGTGAAACACGATTGCAGTTAATAAAAATAAAAGTAAAGAATATAGAAATAACTGCATCATCACTTCATTCGATTTATCCATAGCAAAGTAATTAAATATTAATACGACTAATCCGATCACCAATCCGGTATAATAGATTTTGTGATGCATTTGAATGGCAGCAAAAATGCTCAAAAAAATGACTATCAAAAAGACGGTATAACTTGCACCCTCTAAGGCGATAAAAACAAGGTTTGTTCCAAAAAAGACAATTACCAGTAAATAGGGTAATATGTAAGGCCTTTTTAATACTTTTTGAAAAACGATATAAAGGATAACAACTAATAGTAATTCACTACCGTAGATAATCGATGTTACATATTCATTAGTTAAAACAGTTAGTACCACACCTACAATCATAGTGATTGCAATAATAATTAACATTAATGTATTTTTTTGCTGGGTGTTCTTGAGTTTCATAGATTGGATTATCTCCATGTCTTTAATCTCCTTATCCTATGAGTATAATACCATTTTTAATGATGTTGTTACTATTAGTATAAATAAATAGGTAAAAGGAATCAATATTTTTTTGTGGAAATAATTAGAAATGTTCATTAAATGCTTAGTTGTGCTACTTTAAGAGATCATGATACTCAGTTCTTAGCTGATTTATCCTAATGAGAAAGCTATGCTAATATTTGATCTACATTTAGCAACAAATCAATCGAAAGATATTATCAATCCTCGCCTGGTAGTATGATATAATATATAGAAGATATGGAGGGATTGGATGAGTAACAAGAGTAAGCAAAATCTATTACATTTATTACATATGCACCATTCATCTTTCTTAAAAAGTCAAGTCGCACATGCAATTGGTATGGAAATGTATATCCGATCCAAGCAGATTAATACAAAGGAAGATCTGGCTTCCTTTTGCCATAGTTATATAGGAAGTCATTTGTTATATAATGACGCTATCATCATTAAAGAGTTATTTTTAAAACTGAAGAAAAACGACTGGAAGCAAGTAATATATTTAGCCAACATCTATAATGCCAGAAAAAACGTGCTTGAATTAAAGAAGACAAGCCGCCAAGCTGGCAATCGTTTCTTGGATAGGCTGCTGTCTATTCAAGCATCACCAATTCTTTCCAAGTGGTCAGAGGAAATAAAGGATAAAGAGTCATTAAATCATTACGTAATCGTCTATAGCCTTTATGCGTATGAACAAGGATTTGATCTGTTCGCTACGATTCAAACTTATTTGTATTTTTCGTTAACAAATCTTGTCCAGCATGCCGTAAGGGCGATCCCATTAGCGCCAAAGGATGCAGAACAAGTAACGTTAAAAATATTATCTGAAGTGGATCTGGCAGCAGAAATAGCGATGACATTACAATTCAAGGATATGCATAATAGTGCGATCGGTATGGAAATATCCGCCATGCAGCATAAATATCTTTTATCCAAATTATTTATATCGTAATGGAGGTAAAGATGGATTCAAAAAAGCAATTACAAGCACGATTTCAGAAGGTAAATCTCCTTGATTATAAGGGTGATCAACCTTTGAAAATAGAAAAAGCAGAACAAAGCCATCGAGTATTTACTAATTATGAAATCAATGGGCTCAATCAATCAACAACTCCAATAGAGATTGATTTTACAGTGAAAAAAGCTTCTAATATTAAATTAATCAACAATGATACCAAAATAACTGGTGTACAACAACACTCTCTTGAATGTAACTGTCATATTGAAGAAGAAGCGTTATTGTTTGTTGATAAACGTGAAATTATCCCCGGCGATAACAGTGACATTAATCAGCATATCAAAGTGAATGTCACAGGAGATGCCGAGTTTATCTGGACGGAAATTGTCCATTTAGAGCATGTTTCCAATTATCATTACTTTTCCATAATGGAAATCTGGTCGGACGAACAATGCCTGACCTATGATCCAGTACAATTTGACGGAAGTGAGGAGATGCTTGCTCATCACGGGATGACAGAATCATTTCCGTTTGTCGCCTCCATATGGTATATTTCACCGAATCCCCCTTTTGATGAATGGGATGTGCAGCAACGGTTATCCCAAGCGAAGCACCACCGTGCAGGAATGACAGATATCGATGGTAAAGGTATTCTTATCCGTTGGCTTTCAACAGATTTAACATTATTAAAACAAGAGATAGACGATGTGCTTGCCTTTTTTGATGAGAAAATAACGGAAGTACGTAAATGGAGAGTGTGAAAAAGTTAGGAGGGTGTAACTTCTAGCTTTTTTGATTTAAGGAGGAAAGAAAGGGCATGGAACGATTTCCTAAGGCTGTCGCCTATTATTATAAACGTTGGCATGAGTTCGAGATGGAGTCACATCAACATTCTGCGATGGAGATAATGTATGTTATTGATGGCAAATGCCAAATTGAAATCGATGAGCGGATTGTTCATATGCGAAAAGGTCAGTACATTTTTATTCAGAGTAATGTTCCGCATCGTTTAATGATTGATAAGGATCATCCTTGCCGCATGTTAAATATTGAATTTATCCTTGATAGCAATAAGGCTATTCCATACATGTCCATGGATCGGTTATTTCAAACACATCCATCATTAAAAGCTTTATTTGATCTAGATGAGCGGTATTTTTTACTGAAAGATGATGAAGCGGTGTATGTGACATTACGGCATCTCGCACTGGAATTAGATCATCAGTCAGCAAGCAATCAGCTATTGATTGATAACTTAATGATTCAATTATTACTGTGGATAGATCGCAACCGCCTTGAATACAATGATCAAGCAGATAATCAGCATATAAAAAAAGCACTGACCTATATCCATGAACATTATGACACAGATTTAAAGATAGAAAGGCTTGCACGCATCACACATCTTCATCCAAGTTATTTACATAAAATTTTTAGACAATCACAAGGAATGACAATTAATCAATATATTACAAAAGTACGCCTTGATAAAGCAAAAATGCTACTAGTCCATACCGAAATTCCTGTTACGGAAATTTCGAATTATGTCGGGGTAAATACGAGTCAATATTTTAGTAATTTGTTTAAAAAGGAAACAGGATTATCACCATCAGCCTACCGCAACCACTTTCGAGAAATATAAAAGCTAGGATTTTACACATAATTACAGCAAGAAACGATTATTTTTAAATCGCTTACAATTCTTTCGTGATAAGATGCCTTTAGAGACAAAAAGGAGGTAATGAGGTGTCATTCAAAATTGCTTTTATCGGAGCAGGGAGTATTGGTTTTACGAGAGGGTTGCTACGCGATATTTTATCTGTACAAGAGTTTCGAGAGATAGAGGTAGCTTTTACCGATATCAATCAGAAAAACTTAGAAATGGTAACACAGTTGTGCCAGCGCGATATTGAAGAAAATGGCCTACCTATTACAATTGAGGCTACATTAGATCGAAGAAGGGCATTAGCAGATGCGAAATATATCTTTAATGTTGTCAGGATTGGCGGATTGGAAGCATTCAAACACGATGTTGAGATTCCGTTAAAATATGGTGTTGACCAATGTGTAGGAGATACATTAAGTGCCGGTGGGATAATGTATGGTCAACGCGGTATTGCTGAAATGTTAGAAATTTGTAAAGACATTCGGGAAGTCGCAGATCCAAATGTATTGCTCTTAAATTATGCCAACCCGATGGCAATGTTAACATGGGCCTGCAATAAGTATGGAGGAGTTAATACAATTGGTCTTTGTCATGGTGTACAAAACGGACATAAGCAAATTGCGCAAGTGTTAGGGAAGAAAAAAGAAGAGGTTGATATTATTTGCGCTGGTATTAACCATCAGACATGGTATATCGAAGTGAAAACAAATGGAATAGATCGAACGGGAGATTTATTAGAAGCATTTGAAAATCATCCCGAATATAAAAATACGGAAAAAGTAAGAATTGACATGCTCCGCCGTTTCGGATATTTCAGTACCGAGTCTAATGGGCATTTGAGTGAATATGTGCCATGGTATCGCAAGCGTCCAGAGGAAATTAATGAGTGGATTGATTTAAGCAGTTGGATAAACGGGGAAACAGGTGGATATTTACGTGTTTGTACCGAGGGACGTAATTGGTTTGAGACAGATTTTCCGAATTGGTTGAAGGAACCAGCTTATGAATATAAAGAAGAAAACCGTGGCGAAGAACATGGCTCCTATATTTTAGAGGGCTTGGAAACTGGACGTGTATATCGAGGTCATTTTAATCGAGTGAATAATGGCATTATTTCAAATTTACCTGACGATGCGATCATAGAAGCACCAGGTTATGTTGACCGAAATGGAATCAATATGCCATATGTAGGGAATTTGCCATTAGGACCAGCTGCTGTCTGTAATGTGAGTATTTCCGTACAGCGTTTAGCAGTAGAAGCAGCAGTTCATGGAGATGACTATTTATTACGTCAAGCGATGATGTTGGATCCGCTAGTCGGTGCTGTTTGTAACCCGAGGGAAATCTGGCAAATGACAGACGAAATGTTAATTGCCCAAAAGAAATGGCTACCACAATATAAAGAAAGGATCATTGAGGCAGAAAAAAGATTGGCAGAAGAAGAGCGAATACCGACAAAAGATTATCAGGGAGCAGCAAGATTAAAAGTTAAATCAGTAGCAGAAATGGCGAAAGATAGAGAATTAGCCAATAAAAATGCAGGTGAAGCAGATAAAGGTAACTTTTGATAATTAGGACGAAAATTAGTATAGTTAAGCCACTAAGGTTGTAGTGGCTTTTTTATATATTTAGCAAAGTGCAAAGGACAAAAAAGGATGAATCCCAAGAAAACTGTCCCTCATCAAAGCAATGAAGGACAAAAAAGGATAAATCCCAAGAAAACTGTCCTTCATCAGAGCAATGAAGGACAAAAAATGGCGAATTCCAAGAAAACAGTCCTTCATCAAGGCAATGAAGGACAAAAAAGGATGAATCCCAAGAAAACAGTCCTTCATCAAGGCAATGAAGGACAAAAAAGGATGAATCCCAAGAAAACAGTCCTTCATCAAGGCAATTAAACATAAATTGTGAGGAGGTGAGAGAATATGAAAATTATTCCTCTAGGCATTTGGGGAGGTTATCCGAAAGCGAATAGTGCTACATCTTCTTTTTTGATCGAAGAAGACGGCTTTCATCTTTTATTAGATTGTGGTAGTGGTGTACTTGCTTCATTACAAAATTACCTTTCCATTCAGCAATTGGATGCAGTGATTATTACGCATTATCATCATGATCATATTGCAGATGTGGGTGCACTGCATTACGCAAAATTAATTCAAAATCAATTAGCTGAGCACCCTAAAACTTTAGACATATATGCGCATGACCAAGATGAACAGTTCCGTTCTCTAACTTATAAAGAGCATACGAGAGCTTATAATTTAACGGAGATGTCCCAAATAGGCCCTTTTACGATTAAGACAACTAAAACAGATCATCCTGTTTATTGTTTAGCTGTGCGTTTGGAGGCAAAAGGAAAAGGTGTCGTATTTACGGCAGATACAGCTTGGGAGGAATCACTTGTCCCGTTTGCAAAGAATGCGGATTTATTAGTTTCTGAGGCTAATCTCTATCAGGAATATGAAGGGAAAATCCCTGGACATATGAGTGGTCGAGAGGCAGGAATGCTAGCTGAACAAGCAAAAGTGAAACAGTTAACGCTTACTCATTTACCTCATTTCGGCAACATTCATAACATATTAGATGAGGCGAAAAGAATATACAACGGTCCAATATCGATAGCAGCTGTCGGCCAACAGTATATTGTTTGAGCACGAAAAAGGCTTGCTCTACTACTTAAGAGCAAGCCTTTTTACTTATTGCTTTGCCTCGTATCCAGCGGCGAAGATAGCTACAAGAAATGTAATACAAACACCGATTATTAATGCGATACCCATGAGGATCCTCCTTTTTTAAAACCTGTCTTCGTTCCTTATGTACTTTATTATTACTCTATTATAGCGAAACCTATCCCTTTTGTGAAGTAATGATGTTATTTACATTAGTCGTTTCGGGTGAATTTCCACTGTCTTTCTGATCTAATTCATATAGCTGAATTGCTTTTTTTACGTGATTGTTTGCTTTAGCTAGGTAGGATTCGGCGTCATATATGTTGCAACCTGTTTTAGCAATGATTAAGGAGAGTTTTAGATCATTGTTTGTTTCGTCCATTATTTTTTTCACTTCTTGATCATTAAGATTAGTTAATTGCATTAACATTGTCTCAGCCCGTTTTACTAATTTTTTATTGATAAGCTGCATGTTTATCATTTCATTTTGATACACTTTGCCAAGCTTAATCATGGTAGCAGTCGAAATCATATTGATCGCTATTTTTTGAGCGGTTCCAGCTTTTAGTCTAGTAGAGCCCCTGATCACTTCAGGACCTACAATTAACTCGATTCCAACATCACTTATCTCACTTGATACTGTTTGATGATTACAGCTTATCGAGATCGAGGCAGCCTGTTTTTCTTTTGCATAGGAAAGAGCAGATAAGGAATAAGGCGTTGTACCACTCGCACTAATAGCAATTAGTACGTCGTTTTTATTAAAGTGATGATCTTCTAATTCTTGGGTGATATCTGAAACGCTATCTTCGTGTTGCTCAAGTGGTTCCCACATTGCGTTTTTGCCGCCTGCAACAAACGCGATCCAGCGGTCAGGATCAATTGAAAATGTCGGACCAAGTTCCACTGCATCTAATACTCCGATTCGCCCACTCGTTCCAGCACCTGCTACAAAAACACGTCCTCCATCTTGCCATTTGTCTACTATTAGATCGACTGCTTCTGCAATAGCTGTTAATGATTTTCGAATTCCTTCTTGAATATGCAGATCTTCTTCCAGCATTAGAGTGACGATATCGATAGCTTCCATTTCATCAATGGAAAGCGATTTTTGATTTGTCGCTTCTGTAACTGTTTTGACCATATATGACGCTCCTTATTAACGTTCTAGATCAAGCATGAATTTGTATCGATCAGCACGATAAGAAGATTTAACCACTTCAAATGTAGTACCATTTTCTAATTGTGTTGTTCTTTTCATAAATAGGACAGGTGACTGCTCTGGGATTTCCAGATATTCAATTTCTTCTTCGTTGGCGATAGTTGCTTCGAATATCTGACTTGCTTTACCTATTTTCAGGCCTAATTCACTCTCGATATATTGATAGATGGACTTCTGGACAATATTATCAGTCAAGCCTTTAATGAGGTTTGCAGAAATGTACGTTCTTTCAAGTGCCATGGGAATATTTTCTGCTAAACGTATACGTTTTATCTCATAAATTGGCGCATGCTCTGGTATATGAAGCTGCTCAGCTAAGCTTTGATTGGCCGGCAGGATTTCAAAATTAATTAATTTGCTCCCAGGCTGCATTCCGCGTGCTTTCATGTCTTCGGTGAAACTTGTAAGTCCATTTAAATTCTGTTCTAATTTTTGTTCGGTTATAAACGTGCCTTTCCCTTTTATACGGTGTAAATAGCGTTCATTCACTAAATTGGTAATTGCTTGTCGCACGGTCATTCTACTGATATTTAGTTGTTCCGCATATTCTCGCTCAGAGGGTAATGCATCACCTGGCTTGTATTCACCATTTTCTATTTTTGCTTTTATTTGTTCCTCTAATTGATGATAAATAGGAATTGGCGATTGCTTATCTATCATTGGACTATCTCCTTTCTGTAATAATATATAGTATTGGAAGGTGTAGTTCATCATTTCATTGATGAGCAAGAATCTTCATTACTTGATGTACATGGTCATTTTAGTAAATATCAGTATTCATTATAGCATCTTCATCTGCAATGATGGTAACATTTTCATGATTGTTCAGAATAGATGCTGGAAATTGCTCATCTATTTTACCATGTAGAAGTTCGTGTAATGCCGGCTGTTTTTCTTTTCCGGAAACAAGCAGTAATATTTCCTTGCTCTTCATGATCGAACCAATTCCCATTGTAATCGCCTTTTTAGGAACTTCTTCAGGTGAGCGGAAAAAACGTGCATTTGCCTGAATGGTAGATGGCGTTAAGGATACGACATGTGTGTGTTGTGAAAATGCCGTGCCGGGTTCATTAAACCCGATATGTCCGTTTTTCCCTAGACCTAATAATTGTAAATCAATTCCATTGTGTTCTTGTATATTTTGCTCATATGCGATACACTCTGCTTCCAGATCTTCCGCTAGCCCATTAGGAATAAAAATCTGATCTTCAGGAATGTTCACTTTGCTAAATAAATGCTTGTGCATATAATAGTAATAGCTATTCGGATCATTCCTCGCGACCCCGATATATTCATCTAAATTAAAGGTAGTTACATGGCTGTAAGTAGTATGTCGCTCTTGGTAATCCTGCACTAAATAAGCATATGTTCGGATGGGAGTTCCACCTGTAGCTAATCCAAGTGTAATAGCTGGGTTGGAATGAATTCTATTGAGAATAATGTTAGCTGCTATCTTACTCATTTCTTGATAATTGGATGTACGAATTACTTTCATCTAACGTTACTTCCTTTCGTAGGCGATTTCTCCTCTACAAATTGTGAGAATGATATCATTCTGTTCATCTAATAGAACAATGTCAGCATCCTTCTTTTCTGCAATGGAACCTTTTCGATTGATCATACCTAATTCTTTTGCGGCATTTGCTGATGTCATCGCAATCGCCTCTTCAAAAGAACATCCACTAAATTCTATGATATTTTTTAGTGCATCACCCAGTTTTAATGTACTGCCTGCTAGTGTGCCATCAACCAGTCTGGCTTTTTGTTCAACCACATTTACTTTTTGACCACCTAATTCATATTGACCATCATGCAAGCATTTTGCCCTCATTGCATCGGTTATTAAAAGCAGTTTATCTTTTCCTTTTAGTTCATAAGCTGTTCGGATAGCTTCAGGTGATGAATGAACACCGTCAGCTATCATTTCAACCATCAGTTCCTTATGAAGCCAAGAAGCACCAACTACTCCTGGTTCCCGATGGTGAAATCCGCGCATCTGGTTATATAAATGTGTAATATGAGATAAGCCATATTTAATAGCTGTCTTGATTTCTTGCGCAGTAGCATCAGTATGCCCTGCTGATGCAATAATACCTTGACTTTTTAAAAAGTGAACAAATTCCATTCCACCATTCACTTCTGGTGCTAGTGTAACCAATTTTATTTGTTTGTTAGCTAATTGATTCCACTTTTGAAAAAGGGAGATATCCGGTTTTTTAATATGTTTTGCAGCCTGTGCACCCTTACGCTTAACATTGATGAAAGGCCCTTCTAAATGAATGCCGATAATCTCAGCTTCTCCTGACTGCTGCTGATCCATAAAAGAGGCGACATTTTTAATCGCTTTTTCAATTTGTTCGTTACTTTGGCTCATGGTAGTTGCCAAAAAAGAAGTTGTTCCTTCTTTCGGTAACGTATCCACCATTGTTTGTAAGGCATGTTTGGTACCGTCCATCACATCGGCCCCATTTGCCCCGTGGATGTGAACATCAATTAACCCGGGAATTGCCTTCACCTTTTTAGTAGAATAATCAAGGATTTGGTACTCATCATCTAATTGTAATTGCTCCAACACACCAATTTCTTCGATGATATGCCCCTTGATTTTAATGTATCCATTGTTCAAGGTTTTGTTTTCTCCATATATATCAATGTTTTTAATGATTATTTTAGTTTTCTCCAATTATGACCACACCTTTAAAAAGAAGTTGTTAATGATAGAATAACAGTTTAAAGTATGGTTGTCTATACCTAAGTGTAAATTACAAGATGTTTTATGAAGAAAAGCAGGTAACTACTTATTTATTAGGGTTTTTAGTGGTATATACATGGTGATGAGCTGTAAGGTATCA
Source organism: Gracilibacillus sp. HCP3S3_G5_2 (assembly GCF_052063305.1). Taxonomy (NCBI): domain Bacteria; kingdom Bacillati; phylum Bacillota; class Bacilli; order Caryophanales; family Bacillaceae; genus Gracilibacillus; species Gracilibacillus sp. HCP3S3_G5_2. Next base: position 331,185 of record NZ_JBQHXU010000001.1, on the reverse strand, counting down.
AGTGGTTGAATGGAACAGAAACTAATATAACATCTTTATTAAGAGCATACATACATTAGTTTGTAAATAATTCTAACCTTTTTGTTTCTATTATTTATAAATATGACAGAATACTAGAAAAGGTATTGACATTTCTATACCATAAAGCTATATTTAGGTATAGACAACTGTACATAAGTTGTTGGTGATAATAAAAGAAAAGGGGTAGTTAGGTTGAAACAATTTAAATGGAGTCTATTGTTTTTGTTTGTGTTAATAAGCTTAGTAGCATGCTCTAATGATGAAACAGATTCAACTCCGACAGACACTACTGAAGAGACAGGTGGAGAAGAAGTCAATTTACGAGTAGTTACGACAATGGCAGGTACGGACCCTGCAGGAGAAGTATTTCAGGAAGTATTAGACGATTTTGTCAACGAACATCCACATGTAACTATTGAAAACGATTCACAATCAGCAGATGCTGGTACAATCCGAACTAAAGTAAATACTGATTTCTCTTCTGATAACGAACCAGATATTATGTTCTACTTTAATACAATCGATGCAGAAGGGATTATTGCAGAAGGTAAGGTAGTCAATCTCGAAGAAGCTGAAGATATTGATTTATCTGGGTTTAACTCCATGCTTGAACAACAAAGACATAGTGACGGTAACATTTATGCCGCACCCCAATCTGGCTTTTATGAAGGTTTATTCGTTAATTCAAAATTGTTTGAAGAACACGGTATTGAATTACCAACTACTTGGGAGCAGTACGAAGCAGCAATCGAAGCATTTGCGGAAACAGATATCGTTCCAATCGCTGCTTCAACCGAGGATTCTTATTATGTAATAGAGCACTATGTACTAGCCTCTGGCGGCATGGAAAATTACACAGCCGAATTGGCGGATCAAAATCCTGCCTGGGCTGAAGCTTTGGATAATATTAAGAAGCATGCTGATATGGGAGCTTTTACACCTGATGCAGCAACAATAGATTTAGCAATGGCACAGGAGTTGTTTAAACAAGAGCAAGCAGCGATGTTATTTGAAGGTTCTTGGTTCTGGGGGCAATTGGAAGAAGCAGGTATGGGTGAAGATGTGACGGTACTACCAATGCCTGTTTATGCAGATGATGGTGAGACTGGTGAGATCGTCGGCGGTGCGTCTCAGGGATGGTTTATCAGTACGAAATCTTATGAAGATGAAGACAAGCACGAAGCAGTTGTTGCCTTATTTAATTACTTGACTTCTGAAGAAATTATTGTTCGGATTGCAGGAGCAACTGGCCAGCCCCCTGCTAAAGGTGCTTTAGAAGATTTACCTCCATATTTGGAGGCAGGACATCAATTAATAAGTGATGCGCCAGCTGTTGCATTACCGATTAACGACCGTATTTATCCTGAATCTTTTACTCACATACGTACAAGTGTTCCTGATATTGTGAGTGGTAATAAGACTGGAGAGCAAGTATTACAGGAAGCAGCAGAAATGGAAGAATAATAGATAACTAGATAAGCGATGTGAGGTTGTCCTGCTTGCAGGTACAGCCTCATTGCTGATCTGGGAGGGAGGATGTTATGAAGGGTGATAAGCTGTATATTTTTCTTTTTCTCACACCTGCTTTTCTTATAACAGGGATCTTTCTATATTATCCATTTATAGAAAATATTCTTCAAAGTTTTTATAGAACGGATGGTTTTTTTAACTCTACCTATATTGGATTGGATAACTATGTCCGGCTATGGAATGATGAGATTGCCAGAGAAGCTCTATTCAATTCATTGGAATTAATGCTTTATGTAACGGTTTTTCAGGTTGGGATTGCACTCATTCTTGCAATAATGGTCAATGCGATTACGAAAGGGGCCGGTTTTTATCGGACGACTTTTTTCTTTCCAATTGTTATTTCTGGTGCTGCAATCGGTTTGTTATTTACGTTAATTTATAACTACAGAAATGGTTTGCTCAATGAAATTCTTGTAAACCTAGGATTTGAAAGAATTTTGTGGTTAACAGAGCAATCGTCGTTATATATGGTTGCTATACCAACGATTTGGAACTATGTTGGTTTTTACTTTGTTATTTTATTAACGGCTATTCAAAAAATTCCAAATGATTTTTATGAAGCGGCTGAGTTAGAAGGGGTTACTGGCATGCAAAAAATGTTTAAACTAACGATTCCGTTGATTGTCAGTGATTTGAAAACATGTATTGTGTTGGCGATAACCGGTACGTTAAAGATATTCGAGCTCGTCTACATTATTACAAGAGGTGGACCTGGAAGCTCCTCTGAAGTACTAGGAACCTATATGTATCAGAAAGCATTCGAAGATACAGCAATGGGATACGGGGCTACTATAGCAGTGATAATCGTAGTGTTAGGTCTAAGTTTAGCATTTATTACGAACAAATTATTACAGAGAGAAGAAGTAACATACTAAAAGGAAAAGAGGTGTTCTCCTTTGCATACTCATACACAGGAACGTTTAACATTTTGGGAAAGGTTTCAGGAAAGGTATTTTTCTCAATCAAAAATTGGCAAAATTTTTATTTATGTGGTGCTCACATTATGGTCAATGACCACCATTTTTCCTTTAGCATGGGTATTTTTGAATTCTTTTAAGGATTCCCGCGAGATTATTACAGATACATTTAAAATTCCAGCGGATCCAACTATCCAAAATTATGTCAATGCGTTTGAAACCGTCAACATAGGTAGAAGTTACTTGAACAGTTTCATTATTTCTGGTTCAGTTGTGCTACTTGTATTATTTATTGGTGGCTTGGCGGCCTTTGCAATGGCACGTATGCAATTTAAGTTGAGAGGCTTATTACAAGCATTGTTGATCGCAAGCTTACTAATTCCTGCATTTGCAACAATCGTTCCTGTTTACCGGATGATGATTCAAATGGAATTTGTCAATACATATCTTGCCCTGATTATTCCACATACTGCTGGTAATCTGCCTTTTGCGATCCTAGTTATTAGTGGTTATATGGCGACAATCCCAAAAGAATTGGAAGAAGCATCTGTAATGGACGGTTGTGGAAGATTCAAGATGTTTACTAAAGTTTTCTTACCGATATCTTTGCCATCCTTTGCAACAGTAGGTATTTTTGTATTTCTCTGGTCCTATAATGATTTGTTTTCTTCATTAGTATTAGTTTCCCATGAAAGGGTAGCGCCAATTGTTGTGTTGTTATCCAATGTTAGTTCACAATACGGAACAGATTACGGCTTAATGACGGCAGCTATTACCATGACCGTGATTCCTGTGCTGATTTTCTATCTATTAGCTCAGAAAACATTTGAAAAAGGAGCAACTTCAGGAGCAGTCAAAGGTTAATATTGCGGAAAAACTACCATTAAGAAGAAAAAGGTGATCAATTTGGATATTTTTTTACAAGGAGAATTTCACTCCTTTTTATCAGGTATTAAAGAATTGCAGAAAGAAATTAATTTTACTTTAAATGATCATGGTGTTCCTCTAAAGATAGAGAAGAGTAATAGTAAGGATACGGTTATTGAGTTTAACAATGGTGAAGGATTTATCCACTATGCTCAACCTTATCATGTGTACAGAGCGATTGGGCTGTTTGTTCAAAATAGTGCTAAAAAAGAAGACTTTATGATGAAAGAAACCCCGCAATTTCAAACAGTCGGTCCGATGTTTGATCTGTCTAGAAATGCTGTGATGCAAGTACATCAATTTAAATGGATGATTCGCAAGATGGCATTAATGGGTTTTAACGCTGCAATGCTTTACATGGAGGATACGTATGAGGTAGAAGAATTCCCTTACTTTGGATATATGCGTGGACGTTATTCGCAGCAAGAATTAAAAGAGCTTGATGATTATGCTTATCACTTTGGTATCGAATTGATTCCATGTATTCAAACTCTTGCACACCTAGAAGAGTTCTTGAAATGGGATGCAGCAGCCCATCTTAAGGATACTAGAGGAGTTTTATTAGTGGAACAAGATGCTACCTATGATTTTCTACGGAAAATGATTTCTGCAGCTACTAAACCATTCCGCAGTCAGCGCATTCATATTGGCATGGATGAAGCAGAGGAGTTAGGAAGAGGGATCTATTTAAACAGGTATGGTTATCGAGATCGTCTCGAGTTAATGACCGATCATTTGCGAAAGGTGAAAGAGATAACAGATGAGCTTAACTTGGATGTGATGATGTGGAGTGATATGTTTCTGAAGCTTGCTTCCGAATCTGGGGATAATCAGTATGATATGTCAACAGAAATTTCGGATGGGATGAAAAATAAAATACCCGAGAATATCAAGCTAATGTATTGGGATTATTTTCATACGAAACAAGAAGATTATCAGGCATTGATAACTAAACATAAACAATTAGGACAAACACCCGCTTTTGCAGGTGGGGTTTGGGTTTGGAATACCTTTGCAACGAATTATGGACTGTCATTACAGACTAGTGAAGCAGCTTTAACGGTATGTAAGAAAGAAGGGATAGAAGATGTATTTGTTACTTTATGGGGGGATGACGGTTATGAAAATAATTTCTATTCTGCGTTGTTAGGCTTACAATTGTATGCAGAACATCAATTCCAAAAAACTGTTGATCAGAAGCAATGGTATGAACGTACTCAATTTTGTACGGGTTTAGATGCAAAGACTTTTTTACAGTTAAATGATTTAGATGCGATTCCAGGCGTAGCAGATGGAAACCTCGATCAAACCAATCCATCGAAATTTTTGTTATGGCAAGATGTACTTCTCGGATTATTTGATAAGCATATTGAAGGGATAGAGCAGGAAGTATCTTTTCATTATCAACAATTGGAAAAAAAGATTAAACAGTCACGTGATCAACGTGTACAGCTTGACTTTATTTTGAATGTGCCAGAGAAATTGTCTGCAGTATTAGCACAAAAGGCGCCCCTCGGGTTAACATTAAAAAGAGCTTATGATAATAAGCAAACAGAGATATTACATCAAATAGCTAATGAAGAGTTACCAGAACTAATTGATAAGGTTCATGCTTTACGAGATGCCCATAAAAAACAATGGTTCACGATTAATAAGCCTTTTGGCTGGGAAGTCATCGATATTCGTTATGGTGGATTAATAGCTCGTTTACAAACCGCAATAGAACGCATGATGGATTATTTGAATGGTGAAATTGATAGGATTGAAGAGTTAGAACAGGAGCGGTTACCGTTTAATGCTAATCTGGACAAAACAACAGGTTTAGGCTGGTCTAGTTATTATTATCGCATGGCATCTCCGAATGTGTTTTTTCATGTATTACCGATCTATTAAAAATTACTCGGAAGGAATGAATAACATTCAAATGAACGCCTATAGAATGTTCGTTGGAGGTTACGGACAAGAAGATGACGAAGCGATACAATTAATTGCATATAGCCCACAAAACCATTCATTTGAAAAGCAATCAACGGTAAAGGGGATTAATTCCCCTTCTTTTTTAGCCATTCACCCTTATTTAGACATTCTGTATGCTGTCAGTGAGGTCGATAGTGGAGTAGTAGTAGCAATTCCATTTGATCTGAAGCTCATAGAATTGGGCAGAGTATCTACCAAAGGGTCTGGCCCTTGCTATGTCCATGCCGATCAAAGTGGAGAATTTTTATTGATTGCCAATTATGGAGAAGGGACCATTTCCTTACACCCAATTAATAAAGATGGTTCTGTAGAAGCGTGTAGTGACGCAATAAACCTGCCAATTGTTCAGCATGAAAAGAAATCACATCCCCATACTTGTTATCCGATAGGTGATCAGGATACTTTTTTAGTGACGGATTTAGGCCAAGATACTTTGTCACTACTTCAATTAAATCGCGATCAACAAAGCTTACTTCATGTTCATACATTTGAATTAGAAATAGAGAGGGGTCCGCGCCATATAGTCGTTTCCCAAAATAGAAAGTTCTTATATATTGCGAATGAATTCAGCTCGACTGTGTCAGTTTATCATTTTGATCAAGAGAATATAGAGCTTGAGCTTATTCAGGAGATCGCTACTATCACTGAAGATAAAGGGATACAAAATTATTGTGCAGATATTCATTTGTCTCCAGACGGATATTTCCTCTATGTATTGAATAGGGGAAGGGATTCTATAGCTGTTTTCCAGGTGACTACTGACGGCAGGTTAACGTTTCATAGTGAAACATCAACGTTAGGTCAATGGCCACGCAATTTTGCGGTTGCACCTGATGGTGAATTTATTTTTGTTGCGAATGAACATAGTGACATGATTACGGTACTGAAAATTACTCCAGATGGAACACTACTGCCGTTAGCAGATAGATATGAAGTGATCAAGCCAACTTGTTTAAAGTTGTTAAGGAGGAAATGAAAATGACAGATATGCTAGTCAATTTATATTCACTACCAGAGGATACACTGGATAGCGTACAAACCTATCAAATCAGAACTGTCATACCACCAGAAAAACATAAAGTGCTTAATTGGGTAAGAGAGCATTTCTCCGAGGATTGGGTTAGTGAGTGTGAAGTAGCTTGCTCCAGTACGCCTGCTAACTGTCTAATCGCCATTCAGGGGAAAGAAATAGTAGGCTTTGCTTGCTATGATACAACGTTTCAAAATTTTTTCGGTCCAACAGGTGTGAAAGAAGCTGCAAGAAATCAAGGTATCGGTTATCAGTTGTTATTGACCAGTATGTTTCGATTAAAAGCTAAAGGTTATGCGTATGCAATCATAGGTGATGCTGGGCCTGTGGAGTTTTATAAGAAAACAATTGGAGCGGTCCCTATTGAAGGAACACCAGTATTAAGAAAGATTAATAGATAATAAAAAAGTAGTTCAGCTATGGAATGCAATGATGTGTTCCTTGCTGAACTAACTTAAAAAAATGGTATACACAAGCTTTTCCTTTAACAACTTTTTTTGGTTATCAATTTTATTTTTAGTTTTAGAGGTAACTTTATATAAAAGCCCCTGTATCATATTTCTGAAACAGGGGTAGTTTAATTATATAAACGTTGGAGGATTAGTTATATTATTTTGCATGATGTCAGTTTTAGTTCACTACAACCCAGACTGCGCTTATGTCTGGTGCTTCACCTAGTGTCCACCAGAGTGCTTCATATAAGACACCTTGATAGGTAACACGGTCTCCACTATTATATGTAGTGGTACTAGACCATTCAGGTACTTCCGGCTGTTCAGGGGTGTCCCCACTAACCAATTCCCAAACATCTGCTTCACCTGGGGTATCCCCTTGCGTCCACCACTTTGCTTGATACACATTTCCATTATAAGAAACTCGATCACCGTTTAAATAAACGGCATTTGGATCCCATTCAGGTGTGTTCCCAGGTTCTTCAGGTTCAGGATCACTTGGTTCACCAGGCTCCTCAGGATTTCCAGGTTCAAACTCTCCATCAAAGTTAGCGTCAATGACCTGATAGAAACCATTTGCCGTATCTGCTACTTCCCAATAAGCGAGAATGACATGATATCCTGATCGTTGTGGAATTTCACAATCGTGTGTTAACGTGAAATCAGGACGTTGCCCATTATCATTATAGGAACAAAATAATTCAAAATCTGAGCGTTCCAATGGAGAATTTGGATCCCATCCAACTTTTGTGATGTAGTAATCCCAATTGAATGAAGCGTGTGCAGCAGTTAATGTCCATTCAAAGGTAAAGGCGCCACTTGACATCGGCACTTTTGCCCAGCGGTTTTCTGATTGTTCGTCTAATTTAGGAAAGACTCCACCAGCACTGGCGATCTGCCCATCAGGTGCGCCAGCTTCAGGAAAGTTACCTGGCCCCTCTAGGCTATGCGGTTCGTACACAACAGCCCCACAATCCACATTAGCCCCATTTGCACATAACAGTGCCCTGCTTTCGGGATTACTTACATACCCATGAGCAGAGACAATGGTGGTGAAGGCTAACGACACAATAAATAATCCGACAACCATAAACAAAATTTTAAAATAATCAATCTTACTAGTCTTAACACTCATTCTTTCTCCTCCTCTTGATAATAATACTAGAAGTCTATACCTGTTAAGTTAAAAATAAATGTAAGAGCACTATCTTTGATTTTCACCTCCTTTTCTTCCAAAAATGGACTCTTACACTTATATATATTATAGAATCTAGGGTTACAAATCAATAGTTAGTTCAAAACCATCGAGCTTTTTAGCGATAAAGTCTAAAAATATACCAATATTTATGGATAATTGTTATTTTTAACAAAATTTTAAAAAGGGATTGCAATCTATTTTGTAAATTGGTATAGTTATCTTAACCAATACAATACATCTTATATCTTCGTCAGAGAGAACATAAATACTTCATGAATGTAAAGGGATTTATGTTTTCTTTTTTTTGTATAGACAAGACTAAAAGGGGGTAGTGCCATGGAAGTAAAGTCAGAGATTGTCAAAAAAAATATCCATGTTAATAAGAAAAAAAGTATATTCAAAAGGTATTTTCGCCAATTTGATATACAAATGATGGTAATTCCGGGTCTATTATTCATATTTGTTTTTAACTATATACCGATGTATGGTGTTTTAATGGCATTCCAGGATTATGACATCTTTAAAGGAATGATGGGCAGTGCTTGGGTTGGATTGAAGCATTTTGAAATGTTTTTTTCCGATCCGCGTTTTATGGAAATTATGAGAAATACTTTTATTATAAGTGGATTGAAGATTTTAATTTGTTTTCCTGCTCCAATCATTCTGGCTTTAATGTTAAATGAAGTAAAAAATATGGCGTTCAAAAGAACGGTACAAACGATTACTTACTTACCACACTTTTTATCTTGGGTTATTGTTGCAGGGTTTGCGATGTCTATATTATCTACAGATAATGGAAGCTTAAATATTGCTTTAGAAAAAGCAGGATTAATAGACGAACCTATCAGCTTTCTTTCCATACCTGAATACTTTTGGACTATTATTGTTTCTACTAATCTATGGAAATCGATTGGTTTTGCTTCGATTGTTTATATAGCAGCAATTGCAGGAGTTGATCCACAGTTATATGAAGCTGCCGCACTAGATGGAGCAAGTCGCTTTAAGCAAATCTTTCTAATCACATTCCCTTCTATTACACCAATTATTATTATCTTTTTTATTTTGGAAGTTGGAAATTTATTGAATGCTGGATTTGAAGATTTATTGATCTTAGGGGATTCTGCTATATTACGATCCGTTTCTGATGTAATTGATACATATGTCTACCGCGTAGGTATCGGAAGTGGGAGATATTCTTATTCAACAGCAATCGGTTTATTTAAAGCCGTCATAAGTGTAGGTTTGTTAACGTTAGCAAACTATATTGCACGAAGAACTGGTAATAGTCTTTGGTAATTAACGAGAAGAGGTGGAACATATGATAAAACCGACATTTAGTGACCGGATAATGATCGTTTTCATTTACATTTTTCTAATTTTACTAGGTTTTGTAACATTTTATCCATTTTGGAATTCATTAGTTATTTCTTTCAACAGTGGACAGGATACGATGCTTGGTGGTGTAACGTTTTGGCCAAGAGATTTCACATTGGAAAACTATCAAATTGTATTTCAGGATAAACGACTACTTAATGCCTTCTTTATTTCTGTTTTAAGAACCGTCATAGGAACATTTCTATCTGTTTTGGTAACAGCTTTACTAGCGTACGGTTTATCAAAAAAAGAGTTGATTGGTAGAAAATTCTTTATGATCTTTTGCTTATTAACGATGTTTTTTAGTGGTGGATTAATCCCTACATTTTTGCTTGTTCGAGGAATAGGACTAATGGATTCCTTTTGGGCAATGATTATCCCTACTTTAGTATTAGTTTGGAACATGATTATTTTCCGTACTTTCTTTCAGCAATTGCCTAAAGGATTAGAAGAATCGGCTATGATAGATGGTTGCGGAAATTGGCAAATTTTCTTTCGAATCGTGTTACCGATATCAGGGCCAGTTATTGCTACGCTATCCCTCTTTACTGCTGTGTTCCATTGGAATGATTGGTTTTACCCAAGTATTTATATTTCTTCAGAGAATCTGATACCAATCCAGACTTTATTACGCCAAGTATTGAATTCCAATACGGTAACATCGCAAATGAGCCAACTAGATGCTGGGGCTCTATCGCACATGTCTAATGTGGCGAAGGTTACGGGTAAATCTTTATCAATGGCAACAATGATGGTTGCCACTATTCCGATTATTTTAGTTTATCCATTTGTGCAAAAACACTTTGTAAAAGGCGTATTAATCGGATCATTGAAAGAGTAGTAACTTGAAGATGGTTTAAGGCTATATGCTTTAAATAAATAAATTTATTCGAAAAAGGGGTTGGATGATATGAAAGAAAGACGTTTTCACTGGTATCTGTTATTTGCCTTTTTATTGACTATTGGTATTATTGCTGGATGTTCTGATACTGATACTAGTGATAATGCAGAGGAAGATGCGACGAATGATTCCGAAACAGGAGGAGATGAGCCGTTTGTATTAGGGGAAGAGCCATTAGAGATTTCGATGTTTGGTAATTATGATTGGTACACCATGCCTGGGTGGGGAGATGATGTGGCTACTGCCTGGATAAAAGAAAATAAACAAGTAGATATAACAGCGATTGATGGTGGAGGGAATGCAGAACAAAAATTAACAACCATGATTGCCAGTGATGATTTGCCTGACTTTATTTGGACAGACCGTGGGGCGTCTGTTGATCGATTATTAGAAGGTGGAGCACTCGTACCTCTTGATCCCTATCTTGATAAATATACGAATTTAAGAGATTGGTTCGGTGAAGAGGGTATTAATTTACTCCGTGCAGACGACGGAAATTTATATCAATTCCCCAATTGGTACAATTCCAAACCTTTTGGTAATGCAGGATATGTAGTGAATAAAGGAATTTACGAAGATTTAGGATCTCCACCGCTAGAAACGACAGATGACTTATATGCGTACTTACAATTAGTGAAAGAAAACTATCCAGATGTCATTCCATTTGAAACAGGTATAGATGGCCAGGGTATCAATGTATTATACTCTGCTTTTGCTGAGGGAGAATCTCCGGCAAATATTAATAATGTAGCTGTACCAAATGGCGATCAGCTAACATCAATTTTTACCGATGAAAATTATATCGAATCACTAAAATATGTGAGTAAATTATTTAGTGAAGGATTAATTACACAGGATGCATTAACACAGGATCAAGATATGGTTATTGAAAAAGTAACATCAGGTAACATTGCTGTATTTGCATCTGCAAGTCCGACAGACCACGCTAGAACAGGTCACTATAATTTAGTGGAAGAAGATCCTGATGGTGGTTATTTCTTTGTCGAACCGATTCATAAAGACGGTTTAGATCCAAATGAAATTTATCCAGGCTCTTATAATATGATGGGTTGGAATGTGAGTGTAATTACGAAAGGTGCAGAAGATCCGGAGAAAGTTTTTGCATTCTTAGATTGGTTAACAGGGCCTGAAGGGCAATCGTCATTAATATTTGGTCCTGAGGGTGAATATTGGGATGGCTTTGATGAAGACGGATTCCCACAATTTACTGAAAAATATTATGAAGATCCAGAAGGCTTGGCTAAGGTAGAAGAAGATACAGCTAATTTTCAATGGAATGGAAATTCGAACTTTTTAGATACTGCAAAGGCAAAATTTGAAGAAACCTTACCAGAGGAACATCGCAACTGGACAACTCATTGGCAAAACACTATTACTTGGGAAACACAATATGATGCCACGCAATATTTGAATATTAGTCCACTCCCGGAAAGTGAGGAAGGGATTATACAGCAACGTATAGGAGAAATCTTTGAGGAAGCACGTGCGAAAGCAATTTATGCCGAAAGTGATGAAGAAGTGGAACAAGTTATGGCAGAAGCGGAAGCAATGGCTCAAGATGTAGGATATCAGCAGCTACTTGACTATCAAAGTGAAAGATGGCAAGAAAATTTAGCTACTATGGCTGGTGAATAAAGAAAAATTTAAATATAGAAAGAAGGGAGTAAGGCGGCATGGAATCGATGGGAATGATAGGGAGGTTTTATCAAATTTCCTATTGGATGATGAAATTACTACAGGTCAATATGTTATGGCTAATTTTTAATTTTCCAATTGTTTACCTTGTGTTGACGGCACTAACTGTAAACAGTATGAATGAGTTGTATATGCTTATCACCATCATGCTGTTATTACTCCCTTTTATTTTCTTTCCTGCTACTACTGCCATGTTTGCAGTGATTAGAAGACGTTTTCAGAATAAGAATGATGATAGCATTTTGTTTTATTATGTGAAGGCATATAAACAAAATTATCTGCGCAGCTTAGTAGGTGGGATAACGATAACAGTTATTTGGTTTGTTTGGATATACAATTATCAATTATCAGGGATTGAACTAGGGTCTGCATTATCTTATTTGTATCTTGTGTTTACTGTGTTTTTATTAGCATCTACTAATTATTTTTTTGCAGACAGTGTCCATTTTAATGTTACATTTTTTTCATCTATCAAAAAAGCACTGATAATGAGTATTGGTTTTCCTCATTACACCATTTCGGTTATTGGAGTTTCCGGCGCTTGTTTATATATTTTATATTTTCTACATCCAGTATTTCTTGTATTATATGGTGGAATACTACCGGCAGTAATTTGTTTTATCGGCTATTATTTCATTTTTTTAAGAGCAAAAAGAATGAACGAAACGAATGAAGAAGAACAACAATGGAACCCCAAGAAAGCATAATCGACCTAATTGGTCGGCTATGCTTTTTTTAAAACCCTTCTTACAGAAAACTAAGCTCTTTATCTGCTATCTAATAACATCGCTAATTTCGCTATTAACAGCTTGTAATATCTCTTGTTTAGTTGACAATGGCGTATCACCGGAGATGGTATGAGCTAACATGCATGAAGCGGTAGCAAACTGGACCGTCTGCTCAGGGGGATAGCCCTCCAGCTTTCCATGAATAATTCCTGCTGCAAAGGCATCACCTGCCCCGATTCGATCTAAAACATGAAATTTTTCTTGTTGAGCATAATGAAAGTTTCCATACTGATATAAAAATCCTTTAATCGATTGAGAAGCATCAGGATGAAGGGTGCGATGTGTACCTGCTATCATTGCTATCTGATAATCTTCCGCTACTTTAGGAAGGAGTTCCTCCAATTGTTTTTCGCGATCCTGATGAGAAGAGGGATAGTTTAATGTAAAAACAGCATCTTTTTCATTCATTATGACGATATCAGCGATTTGTAACAGGGTATCATAGTGTGGCTTAGCTATTGTGTGCCCGTTATTTCCCCATAAGGATGGACGATAGTTACAATCAAAAAGTACGGTACCACCGCGTTCTTTCACGACATTCGCTAATCGAACCATTTGCCTTCGAACATTTTCATTCATTGCAAGTGTAATCCCACATAAGTGTAATAAATCAATTTCTTCTGCAATATGCTGAAAAGGATAGTTGCTCATATTTGCAGTATTAAAACTACTTTCTAGGCGATTGGAATAGGTGACACGGCTAGGGCGAGCACCAAGTCCATTTTCTAAAAAATACATACCTAGATACTTACCAGATCGGATAATATAATCAGTGGAAATACCAAGCTTTTGTATATGGGATATAGCAGCATCCCCAAGTGGATTATCGGGTATTGTAGTGATTAGTGCACTCTTATATCCTAAGCTTTTGATACTACCCGCAATATTTACACCTGTACCCGAGAAAGAATATTGTAAGCTGTTTGCTTGTGTTAGAAGCTCATATCCAGGTACTTGCAATCGCATCATTACTTCGCCGAATGCAGCAATTCTTTTAGTCATATTTATCCACCAGCTTTTTCATTTGTTTTACTAAAAAGATCACATCATCTAGGTTGGTCTTGCCGGTATCTTTGTCAATAATAGACGAATAAATATGAGGTATGATATATGGTACCTTCTCTGATAAGGCAATGTCTAATATGTCGGTAAAATTTGCTTTATCTATGCCGCCGGTTGGTTCTAATGCAAAGTTTTCTTCTCCACAAGCCTTTGCAATTGCTATGTATTCTTCAATGGTGGCTAAACCTTGCATTGGATAATATTTGAGTGCGCTTCCTCCCATATCTCGGACTAACGAAATAGCAGATTTAACAGGAATCATTGCTTTTTCAGTCTTTTCACTGATTGGTCCTGTCGAAATATTAACATAACCAACTCTTCCTGTTGGTGATACTAAGGCATTAATCCAACAATCTTCATTGTTTGTGTTTGCTTTAGTATGGCCGATATAAGGGAATACTTGGTTAATATGCTTGCTTGGATATTTTTTTGCAATGGCAGCAACAACTGGTGCTTGACTACTGTCTCCTGCTCCAAGTCCTATGGAGACTGCATGATCAATTTCTTTACCATAAGCTTTCATGGCTGCTATTGCTTTTTCTGTGGTTGGATAATCCTTTGCTAGTACACCTATCAATACATATTTTTCAGCAGCTTGGTAGATTTCCTTTGCATTTTTAATACTGTTGGCAAGCACATTTATAGCTACACGATCCTTATAAAAATGATGATAGATGGAATTCATATTAGTTTCCCCCTAAAATTTCTTGTATTCTTTGGATGATGATCTCGATATCATCTCCTTGTAATGGCCGTGGATCAATATCGAAGAAGCCTTCTTTCACTCCGTAATCTCTTGTATAGATAGCAATCTTTCCAATTTTTAATGCGGTAACTACTTCTTCAGCTGTCATGCTCGCCTTTGCAGGGTTAATCCTAATTCTTCCTCTGTATATCTTCCTGCCCGATTCATCTTGTACAATTTCAACGGCTATTCCATCTAATTCATTTAATATCTGCAAGGCTTGCAAATTGTTTAGTTCCTCCTGACTTTTGTCTTGTTTCCTAAAGAAATTATCGATTGCTTGAAGTAAACCGAAAATGGCTTCCTTACCAACTTTCATACTTCTGCCAATTCCAGATGATTGTAATTTTACCCAATTGATGTATTGTTTCTTTCCTGCTACGATTCCGGAGGTCGGTCCTTCAATCGCTTTTGAACCACTATAGATAACAAGATCAGAATAGGACACATATTTTCGTAGATCTTCCTCCGCAGCAGCATCAATAATAAAGGGTATTCCATATTTCTTAGCTACTTCCCATGCATCCTCAACCGTTATCATGTTTTTTTGAACGGCATGGTGGGATTGGACATATAAAATGGCACATGTGTTGTCGTTAATCGTTTCTTCTAAGTGTTCTATTCTACCTTCATTGGCATAGCCTGCTTCTACTAATCTTCCACCCCCTAAATGAATCATGGTTTCGACCGGGGCACCATACTGAACATTATGTCCTTTAAATAAGATAACTTCATTTTCTGAAATATCTATTTGATGAAGTTTTAAACTATGATGCTTATTTCCTTTTGTTACGAGAGCTGCAACAGCCATAGCGATGCCACTGGAGGCTGAATTAACCACTACTGCATCTTCACTACCTAATTGGTTAGCTATATAGCTTCCCGCTTTATCTACTAAATCAGCTATTTCGACATAGTTTTGAGCTCCTGCTTTCATTGCTTCCATCACACTGTCATCTGGTGCTGATACCCCTAAAATACTCATTCTTCCACTTGCATTAATGACTCGCTTTAATCCGTATTTAGTATGTAATGAGTTCGCCATCTTTTACAACTCCTTTCGGTTCGATCAGTTGATTAGTTACTCTCTGTTCTCCGATGGAATCGACGAGTACACATTCTTTGTTAAGTACCGTAAATAAGGTAAGGTCAGCAATATTACCCGTATCTATCTTCGCTAAATAAGGTTTCCCAATTACTTTAGCTGGTTGTACAGTAATAGCATCAATGACCTGTTCTAATGAATAACCAAGATAAAGAAATTTACTGGCAACATTAGCTAAACTATAGACAGGACCATTTACTCGATTCTCACGATAAATGTCTGTACTAATTGAAAATGGATAAGTGTGATGTTTCTTTGCCGATTCGGCAACTTGAAAAGAAAAACTAGCACTTCCATGGCCAACATCTAACAGTACTCCTCGTTGGATGGCATGTAATAGATCAGGGAGCGGTTTACCATTTGGAAATAGATTATTCGATTTACCATGTAGAAAATGAGTAACAATATCTTTCTTATTTAAAAGTCTTAAAATCTCACTAATATTTGGTGGTCCTGAGCCGATATGTACCATTAATGGTAGGGAGGTAAGACGAGAAAACTGTTTAGCCATTTGTAATGGAACAATGTCATTATTCTTCACAACACTTTTACTAATTCTTGCTTTAAGCCCAATTATTTTTCCTTGGTATAGTGTGACTGCGTCAACAACCTTCTGTTCTTCTAACCATTTCAGATTAGATAATTCATCCGTTCTTGTAAGCCCAATTGATGAAATATTTAAAAAGGCATATACATTGGTTTTATACCGTTTTTGTTCATGTAAGAGATCCTGTATATTATCTGCCCCACAGCTTCCAGCGTCGACAATGGTTGTCACACCTTGTTTGATCCCAATCTCGTCAATTACATCCCCGTATGGATAAAACGCTTTATTTGCGTGGACATGTAGGTCAATCCATCCGCTCGATACATAACAGCCAGAATAATCGAATTTTTTTTGCGCGATACCTTTACCAGGTTCGGTAATTTCGGCAATTCGATCTTTTTTAATAACAATATCCACTCTTTGTCTTGAGACGAATTGTACGTTTTGAAGTACATACGAATCGGCCATAAAATCCCTCCTTGCATAAAGAATACCAATTTTAAGTATAGATGTCTATACCTAATGAGCTTTATTCTCAAGATTATGTAGCTCGATTAATTAAAGTTTTGTCGTTTTTTCATTTAAAATAAATAGGCTCTAAAAATAAATCGATATATAATATATTGACATACATTTAGATATCCTTTAATTTTGTATAGAGGTATAGTCATCTAATCTTAATAAGAAGGTAGATTGCTCACAACAACATGTATTCTATTAATCTATTTGAGGAGTGAGGTAAAGAGTGATAGTAAAAGCAAAGTGTCAACATGTTGTGAAGTGGTTAGTGTCAGGTTGTATCGGAATGATGATAGTTGCTGTTGGCTTATTATTTCTGACAAAAGAAGAAATTACTGCAGCAGAATCTGGAAATGACTATCGGATCGTTGGATATTATACGCAATGGTCCACATATGGGAGAGATTTTCAAGTAATAGATATTGATGCTAGTAAGTTAACGCATATCGTTTATGCCTTTGCAGATTATTGTTGGGAGGGCGAAGGTCATTCAGATGCAACGGATTGTGAAGAGGTTCCTAACGGCACAGTAGTTTCCGCTGATCCATGGGCAGATTTTCAAAATCCTAATGTATTGGGACTAACGGAGGATGAACTGGAAGATTGGGACCGAGATTTTTATGGAAACTTAGGTGGCTTAGCTATATTAAAGGATGAAAACCCTGGATTACGAACCTTATTATCGATAGGGGGCTGGACATTCTCAAAAAACTTCTCCAATATTGCAGCTTCAGATGAAACAAGGAGAACTTTTGCAAAATCAGCAGTGGCTTTTATGAGAACGTATGAAATGGATGGTGTAGATATAGATTGGGAATACCCTGTAAGTGGTGGACATGAAGGAAATATTCACCGCCCAGAAGATAAGCAAAATCATACCTTGTTGCTCCAAGAGATTCGAAAGGAACTAGATAAAGCGGAGAAAGAGGACGGTAAAAAATATGAGCTAGCAATTGCTTCTAGTGCTAATCCGTCTTATTTAGAAAATAATGAAATGGCAAAGATTGCTGAAATAGTTGATTTTATTGACATTATGACATACGACTTCAATGGAAGCTGGCAATCTACCAGTGCACATAATGCGCCATTATTTGCAGATCCAGCTGCAAGTGAAGCAGGGGTACCTGGTACAGAGGTATTTAACGTAGCAACAGCAATTGAAGGACATTTACATGCTGGTGTACCCGCCAATAAGCTAGTAATGGGATTACCTTTTTATGGTCGTTCATGGGCTAGTTGTGATAATACGGAGGCTATGCCGAATGGTGGGTATTATCACAACTGTCAAGGTGCAGGAAATGGGACTTGGGAAGCAGGTGTCTATGATTATGACGATATTATTCAACATAAATTAACAGATGATCAATATGTTGCATATTGGAATGATGTCTCCAAAGTACCCTATTTATTTAATGAAGAAACAGGAGAATTCATTAGCTATGATGATGAGCAATCCATAGCCGAAAAAGTAGCCTATGCAGAAAATCTTCAACTCGGTGGAGCGATGATTTGGGAATTGAGTGCAGATCGAGATAGTAGATTATTGTCTGTCATTTTTAACGAATTTACCAATAAAACAGTACCTCCTCTTCCTACACCTAATGATGGAACGATTAGAGATATGAGTGAATTAACACTTGATAACAATCAGTATATTTTTAACAATCCCAATCATTTTGAAAAGCTAGTATTTAATGCTTCTCTTATTGAACAATTACAAGAAGACAGTGAATTAGTAATCCATTATCGAGATATAGTAATGGAAGTGCCCGTTGCATTGATACAGACAGAGCAAAATATTACCTTCCAATTTGCTGAAGCAGAGGAGAAGATAAAGAGAAAGTTTGATAATCATGTTAGTCCTATATATGACTTAACTATTTTATCTGGTGATCAATTGCTTTCCAATTTTGATAAGCATTCTATTAAATTGATATTTTCAGTAGATAAAAATCAGATAGAAAATTGGGATAGACTGGCTGTTTATTTGCTGGATGATAACGGGGAAAAACAGCAAGAGATAGATGTTGCATACGATAAAGTACAACAAATAGTAATGGCTAATGTATCTCATTTCAGTTTATATGGCGTATTCCAGCGTAGCACCCCTAAACAACCATCAGATGATAATAAACAAGATGAAAAAAAGATAAAAAAAGGTATTAATAGCGAGCCTCCTAAAGGTAAGAAGAAAAAAGGCAACACCGCTGATATGGAGAAAAAAGATAATGATAAAGCGCTATCCTTAAACAGTCAAAATGAGCAATTGGAAGGGCAACGTCTTCCTGATACTGCTACCAATCTATATAATTATATGGTAATTGGCTTGCTATTAGTAGCAATAAGTGGAATGATCTTCTTTCTATCAAGGTTTCGAAAACATGATTAAAGTCAAAAGAGACTAGGATCAAACGAAATAGGGCAAATAAGGATCTGAACAAGTGCATCAGCTTCCTGAGAGTCAACTAACCATGGTCACGTCCTGTGACCAACGCTAACACTTGATCACCCTGATTTTTGAAATGTACACCATTTAAAGATCCCTTTTGCAAAGCGGGTTTTCTTTACGAGGTTAGATGAAACCGTACCTAGGGAAAGTGAAGTATCTTGCCAAAGCACGAGCAGACAGATATTAATGTTCGGATTTTCCCTCCTTCACAACTCTTTTATCCTAACCTTTTTTGTTCATTATTCGAGACTATTTAACATATATTTTTGATATAGTCTAAAATTAAGTGAACATAAGGTATAGATCACTAAAACGATAAGTGTTAGTCTAGTTTTAATAAAGGCTAAGCATGGTTCATAGGAAACTACTGAAATAGAAATATTAACTAGTAGTTTTCTATAAATGATGCAATCAATAGGTATAACTATGGGAAATAAGAACTCGAACTAGCGAAGTATGTACAGTATTATTAGGAGGAGGAATTAATAATGGTGATGAAGTATCTACAGAATATCGGTCGATCGTTAATGCTACCAGTTGCTGTTTTGCCAGCTGCTGCGATATTAATGGGCCTCGGTTATTGGATGGATCCAGAAGGATGGGGAGAAGCAAATGTCATCGCTGCTTTTTTGATTAAAGCTGGAGAATCTATTGTTTCTGGTGAGAGTATGTCCATTCTATTTGCAGTAGGTATTGCTTTTGGTATGTCAAAAGATAAGGATGGTTCGGCTGCGTTAAGTGGGCTAGTCGCTTATTTGGTCGTGACGACATTGCTATCAACGGATTCTGTTGCATTGTTACAAGATACAGATCCAGATAATGTAAATGCTGCTTTTGGTAGTATCGAGAATTAATTTATTGGAATTATTTCAGGAATTACTGCTTCTATTATGTATAATCGTTTTAGTCAGGTGAAATTACCGGATGCTTTTGCCTTTTTTAGTGGTAAACGTTTAGTGCCAATTATGACAGCGATTACAAGTTTGGTTATTTCTGCAGTTCTATTCTTTATATGGCCAGTTGTTTATTCGGGATTAGTTTCATTTGGTAAGGCCATTCTTGATTTAGATGCTATTGGAGCCGGTTTATATGGATTCTTTAATCGTTTATTAATACCGACTGGACTTCATCATGCATTGAACTCCGTATTTTGGTTTGATGTTGCAGGTATTAACGATATTGCCAATTTTTGGTCTGGTCAAGGAGAGAAAGGTGTTACAGGTATGTACCAAGCGGGCTTCTTTCCTGTCATGATGTTTGGTCTACCGGCTGCAGCATTGGCAATGTACCATACTGCTAAAACAAAGAAAAAGAAAACAGCCGCTTCCTTATTATTAGCAGCTGGCTTTGCTTCATTCTTTACAGGGGTAACAGAACCCTTAGAATTTTCGTTTATGTTTTTAGCACCAGCTCTATATGTTGTTCATGCAGCGCTAACTGGTATTTCGATGGCAGTGGCAGCTACATTTGATTGGACAGCCGGTTTTGGATTTAGTGCAGGTTTTATCGATTTTGTATTAAGTTCACGATTACCATTAGCCAATCAGCCATATATGTTAATTGTTCAAGGTTTAATCATAGCGGTAATTTATTACGTATTATTCCGACTCCTAATCATCAAATTTAATTTCAAGACACCGGGGCGAGAGGACGATGTAGACCGAACAAATAATGTAAATGAACACTCTTCTTCAAGTGACCATTTATCTACCATGGCGAAAGAAATTTATGCAGGACTTGGTGGAGATGAAAATGTTATCGCGCTCGATAATTGTGTTACCAGATTAAGACTTGACGTAAAAGACATGGAAGCAGTTGACCAACAAAGAATAAAAAATACTGGTGTACCCGGTATCCATATTGTAGGGAAAAATAGTATTCAAGTTATTGTAGGGACTCAGGTACAATTTGTGACAGATGAAATCAAAAAAATACGCAATGATAAGCATAATTAATTGGTATAGTATCTAGGTTCAAGGTGCCCCCAAAAGTTCTTGGTGATAAGCAGTTTTTCTAAGAAAAACAGATGGAATAAATGATAGAATCATCAAATTACTAAAAGAGTTGGTGGAAAATGGATAACAGAAAAGTTAGATATGAGTACATTACAACGGAAGGATCTTTTCCCTTATTCGTGGAGAGTGTCGGCTACAATCCGTATGAGCAGGATTTTGACAGACCAGAGGGATATCCATACTATCATTGGCTGCAAACAGTTGAGGGGAGTGGTCGGTTTTCATTTCAAGGTCAGGATTATGTTTTATCTAAAGGCAGAGGAATATTATTAAAGCCATATACACCTCACATGTATTATTCGCTAGGAAAAAAGTGGTCTACCATTTATATTACATTCGGGGGAAAATCAGCTGTATCTATTTTGGACGCATTAGATATGAACCATTCTAGTATATATACAAATGTAGCATATTTACAAGTAGATATAATGATGAAAGAAATGTTACAGAAAATGGAGTCGGATTCAGAATTTTCAAAGATAGATTTATCGATCTATCTGTATAATTTTTTGCTGAAGTTGAAAAAGTATGGAAAAGTAAATAGCCAACCATCCCTATCTTATCTTTATGATAAAGTACGGAAAATTGTGGAATGGCTTGAAGTTCATTATGCGGAGGATATTACATTAGACGAAATGGCAAAGAAATTAAATGTAAGCTCCCAATATTTAAATAAATTGTTTCAAAAGTCGTTTCAAGTAAGTCCCTATACATTTTTAATCCAACTTAGAATTAGAAAAGCAAAGGAAATATTACTTCAGAACCCTGAAATACCGATAAAAAATGTAGCGATTCTTGTTGGATTCAATAATCTTAGTTACTTTATATCTACCTTTAAAAAGCGAGAAGGTATTACCCCTAAGAAATATCGAGATATGTATGGGAAAGAAAATAAGGTAGAACTATCCTAACCAGTTTAGTTTCACATAATTATATGTTTATACATTTTTTTAGTAAGTATAGGTGCTTAAGTGGTAGCATATTGTTTCCTTTCCTAGGTAGGTTGAATAAATAAAAGAGTGGATTATACGTTTTTATAGATGGCCGACTTTTGTAAAAGAAAAGTCGGTTATTTGTTGTCTTTATGAAAGTTATATTAGCGTTCGATAAGTTTCATATATTTATATTTTGTGTAGAACATCTTTGTACAACATGTTGAAAAAATAATATAGATTAATAAGAACTTCTTATTGTTTTCTGTTTAGAATCTTCACTATTTCAGCTTTATTTTTTAAAACCGAGGTATTAACACATACAACAATTGATATTATTGCTAGAGGAAGGAATCTAGTTTTAATATACCTTAAGTGAAGGGAAGGAATAATGTTGATATACCAAATGGAAAGGAGGCTAGGGCATCGAAGTTTTATGAAAGGGTTTTCGTTTAGCTGATCAATAATATATTCTTATAGCAAAGCTGTTTGATTCCTTGATGAAAATAGGAGGTAACGTATAATGAAAAAACTCTCGTTTGTAAAGAAATTAACGATATTCTTCATGATAATGATGTTAGTAGGGACAACTTTTTTCAGTGTGCCAACAGCAGCATATTATGGAAATGCAGAAATTTCACCAGCATATACAAACTTACTAACGAAGAGTTGGGTATCTGCTGAAGCAGGAACTGGAGATGCTAGTTTAGCTGTTGATCAAGAGGCAGCGACTTATTGGGATGCTGGCTCTGTGTCCGAAGATAGTTGGATACAGATCGACCTAGGTGGAACTTATCCTGGAATGAAAAAAGTGGAGGTTGTATTCCCAACGCTGGAAGGCAAATACAACTATAAACTTGAAGCATCTAGTGATGGAGAGAAATGGTTTACTCTTTCTGACCATTCTGATGAACCCATAACTGGAGGAGAAGATGTTCTTATTCAAAATACTTCAGAAGTAAGATATTTGAAAGCAACACTATTAAATGTTTCAGATGGTGCTATTGCAGGTATCGCAGAGATTCGTGCAAGCAATTATCTACTAAAGGACAATTTGTCGGTTGGAGCAGACTTATCTTGGGATACTGCTTATTTAGATAGAACGTATACTACAGATAGTAATACAGACATACCATCATCTGATGGTCGTATGATTGGTACAATGCAGGAAACAGGCATGACATCTGCAAGGTTCCGAGTTTGGAATGAACCAAGGTCAGAAAACACAGGGGAACCAGTGACACAAATTGATGGAAGTATGAACCCAGAGGATACACTAAACAAGTCATTATATGCAGATGAACTAGGTTTGAAAGTAGGGATTGACTTTCATTATTCGGACAGTTGGGCAGATCCAGGAAAACAGATAAAACCAAAAGCTTGGAAGGATTTGCCGTTTGATGAGCTTGTGGAAGCGGTGTATGATTTCACGTATGAAGTGACAGCGGATCATGTAGCCGCAGGAGTAACTCCGTATTACATCCAGGTGGGAAATGAAATAATTGATGGAACACTTTGGGGTGAGGAAAAGGTTCCTACAGGACTTGAACCAAGGTATGCGATAGAAGACCCATCCTATACTGCACAACCAGGTGGTGAACTGTTATGGGAGTATTGGGAATCAGAAGATCCAGATGAACAAGCGGCCTATGATGCTGCCTGGGATCGATTTACCGCAATCGTGGATGCTGGACTACGTGCTTCTCAAGATGCTTCACCTGAATCAAAAACTAAAATCCACGTCATCGTTAGTACAAATCGATTACCGAAAACACTGGAGTTTTGGCGCCAGCTAACGACAAGGTTGAAGGAAGATTATCAGAATGACTTTGATATCATGTCCATTTCTTATTACCCTGAGTGGCATGGTACGATCGCAGATTTAAGTAATAACTTACATGCGTTTGCAACAGAGTTTCCTACCTATGAATTAGCAATATCAGAAACTTCTCATAGAGCTTCTGGAGGTCCTTCTGATTCTGGGTATCCTAACACGATACAAGGGCAAGCAGATTTCATGATCGATGTCATGCGGACTGCCAATGATACGATTGATAATGCGGTGTCTACTGTATTAGTGTGGGAACCAGCGATTTGGCAATCAATGTTTACTTCAATAGGCGATGGGTGGTACGAAGCAAATGATTCTACACGAGTGTTTCATGCAGCATACAGTGACTTTATTACGAAAACGAATGAGTATCTCTTGACTCCACTTTACGAGGAACCAGCATTGCCGGATACTATCGATGTGTTAGATGTTGAAAATGACACAACCGTGCGTACAGAAGTGACGTGGGATGCAATGGAAGAAGAGGACTATTCCACTATTGGTTCTTTCAGTGTACATGGAACAACCAAACATGGTAATGTTACTGCGCACGTTGCTGTAGTAATGACGGTGGATGTATTGAAACGCTTAACGGATGAAAAGGTGGAATCTGGTGACTTGTCAGGTCCAGTAGTACCACAATTAGTAAATGCATTAAAACAAGTGACGCATCACTTGGAAAAAGGATCAAAGGAAGCTGCAAGTAAGTTTTTAGAAAAATATATAGATCATATGAATCGTAAGGCAAATAAACGAAATGTTTCTCATGAAGCAAAGATAGTACTTACAGAACATGCAGAGTTACTGATAGAAAGCTTGAAATAACAGTACGCACTGTCTACGTGAAAACATTAAAGAAAATTACAATGCCCCACCTAGTCTTCTCACAGGTGGGGCAACTTTGTTTCATGAAATGATTCATTCAACATGACACGAACTTGATTAAATGTTGATGGCTACAGCTTATTTACTCGATTTGGAACAAAGCATTACAGGAATGAAGAATGAATAGTGGTACTTCTTCTCTTAGGGTTTTTGCTAATCTTTACGGTGAATCATTCAAATATTACCGGAAGCCACATTTTAAATGGCTAGACCTTTCCATTATCGTTGAGAATGAAGGCACCTTCTTATCATACTCCATTCATTTTTTATCACATACCTACATACATATAGATAAAGCAACTATCGAAATAATTTCATCATGCTTTTTATGGCATAGCAAGGTTTACATTATTGGGAGGTCATTTTTTATGGATATTTTAAGAAAGGTGCAAGAATATCGTCATACACAAGATGCCTTAAAGTGGGTAGGGACATTTGCAGAGTATCTTGAGCTGTTAAAAGAAAAACCGTATCTTGCACAATCTGCTCATTCTCGTATCTATCAGATGATAAAAGACGAAGGAGTAGAAGAAGAGAACGGTGTACGAAAATATAAGTTTTTCAGTGAGCAATTATTTGGATTGGAAGAAGCTTTAGAAAAGTTAGTTGAGGAGTATTTCCATCCAGCTGCAAAGAGACTCGATGTAAAAAAACGAATTTTATTATTAATGGGACCTGTAAGTGGTGGAAAATCCACTTTAGTTACCTTATTAAAAAGAGGGTTGGAGAAATATACATTGACAGACAGAGGGGCCGTATATGCAATTAAAGGCTGTCCAATGCATGAAAACCCGTTGCACCTTATCCCTCAGCATTTAAGAGGGGAGTTTGAGCAAGAATATGGGATAAAAATTGAAGGAAGTTTATCACCTTTAAATAGGTTACGACTTGAGGAGGAATATGGTGGCAAAATAGAAGATGTCATTGTAGAGCGGATCTTTTTCTCAGAAGATAACAGGGTTGGGATTGGTACGTTTAGCCCATCTGATCCGAAATCGCAGGATATTGCGGATCTTACTGGATCGATTGATTTTTCCACAATTGCCACTTATGGATCAGAATCTGATCCAAGAGCATACCGCTTTGATGGGGAGCTTAATAAAGCGAATCGCGGGCTGATGGAATTCCAGGAAATGTTGAAATGTGATGAGAAATTTCTCTGGCACTTACTTTCATTAACTCAGGAAGGTAATTTCAAGGCAGGCCGATTTGCCTTGATTTCAGCGGATGAAATGATCGTCGCTCACACGAACGAGTCGGAGTATCGGTCTTTTATTTCCAATAAAAAAAATGAAGCATTGCATTCCAGAATGATAGTAATGCCTATTCCTTATAATTTGAAGCTAGATCAGGAAGAACGAATATATCAAAAAATGATTGAAGAGAGTGACATCCAAGATGTCCACATCGCACCGCATACATTGAAAATTGCTGCGATGTTTACGATTCTGACACGCTTAAAAGAATCTAAACAAAGTAATGTCAGTCTGTTAAAGAAACTGTATTTATATAATGATCAAGATGTCGAAGGCTTTAGCGACCAAGATGTGCATGCTATGAAAAAAGAATATGCTGATGAAGGCATGACAGGTATTGATCCGCGTTATGTCATTAATCGTATTTCATCTACTATTATCCGTAAAGAAATGCAAGCAATTAATGCACTTGATGTGTTGCGCTCCTTAAAAGACGGTCTAGATGATCATCCATCTATTACGAAAGAGCAAAAAGAAGACTATCTCGATTTTATTTCGATTGCCCGCAAAGAATATGATGAACTGGCGAAAAAAGAAGTGCAAAAAGCCTTCGTTTATTCTTATGAAGAGTCTGCTAAAACACTGATGGATAATTATTTAGATAATGTCGAAGCATTTTGTAATAAGGCTAAATTACAGGACCCATTAACAGGGGAAGAAATGCACCCTGATGAAAAATTAATGCGTTCAATCGAGGAACAGATCGGCATCTCCGAAAATGCTAAAAAGGCTTTCCGCGAAGAAATCTTAATCCGAATTTCAGCCTATGCAAGAAAAGGCAAAAAATTCGATTATCAATCACATGAACGTTTACGTGAAGCAATTCAAAAGAAACTGTTTGCAGACTTGAAGGATGTTGTAAAAATTACAACCTCCACAAAAACACCAGATGAACAGCAGCTAAAGAAAATGAATGAAGTAGTGGCAACGCTTGTGGAGGAGTACGGCTATAATACACAGTCTGCCAATGATTTATTAAGGTATGTGGGAAGTTTATTAAATCGATAATATTTAAGAAAGAGGTTGTGACAGAATCTATTTTCTTAACGTCAAATATGAACGATGCAATAAGTATGGTTGTGCAGTATAGGCACACTGTTCACTAACAAAAGTTTTATGATATCGAGTGCAAAGTATCCGCTCCGGCTGATCGTTTCGCTTTCCAAGAGCATGCTAATCGCTCAGGAGTCGAAACGATCGGCCATCGCAATTTTAAAAGAGACAACGAATGGAAGAAATAACCTGACTATCTACTCACTACGGTCAAAGCTACCTTTCATCCAATCATGATTCTGTAGCAAATAGTGTGGAACACCTCTACTAGCTGAGGAGAAAAAACCGTGGAAAGGAAGGTGGACAGCCGGAGCGATGGTTACGCAACGATACCCTCTCAAAATTGCTACGAAGCAACATAAGTTCGTGCGTAGTTTGCTCCTAATAAATATCAAATTCCAAACGATTTCAAGGTCTATTTGAATAATCGTTTGGAATTTTGTGATGATAAATTCTTTTCTCCCAGCCCCTTTTCGGTTGATTTTTTAGAAGTGTCCGGTAAAGTTATGCTACCTTTCTTCCTATGCTCAAACTAGCTCCTACATATGCAAGAAGTGATATCGCAATGGAGGAGACGACGGCATGCATGCCAAATGGTTCTGGGTAAAAGGCTTGGAATAATATATAGGAAAGGAAGCCAGAGATAATTGCTGCTATCGCTCCATGCTTATTCCCTTTTTTCCAATAGAGTCCCATAACGACCGGCCAAATAAATGCTGCTTCTAATCCGCCGATTGTGTAAAGGTTTAGCCAGATAATTAGATCAGGTGGATTTATCGCGATAAGGTAAACGATTATTCCTAAAATAGCAGTTACTGTCATACTTAATATACGAATTTTTGTCTTAGATGCATTAGGTTGGATATAGTTGATATAAACATCTTTTACAATCGTTGAACTTACTAATAAAAGTAAGGAGTCAACTGTGGACATAATTGCTGCAAGTGGAGCTGCTAAGACAATTCCTGCTAACCAAGCTGGTAATACTTCTAAAGCAATTAGAGGTATGACTGTATCAGAAACTTCGATGCCTGGTAAAATCGGGCGAGCAAAAACCCCGATTAAATGCATGTTTAACATGATGACACCAACCACAATCGTACCTATAATAATGGCACGATGAAAAGATCTTGTATTTTTATAAGACATTGCTCGTACGACAATTTGGGGTAAAGCTATTACCCCCACTCCAACCAATATCCAAAAGGATGAGACGTATCGCGGTGATAAAGTTCCTTCTGCCCCATATGGTGTAATGAGATTTGTATTCTCTGCACGAAGATCAGCCATGATGGAAGAGATACCTCCTCCTGCCATTATTATTGAGCCAAGCAGGATGACTGTTCCGATAATCATAATGGTCCCTTGAATCGAATCGGTTAATGTAACCGCACGAAAACCGCCAAAGGTGACATAAACAATGACCGTTAATACAAAAATAAGCAATGCAGAATGATAGGACAATCCAGTGATCGATTCGATTAACCGTCCTCCACCAATCCATTGAGCAGCCATTAAAGAAAATAAAAAAACAATAATACTAAATGAAGACAATAATACAACCCATTTGGATTGGTATCGTTCTTTTAGAAAATCTACCATCGTGATGGCTTTGTATCTTTTGGCGACCATTGCAAACCTTTTGCCAAGAATCATCAAGGTGAAATAACCTGTAGATACTTGCGTAACAGATAATAACACCCAGCCTAAACCTTCATTGTAAGCTACTCCTGGACCACCAATAAAACTGCTGGCACTTCCGTATGTAGCAGTCATAGTCATTGCTAAGACGAATCCTCCAAGACTGCGCCCGCCTAAATAATAATCTTCCATAAAGAGGGTATTTGTCTTGGCTGTTCTACTTGCTAGTAAACCAATTAAAAAAATGATGGCAACCGAAGTGAATAATGTGATCGTTGCTACTAAATTCATGGTTGTTCGAACTCCTCATCATCTAAAAGTACATCAGTAAAAAAGAATTTAACAATAATAAATACTAAAATGGATATGATGATGATCCCAACAATGCAACTGTAGAAAAACCATGCAGGAAATCCTAAGATATAGTGATACTCCGAAGGATCCACTTTCCCTAAGCCATACGCAAAAGCAAACCACCAGATAAAATGAAACAGCACTAATACGACACCAATAATTGCTTCGCGGTTAGCTACTTTAAAAGGGTTATTATTTTGTTTTTTCATCATCCTCTATTCCTCCCAAAATAATTTCCTGTCTTAAAAGTAAATCATATCAGAGCCTTCGTGACAACTGCATAAGCCTGAAATGATAGGATGCAATTGGAGTAAATGGTCGAAAGCAATGGATTACGACTTACCTGTGGCGTGTGGTATCGAGGTACACTATACTACCAATCGTTTCAAAGATGAGAGATGTTAACGAGACAAATAATACGATCAATTGATAGAGCTGTTTGTGGAAAATTTAGGTATTATGTATCGGGTGATAAAGTGAAAATATACGTAAAAAAAACGAACGAAACATAATTGAGGGTAAGCATTCTCATCAACGATCATAATGTGCCTTTTAACGCATAAAAATCAGCTTTTAAACACTTTTTTTATACTTATAAAACTTTTCCAAAAAATCGCAACTTATCTGTTGTTTCCCTAGGTAAAATAGGTTATATTTATTGATGTAATGTTTTAATCATTACAACATTTGGATGGGAGTTTAGTTTAGTAGGAGAAAGTGACTTCTAATGGGGGTATAAGACGTGACACAGCAGGAATCCAGTGAGAGATTCTGGAAAAAATTTTATGGTCCTAATATGGGATATGTACAAGAACAGTATGAGCTTTATGTAGAAAACAAAGACTCTGTCGATTCGTCCCTGAAAGAAATGTTCGATCAGTACGGAGCTCCAAAAGAATTATTGAAAGGACAGCAAGCAGAGGTAGCGAATGGTAAAGGCTTATCATCTGATATTAATGCGAAACATTTAACCTCAGCAATCAAGCTTGTTGAGGCTATTCGTCGTTACGGTCATTTGAAAGCTGATATTTATCCGGTAGGATCAGGAATTTCAAGTGATACTACACTTGTTGATCCAAGTTACTACAATCTTAGTAAAGACGTTTTGGAAGCGATTCCGGCTGAGTGGGTTTGGGATTCCACAGTTCCTGGAGTGGAAAATGCACAGGACGTTGTTGATCATTTATTAGATCAATATGCAGGAACGATTTCATTTGAGTATGATCACGTAAACAATGATGAAGAACGCTTGTGGTTCCAGGAAAATATTGAGTCAGGAAAGTATCGATTACCTTTCTCAGAAAATGAGAAAAAAGAATTGCTTGGAAAGATCGTGGATGTAGAGGGATTTGAAAATTTCTTAGCTAAGACATTTGTGGCACAGAAACGTTTTTCTATTGAAGGTTTAGAAATGATGGTTCCAATATTAGACCGAATAGTACAAAATTCCTTCTATGATGAAACAGAAGAAATCTTAATGGGGATGGCTCACCGTGGAAGATTAAGTGTTTTAACACATATTTTAGGTAAGCCATTTGATAAGCTATTTTCTGAGTTTCATCCATCAGCAGATAAGGAATTAGTACCATCTTCACCAGGCTCAAAAGCCATTACTTATGGCTGGACTGGTGATGTAAAATATCACTTTGGTGCAAAACGAGATGTTGGGGAAGAAAAACCATCACCAACCAAGATTACATTAGCACATAATCCTTCACACTTGGAGTTTGTTAATCCAGTTGTAGAAGGTTTTACCAGAGCAGCACAAGATTTTCGTTTCCAAAAAGGTAAACCAGTACAAGATGTGAACAAAGCGTTTAGTATTTTGATTCACGGTGATGCAGCATTCATCGGGGAAGGTGTAGTAGCAGAAACCTTTAACTTAAGTGCATTAGAAGGATACCGAACAGGTGGAACCTTGCACATTATTGCCAATAACTTGGTTGGTTTTACAACTGGTCAACGTCAAGGTCGTTCTACTAGATATGCAAGTGACTTGGCTAAAGGTTTTGAAGTGCCAATTATCCATGTTAATGCAGATGATCCTGAAGCTTGTATTTCCGCTGCTACTTTAGCATATGAATATCGTAAAAAGTTCCAAAAGGATGTGTTAATTGATTTAGTAGGCTATCGACGTTATGGTCACAATGAAATGGATGAACCACGCGCAACACAGCCGAAACTGTACAAATCAATTGATAAACATCCTACTTGTGCAAAAGTATATGCGCAACGATTGCAAGAAGAAGGAATTCTAACGGAAAATACTTTTGAAGAAATGAAGGAAGCTGTTTTTAATAAATTACAAGGCATTTATGATGAGATGACGGAAAGTGTTAATGAAAATCCGGAAGCATTGCCAGTACCACAGGCATTGCGTAATGGATTAAGTGACATAGAAACATCTGTACCAAAGGATTTATTGCTTTCTCTAAATAGGGGTCTATTAAAACGACCAGAAGGTTTTCAATCCTTTAAGAAGCTCGAAAAGATATTATCAAAGCGTCATCATACGTTTGAAAAAGAAGAAAAAGCCGATTGGGCAGTTGCAGAAGCATTAGCATATGCTTCGATTTTACAGGATGGTATTCCAATTCGTATTTCTGGGCAGGATTCAGAGCGTGGAACATTTGCACATCGCCACTTAAAGTTACACGATGTTGAAACAAGTGATACGTATTGCCCGATGCACGGACTTGATGAAGCAAAAGCGACATTTGACATTCACAATAGTCCATTATCCGAAGCTGCCGTGCTTGGGTTTGAGTATGGTTATAGTGTGAAAGCACCGAAGACACTTGTTATCTGGGAAGCACAATTCGGTGATTTTGCCAATGCAGGTCAGGTGATTTTTGATCAATTTATATCTTCCGGTCGTGCGAAGTGGGATGAACGCTCTAATATGGTGATGCTATTACCACATGGTTATGAAGGGCAAGGGCCAGAACACTCCAGTGCAAGAGTTGAGCGATTCTTAACAATGGCTGCGGAAAACAACTGGATTGTAGCAAATGTTACAACAAGTGCGCAGTTCTTCCATCTGTTAAGACGTCAGGCTGCGTTAGTGGATAGTGATGCGGCTCGTCCATTAGTGGTATTAACACCGAAGAGCTTATTACGCAGTCCGCGAGTGGTATCTTCGATAGAGGAGTTTACAGATGGTAAGTTCCAAACACTCATTCCACAGCCTGGCTTAGCGTTAACATCTAAAAAAGCTAAGCGATTATTAATTGGTACTGGAAAAGTAATGGTAGATATTCAGGAAAAAATGAGCGAAAGTCCAGAGAAATACAAAGACATTCATGTTGTACGTTTAGAGCAGATCTATCCATTCCCTGATAAGAAAATCCAGGAGGTCATTGACGGGTGTACTAAACTGGAAGAAGTGGTGTGGGTACAAGAGGAACCACGAAATATGGGAGCATGGAATTTTGTGAAGGAATTGCTTTACAGAATGCTTGCAGATAAAGATCTAGAACTGCACTACGTTGGACGTACAGAACGTTCGTCGCCATCTGTTGGAGACCAACACATTCACAAAACAGAACAAAGACGCATTATAGAAAAAGCATTAGAGCTGTCTGAAGGAGGAGAAACCAATGAAGGAAATTAAAGTCCCAGAATTAGCAGAATCTATTACAGAAGGAACGATAGCAGAATGGCTAGTTAGTGAGGGTGATTCCGTCGAGAAAGGTGATCCTATCTGTGAGCTGGAAACTGATAAAGTTAATGTAGAAGTAAATGCAGATTATTCAGGTGTAATTGCTGAATTTGTAAAAGGTGAAGGCGATGACGTTGAAGTTGGAGAGGTCATTGCCAAGATAGATGAAAATGGTGAAGCTGGTGGTTCAGAAGAAAGCTCGGATGATAAAGAAGAACCAGCAGTAAAAGAGGAAGCTAAAGCAGCAGAACCGAAAAAAGAAGAGGCAGCTACTAGTAAAGTAGCAGCAGAACCTAAAAAAGCAGGAAGCCAACAAAAAGTTGTCGCATCACCAGCAACGAGAAAGCGTGCTCGTGAGTTAGGTATTGACCTCAATGATATTACGCCAACAGATCCGTTAGGACGCATTCGTCCAGAAGATGTGGAGAATGCAGCGAAACCTGCAAAAGCAGATAAGAAACCTAAAGCAGATAATAAAACGAAGTCTTCTAGTTCACAAGCAGAGTTTGATAAACCGGTAGAACGTGAGAAAATGACACGTCGCCGTCAAACAATTGCGAACCGTCTGGTTGAAGCGCAACATACAGCAGCTATGCTTACAACCTTTAACGAAGTAGATATGACAGCTGTTATGAATCTAAGAAGTGAACGTAAAGATAAGTTCCAAGAGAAACATGGTATTAAACTAGGCTTTATGTCATTCTTTACCAAAGCAGTAGTTAGTGCATTGAAAGAGTTCCCATACTTAAATGCGGAGATTCAAGAAAATGAAATTGTGAAAAAGAAATTCTATGACATCGGTATTGCAGTATCAACAGACGACGGTTTAGTTGTCCCGGTAGTACGAGATGCGGATCGTCTTGATTTTGCCGGTATTGAATCCGCGATTGCTGATTTAGGTACGAAAGCGAAAAATAAAGAATTACAAATTAGTGACTTACAAGGTGGATCCTTTACGATCACAAATGGAGGTATTTTTGGATCACTGTTATCCACACCAATCCTAAATGCACCACAAGTTGGTATTTTAGGAATGCATTCGATTCAAAAACGTCCAGTTGTCATGCCGGACGATTCGATAGAGGTTCGTCCGATGATGTACATTGCACTATCGTACGATCACCGTATTGTAGACGGAAAAGAAGCAGTGCAATTCCTTGTACGCGTTAAACAATTACTAGAAGATCCATATGATCTATTATTAGAAGGCTAAAACCAAAAGCACTCATCATTTTTTAATGGTGAGTGTTTTTTTCAACAGAGCCCCAAATACATAAACTGTGAAATAACTTTCATAAGATTTTGCTGTCTTCCATTCTTTTGAGTTGAGTGTAAGTTCCACACCGCGGAAAGGAAGTGTTCTGCCGAAGCGTACCATACCACTTACCAAAAACAGAATGGGTGAAAGTAACTACTAGTTAGTATGTATCTACTACGTTAGGTTCTTTATGCACCATTGGTAAAATAATTAGATTTTAATCCATTTAATTTCTGAAAAAAATGCTTAATCATTCTTCTTTTCGCTGCATACAATAAAATAATACAAGCGAAGGAGGGGATTTGATGGCAGATGTTAACTTTGTGATCGCAGAAGAAGATTGGTCCCTCCATCGAAAAGGGTTTGATGACCAAAAACGACATCAAGACAAAATAAAAGAAGTATTAAAAAAGAAACTCCCAGATATCGTTAGTGAAGAAAATATTATTATGTCTCGGGGAAAGGAAATCATACGTATTCCGATTCGCTCCTTAGACGAATACAAAATACGTTATAATCAAACTAAAAGCAAACATATTGGTCAGGGAAACGGAGATAGCGAAGTAGGGGATGTCGTTGCTCAAGACCCACAACAAGCGAAAAAGGGCCAAAAAGCTGAAAAAGCAGGGAATCAACCCGGAGTAGACTACTATGAGGCAGAAGTAGATTTTGCGGAAGTAGAGGAAGCATTCTTTTCCCAGCTTGCGTTACCTAATTTGATGGAGAAAGAAGAAGATAATATTACG
Source organism: Gracilibacillus sp. HCP3S3_G5_2 (assembly GCF_052063305.1). Lineage (NCBI taxonomy): Bacteria > Bacillati > Bacillota > Bacilli > Caryophanales > Bacillaceae > Gracilibacillus > Gracilibacillus sp. HCP3S3_G5_2. The sequence continues at coordinate 296,295 of NZ_JBQHXU010000001.1, read as the reverse complement.
ATTACCGACGTAGAGTTTCGGGACATACGAAAAAAAGGATTAATTGGAAATATTGATAAGAAAAGAACAATGCTTGCATCTTATCGAAGAAACGCCTTGGAAGGGAACCCGTCTTTTGTTCCAATTTATCCAGATGATTTACGATTTAAAACATGGGATAATATTGAAAAGCCAGAATCGAAAGCAGTTGTTCTAGCAATGATGGATACAAGTGGCTCCATGGGACAATTTGAAAAATATGTTGCCCGTAGTTTTTATTTTTGGATGGTTCGATTTTTACGAAAAAAATATGAGACAGTAGAGGTGGAATTTATAGCCCACCATACAGAAGCAAAAGTGGTAGATGAGGAATCTTTTTTTACAAAGGGAGAAAGTGGTGGAACCATTTGTTCTTCTGTTTATCGAAAAGCACTTGAACTAGTAGATGAGAAGTATCCAGTTAGTCGTTATAACATCTATCCTTTTCATTTCTCTGATGGTGATAATTTAACTTCTGATAACCGGAGATCATTAGAAGCAGTGAATGAATTGTTAGAAAGTGCAAGTATGTTCTGTTATGGAGAAGTCAATCAATATAATCGTTATTCGACATTGATGCAAGCATTTAAAGAAATTGATCATCCACGATTTAAACAATATGTCTTAAAAAATAGAGAAGATGTTTTCTATGCCATGAAGCACTTCTTTCATAAAAATACCGTCGATGCTAAATAGTATCGGCGGTATTTTTTTAAAGACGACTTTACTTTTCAAAAGAAAAATTATGTCATCTTTACACTGTGTTTTTTTGAGTTAGTTCATTAGGGTATGATATTAGATAAATGTAGGTAAATATGACTAAATTTTACGAACAATGCCATAATAACTAAATATACATGTTTTTTGGAAACCAATTACTGGTTTTATACGTCCAATTATTATAAGAAAGTAAATTATGGAGGCATAATCGTATGAAGTTCTATCAGCACGTGATCACAGCAAGCACATTACTTTTATTCTTAGCAGGGTGTAATGCGCAATCTTCTATACCAGAAGGTTTTTATTCCTACGAAAAAAATAAAGTCGAACAAGCATTGGAAAACGTAGATTTTAACGCAGAACTTCCATCTTATGTTCCAATTGCTCCCGAAATAGTTGTTACGGATCATTTTTATTTGGATGAGCATGAAGACGAATATGATAATGAAGCATTCGATATTACCATGTTTTCACAAGCTAACGATATTTTCACGATACAACTAATTAATGGAGAGCCATATCAAGATCAAAGTAATTTCGAGACCATAACATTAAGAGATTCCGTAGAAGGCTATTATCAAGATCAATCCTATTCCCAGACATTACGGTGGGAAAAAGATGGTATTACCTATCAAATGATTTATCGTCCCAGTGAAGAGACTCTTTCAGAAGAAGAATTAGTCCAAGTAGCGAGATCTTTTGAATCTTCATAATTTTTAGACTTTAGAAAACGTCCACACAAGAAAACATTTTCATGCTAAAATGGGGTGTAATTATACAGATGGTTGGGAAAGGTAGAAAAGTAGTGTTTTTTTAAGGAGGAAAAATAGTGGGAATTTTATTTGGGTTATTAGCAGTTATAATTGTACTAGCTATTGCGTATGCGATGTCAAATGATCGCAAAAATGTTAATTTTGTTGGAATTGGACTAATGCTCCTAGCACAAGTCCTAACCACATGGTTTATGTTTATGACATCCATTGGGGAAGCAGTTATTAATTTTATTGCGGATGTGTTTAACAAATTAATTGAATTTGCAAATGAAGGTGTTGCCTTCGTATTAGGTGGACTTGCTATTGAAGAAGGCGGTTCAGTATTCTTCTTCAATGTATTATTAATTATTATTTTCTTTTCAACCTTATTATCTGTACTTACTTATTTAAAGATCCTGCCATTCATTATTAAGTATATTGGCTGGGGAATTTCCAAAATTACCGGGTTACCAAAAGTAGAATCTTTTAATGCAGTAAACAGTATGTTCTTTGGTCAATCGGAAGCAATTATTGCCATTAAATCTCAATTCCGTCATTTAAATAATAATCGACTTTATATTGTCAGTGCTTCAGCAATGGGATCTGTTTCAGCTTCTATCATCGGGGCATATATTCAAATGCTACCAGCGCAGTATGTTTTAGTAGCCATTCCATTGAACATGTTCAGTTCACTTATTATTGCATCCCTTATTGCACCAGTTAAAGTGGACGATGAAAATGATGAAGTAGATGTGAAAAATGTATCAGAAGCAAAAAGCTTCTTTGAAGCGATGGGAAATGGTGCTTTAGATGGTGGTAAAATAGCGTTAATTGTAGCAGCCATGTTAATTGCTTTTATTGCAGCTTTAGAGTTAGTCAACTGGGTAATTGCAGCTGTGTTTGCTGGTACAACATTACAAGAAATATTAGGATATGTGCTCGCACCAATTGGATTCTTAATGGGTATTGCTCCAGGCGAATTAATTCAAGCTGGTGGAATTATGGGTACCAAGATTATAACCAACGAATTCGTAGCTATGTTAGAACTAGAACCTTTAGTAGGAGAATTATCAGAAAAAACAGTTGGGGTTGTTTCCGTATTCCTAACCAGTTTTGCTAACTTCTCTTCTATCGGTATCATTGCTGGTACAGTACAAGGGATTGATAGTGAAAAAGGTGCATCTGTATCTAAATTTGGTATGAAATTATTAATCGGTGCAACATTAGGTTCCATCCTATCTGCAACAATGGCAGGTCTATTCTTGTAAAAGTCAGATAGACGTTATCCATTATAAAAAAAGAGGAATACATATTAGCCATGTCTAATACTGTATTCCTTTTTTAAATCCAAAGCATGTACGATTTATCAATGTATAGAATCGATACAAAAAATCACAAAAACTTAGTTTATCCATTATACTTTGTGTGAATTTTATGCTATACTATGAATGTGAAATTAAACGTTTACAAATTAAAGCAGGGGTGAAACAAATGGCTACAATTCAAAATCCAATTTTAACAGGTTTTAATCCGGATCCAAGTATTTGCAGAGTAGGGGAAGACTACTATATTGCCGTTTCTACATTTGAATGGTTTCCAGGTGTAGGTATCTATCATTCGAAAGACTTAAAAAATTGGCGTTTAGCATCAAGACCACTTAATAGATTAAGTCAATTAAACATGAAAGGAAATCCTAACTCAGGTGGGATTTGGGCACCACAGTTATCACACCATGATGGTCAATTTTATTTGATTTATACAGATGTGAAGGTTGTAAACGGTAACTGGAAAGATTCTCATAACTATTTAGCAACATGTGATACGATTGATGGTGAATGGTCAGATCCAATTTACTTAAACAGCTCAGGGTTTGATCCATCCTTATTCCATGATGAGGACGGTAAAAAATACTTAGTAAACATGAAATGGGATCATCGTGTTGGACATCATAACTTCTATGGAATTGTCTTACAGGAATATGATCATGGCCAACAGAAACTAGTAGGTAAACAGCAAGTTATTTTCAAAGGAACAGATATTAAATTGACAGAAGCACCGCACTTATATAAATGGAATGGATATTATTATTTGTTAACAGCTGAAGGTGGTACGAAATTCGATCACTGTGCAACCATTGCACGCGCTAAAGAACTTACTGGACCATACGAAGTACATCCGGAAAATCCACTGATAACGTCGTGGCCCTATCCGAGAAACCCATTACAAAAAGCAGGACATGCGTCAATTGTCCAGACTCATACAGATGAGTGGTTCCTTGTTCACTTAACTGGACGTGTTTTACCGAGAGAAGGACAACCATTATTAGATCCTCGTGGCTATTGTCCATTAGGCCGTGAAACAGCCATTCAGCGATTAGAGTGGAAAGATGATTGGCCATATGTTGTTGGTGGAAACCAGCCTTCATTAGAAATAGAAGGACCGAATATGGAAGAAGTAAAATGGGATCCAGATTACCCGACCAAAGATGATTTTGATACAGATGAATTAAATCTTCATTTCCAAAGCTTACGTATTCCATTAGGAGAAGATATTGTGTCGTTAAAGGATAACCCAGGTCATTTACGATTGTATGGTAGGGAATCACTTACTTCTTTATTTACTCAATCATTTATCGCAAGACGCTGGCAACACTTTAATTTTAGAGCAGAAACAAAAGTAGCTTTCCAACCAGAGGATTTCCAGCAATCAGCAGGTTTGGTAAATTACTACAATACAGAGAATTGGACATCCTTCCAAATTTCATGGCATGAAGATAAAGGCCGTATTTTAGAGTTAATGACATGTGATAACTTTACATTCGGTCAGCCAATACAAGGAAACGAAATCGAAATACCAGAGGATGTCGAATATGTTTATTTACGTGTAGACGTACAAACCTCCATCTATACGTATTCTTATTCATTCGACGGAGAAACATGGCATACTGTACCGGTAGAATTTGAATCATACAAGCTGTCAGATGATTATATTCGAGGTGGTGGGTTCTTTACAGGTGCCTTCGTTGGAATGCAATGTCAGGATACATCCGGTCAAAACAAACACGCTGATTTTGATTATTTTATTTATGATCCAGAAGAGTAAATAGAGAAAATGTTATGAAAAAGTATAAGTCAAAAGCGTTCAGATAAAAGTATCTGAACGCTTTTGACTATGATCAATTTTTAACAAAGCGTTTTGCTCATAATAAAGTCTGTTTGTTCTTCATTCCCCGTACAAAAAGCATGCTTTCCGGTTTGAGTAAATCCCAATCTTGTATAAAAGCCTACAGCATTTTCACTTTTTTCCCAAACGCCCAACCAGATTGTCTTTTTATTTTTTCGACTGCGATTTCGATCGCTTTGTTTAACATCTGAAAATTACTTTTTATATAATGCTTACTAGATTTGGAGTTTCGCTTGCCACGAATTATGATGAAAGCTTACCATTTACTTTGCAATTTTTGAGTCAAGGTTTAAACTAGTAGAAAAGTGGAATAACAATGATAAATTCGAAAACAGAGGTGTAACTGATGCAGAAGTTTCAACTTTTTATTGATGGAAAATGGCTAGACACAAACCAAACATTAGATGTAGTAGATAAATATACTCAAGAAGTATATGCTCGTGTTGCGAAAGCAGACGAAGAGACGGTTGATAAAGCGATTACTAGTGCAGCTAAAGCATTTGAACAGGAGAAGCTTTCTCCATATGAACGATATCAAATCTTACATAAAGCTTCTCAACTTATCGCTGACCAAAAAGAAGAGTTGGCGATGATCATTACGAAAGAAGCAGGGAAACCGTTAAAACAGGCACGAGCTGAGATTGATCGTTCTGCTCAAACTTTTTTAGTAGCAGCAGAAGAGGCAAAACGTATTTATGGTGAAGGTGTACCTGTTGAAGCAGCGCCCGGTTCTGAAAATAGGATGGCCTTTACGATCAAAGTACCGATAGGGGTAGTTGGAGCGATTAGTCCATTTAATTTTCCACTTAACCTCGTTTCACATAAAGTAGCACCTGCCCTTGCTGCTGGTAATGCAGTTGTGTTAAAACCGGCGAGTAAAACTCCGATTTCAGCGTTGAAATTAGCAGAAATCCTTGATAAAGCAGGTTTGCCGAAAGGGTTATTGCAAGTAGTCGTTGGTTCCGGTTCAACAGTAGGTAATCAAATGATGAAAGATGAGCGAATCGCACTATACACATTTACAGGAAGTGCTAAGGTAGGCTTGAAATTAAAACAAGAAACAGGCTTGAACCGACTCATATTAGAATTGGGTAATAACTCACCTGTGATAGTTGATAAAGAAGCAGATGTGGAGTTAGCTGCAAAAACAATTGCAGCACAATCCTTCGCTTTTGCAGGACAGGTATGTATCTCTGTACAACGAATCTATGTGCATGAAGAAGTGCAGGAGTTATTTCTAGAAAAACTAAAAGAACATATGGATGAATTGAAAATAGGAGATCCAACTGATCCAGAAACAGATGTCGGTCCAATGATCGCAGAAGATGAGGCAGAACGTGCTGAAGAATGGATTCAAGAAGCTGTAAAAAAAGGAGCAACGATTTTTATTGGTGGTGAAAGAGAAGGTGCACTACTGCAACCTACTATTCTAACCGATGTCAAACCAGAAATGCGTGTAGTTTGTGAAGAGGTTTTTGCACCTATTGCAAGTGTTATTCCTTATACGGACATCCAACAATGTATTAATGAAATTAATCAATCTGAATATGGTTTACAAGGGGGCATTTTCACACAAAATATTGATACTGCTTATTACGCTGCTAAGAATGTAGAAGTCGGTGGGTTTATGATTAATGACGGCTCCCAATATCGTGTTGATCTTATGCCATATGGTGGAGTGAAAGATAGTGGCAACGGTAAAGAGGGACCGAAATATTCAATTGAGGAAATGACCGAAGAAAGATTAATTGTGATGAACTTAAAGGTGTAGCAGATAAGGCTACACCTTTTTCACTAGACTGTCCATCTGAAATTTCTAAAAATTATACTTGTTTTGCAAGTTTGTTTTGCAAATAATACATCCGTCCGAACAAGGTAATAGCACCAGCAGAAAGTCCGACAATTAACCCTAACCAATAGCCATAAGCATCCAAATTCGTATAGTTTGCAAACAACCATCCACTAGGTAGTCCAATTAACCAGTAGGAAACTAGCGACATCCAGAAAGTAATATTGACATCTTTATATCCACGTAAAATCCCTTGAACGGGAGCACCAACCGCATCGGCAAACTGGAAGAATATTGCATAATAGAGGAAGTGCTTCGTTAGCTCAATTACTTCCGGATGGTCACTATATAACCTGGCAACATGGTCGTCTAATAAATAAATGACGCCACCAGCTAGAAAAGCAATGATAACACCTGAGATAATCCCCATATAAGAATAAGCTTTTGCATCATTCATTCTTTTAGCGCCAACTTCAAAGCCTACTGCTATCGTTAAGGACATGGCAATGCTTAATGGAATCATATATAAGAAAGAAGCAAAATTTATAGCTGCTTGGTGGGCAGCGATCGTATTAGTACTATAGACACTTAACATGAATGTAACTGCAGAAAAAATACTTACTTCAAAAAAGATCGAAAACCCGATTGGAACGCCAATTCGTAGTTGACTGAACCATTCTTTCAAGGATGGCTTCTTAAATCGATGAAAAATACGGTGACCCCTAAATGGACGTACATAATGAACAATACAAATAGATAAGATTAGATTGATGACATACGTTAATGCCGAGGCAATTCCTGCACCAATCCCTCCAAAAGCAGGCAAACCTAACTTTCCGAAAATGAAAATATAATTAAATAAAATATTTAAAGGTAAAGAAGTCAAAATGATTGCCATAGAAATTCTAGTGTGCCCAAGTCCATCAATATAAGAACGCAATAAGTTATAAACAAAAAGCGGAATCATCCCTAATCCAATTGAAATGATATAGTACTTTGCAACATGCTGTACTCGATCTTCTAAATCCATCAATGATAAAATGGGATCGATCAAGAAGGCGCCAATCAAGGTCACCACAACACCTAATCCAATGGATAAATAAATACCCTGTTGAACAGTAAAAGGAATTTTTTTCTCTTCATTCGCACCTGTCAACTGGGCAACAATTGGAGACATGGCCATTAATATACCGACAATCGCCATTTGTACTGGTACCCATAAACTAGAGCCAATCGCTACTCCAGCAAGATCTGCAGCCCCTGCTCTTCCTGACATAATCGTGTCAAAAAAGTTCATTGCGTACATACTTACTTGCGTGATTAGAATCGGTATCAGTATAATCATAAAGAGTCTTATTTTTTCTTGTAGTGTTTTTGTTTGATACATAATTCATTCTTCCTTTTTTACAGTCGTAGAAGGATTATAACATATTTTGTTAAAAGAGAGGACGTTTTTATTTATGACCACTAAACAAATCATTTTTACCGGTGGAGGTAGCGCTGGGCATGTGATGGTGAATTTGGCAATTATCCCTGAATTTTTAGAAGATGGTTGGACAATTGATTATATTGGCTCGAAAAATGGGATCGAGAAGGATTTAATTGAGCCGTTAGAAGGGGTGACGTATCACCCGATTTCCACAGGAAAACTACGTCGCTATTTTTCCAAGGAGAATTTTAAGGATCCATTCAAAGTATTGAAAGGTACTTGGCAAGCTCACCGAATTATTGGCAAAAAGAAACCTGCAGTTATTTTTTCCAAAGGCGGTTTTGTCTCTGTTCCCGTATTAGTGGCAGCTCGGATGAAAGGTGTACCTGCAGTGATTCATGAATCAGATTATACACCTGGCCTTGCCAATAAAATAGCAATTCCCTTTGCTAAAAAAGTGCTGGCAACTTTTCCTGAGACACTTAAATATCTTCCGGAACAAAAAGCAGAATGGATTGGAGCCGTTGTTCGCGAGGAGCTTTTTACAGGAAAAAGAGAAAAAGGCTATGCTTTAACCGGCTTTACCAATAAAAAAAATGTGCTATTAATTATGGGAGGAAGTGTTGGGTCTAAAAAGATTAATGAAGCAGTTCGTAAAGGATTAGATGAATTATTAAAACAATTTCAAGTCATTCATATTTGTGGGAAAGATAATATTGATAACTCTTATGAACAAGAAGGCTATGTTCAATATGAATATGTGCAGGATGAATTGAAGGATTTACTGGCAATAACTGACTTGGTTTGTTCTCGTGCAGGTTCCAATGCCATTTTTGAATTTTTGGCATTAAATAAACCGATGCTACTGATTCCATTGTCACTTCAAGCAAGCCGTGGGGACCAGATTGTCAATGCACAATCCTTCGAAAAACAAGGCTATGCGAAAGTTTTGGAAGAAGAGGCATTATCAACCAATTCGCTAGTTCATTCTCTATTAGAATTAAAACAAGATAAGTATGAAATAAAGGATAAGATGAGTCAATATCGTTCCAGTGAAGCGAAACAGAAAGTAATTAATATTATAAAGAGTCAGGTTAAATAAGCAGTTTATTTTGGAAAAATCAAACAGCATACTAAAATAGAGATTGAATATTCATTACAAAGGAGGCGTTTCTAAAAATGAGTTTAACTACTACGGTAAAGCTGAACAATGGAATAGACATACCTGTTATTGGACTGGGTGTATACAAAGCAGAACCAGGTGATGAGGTCTATCATGCGGTACGCTCAGCCTTAGATTTAGGATATCGTCATATTGATACGGCTTCTCTATATGCCAATGAAGAAGGAGTTGGTCAAGCAATTATTGATAGTGGCATTCCCCGTGAAGAAATATTTGTTACAACAAAAGTATGGAATGACGAACAAGGGTACGAACAAACAAAAGCAGCATTTAAGCATAGTTTAGAGCGTCTACAAATGGACTATGTTGATTTATACTTAGTACATTGGCCGGTTCCAGGTAAATTTAAGGAAACCTATAAAGCACTGGAAGAAATATATCGTGAGGGGAAAGCGAAAGCAATTGGAGTAAGTAATTTTGAGCCTCATCATTTAGAAGAATTATTAAAAGAAGCTGAGGTTACACCAGCAGTTAACCAGGTAGAATTACACCCGCAGTTGCAACAACGAGCAGTAAGAGACTTTTGCAAAAAACATGATATAAAAATAGAAGCATGGGCTCCATTAGGCAAGGCACGCTATTTTGATCATCCGGTATTACAGGAATTAGCTGAAAAATATAACAAAAAGCCATCACAAATTATTGTGCGTTGGCAATATCAAAGTGGTATTATTACGATCCCTAAATCTGTTCATAAGTCTCGTCAACAAGAGAATGTAGATATTTTTGATTTTGACTTAACAAATGAAGATCTCGAAAAAATTAATAGAATGGATGAAGGCAAACGGATTGGCGCCCATCCGGATGAGTTTGATTATGGGGTCTAAAACATCGATTAAAAGGAAGAATGGATACGGATGAAGGAAAGAGGCTAACTATAACTCTAATAAGAAAAATAGTGGGTAACATCATCCGTCGATGACCTTACCCACTAGTCTTAGTATGTTTTATATACGATAAAGTCCTTGCGGAAGACCGAGTTATTTCTAATTTCCTTTTTTTACTAAGTCTAATTTCCCTGTTGCCGGGTCAATTACCAATCCATGTACTGGCACATCTTCAGGTAACAAAGGGTGGTTCTCAATCATTCGTACGGACTGTTCCACATTTTCTGTGACGTCATCAAAACCTGTTAACCACTCTTTTGGCGCTTTATCGAGGCTGTCTATTGCTTTTTGATCGATTCCTTTTTCTTTCATTAAATCAACGAACGAATCGGTATTGAAACCATTCATTCCACAACCATGATGGGCGATTACAAACACTTCGTCGGCTTGTAATGCGTGGATTGCTACTAAAATACTTTTCATCGTACTATCATAAGGATCAGTTAAAATAGCACCTGCATTTTTAACCATCTTCACATCACCATTTTTTAAATTTAGTGCTTTTGGCAATAACTCGACAAGACGAGTGTCCATACATGTAAAGATTACTGCACGTTTGTTTGGGAATTTATCCGTTTCATAGTCCTCGAAACCTTTTTCTTCCACGAATTTTTTGTTAAAATCAAGAATTTCATCTATTAACATCTTGTCACTCCTTCCCTGTTAAATTCTAATATAAAACAAGTTAGTATTTCCATCAATCAAAATGATATAATAAAATCATCAGTTTGTTTATGAATGAGGTGTAATATGAAACCTTCGGACGACAAAGAATGGGATATAATAGATAAAGATTTATACGAAGAGATTGATCCGGAAGAAATGTATGAGATAATTCAAGAGGAACGGCAAAAGCTAAAAGAAAAAGAGCAAACAGAAGCAAATCAGAAAAAAAAGCCGCTGATCTCCAAATGGGTAATTTGGTTAATTGCTATAGCGATGTTTATTCAAGTGATAGCGATCCTCCCTCAAACTTTTTCCATTCCAGCTATCGAATTCATCCAAACATCAGCTCGTTTAATACAGGATGAAACAGTCGGAGAGTATCGTGAAGCAGTTGTCGTGATTGAAGGTGAGGATAATAAAGGAACTGGTTTTGCTATATCAGCAGATGGATACATCATCACCAATTATCATGTGATTGAGGATCAACCGAGAATAACTGTCGCTTTCCAAGATGATGGTCTTTATAGTGGTGAGGTAGTTGAAACCTATCCGGAATTTGATTTAGCTATATTGGATATTGAAGCAGAAAATATTCCGTATCTGGAACTAAGTGATACAAACAGTAATGAACAGCTAGAGGATGTTCTTTTTATCGGAAATCCGTTACGATTTAACAGGATTGCCAATGAAGGGGATTTAATTGGGATGACACAGCTATCTTCTTGGGAGAAACCAGTTTATATGTTAGATGCTCCAGTATATCGTGGGAATAGTGGTAGTCCGATAATAAACGGACAAGGCGAAGTAATTGCGGTTATTTTTGCCACACAAAAAAATGAGGAGCATGGCAGGATTGGTTTGGCTGTTCCGATAGAATATATCTACAATCAATGAAATAAACACAAACTCTCAGTATGAAAATATACTGAGAGTTTGTTTATTTAGGCAAAATATTATATATCGTCACTATAATCAAGGGTATAAAGAACTATTAATCCGGGTTTAGTTCTATGAGTATTTGATCATAGTGAGTAAATGTATCTATTTTTTGCAAATAAATTTTAATGATTTGTAATTGAATCATGGTAGATAGAAACAATAATTTCTTTTATTCTGTATAAAGCGACAAAAAAACTGGTGAAAGTATACTTAATTTTTATTGATAACAGACAAAAAAACATAAATATAAAACGAATTTTATAAAGGACTGGTGGTGCCGAATATGATAGAAAGCCAGTTAATCGATAGAGAGTATAGACTAGAAGATCAAATTGAATTGATACAGCGAGGTGATGAGTACTTACGTAATGATATAATCAAAGCATACCAACCGTTTATTGCAAAATGTGTTTCGGACGTTTGTAAAAGATACATTCAAAAACAAAATGATGAATTTAGTGTTGGTATGATTGCTTTTAATGAAGCAATAGAGATGTATTCGCGGGAGAAAGGCTCTTCTTTTCTTGCTTTTGCGCAAGTTATCATTAAACGAAAAGTGATTGACTATATTCGTAAAGAACAGCGACAATATATGAACCCTGCTCTGAACATAAATGACGATGAAGAATTAGAAGAAAGCCCCTTACAAATTTCAGAAGCAAAAAAAATATTTCAGCTGGAAGAAGAATCCTGGCACCGAAAACAAGAAATTATCGAATTATCAGAAGAATTAAAAATGTATAAAATATCGTTTAAGGAGCTTACGGAAATTTCACCGAAGCACCAGGATGCCCGTGAATCAGCAATATATGCTGCCAAGCAATTAATAAATGATCGGGATTTAAAAGATTATGTTTTTCGTAAAAAAAGAGTACCTATTAAGAAATTACTTAAGGTTGTACCTGTCAGTAAAAAAACGTTGGAGAGAAATCGAAAATATATTCTAACTGTATTTATTATCCTTACAGGTGATTATGTGTATTTAAGAGAATACCTTGAGGGGGTAGATCTGTGAAAAAAGGAATAATTGTGGAACATAAGTTACGATATACAATCGTAATGGATAAAGATGGTGTGTTCCACAAGGCAATACCAATGAAGGAAAAAGAAATTGGTATGGAAACCTTTTATCGACTAAAAGAGTCCTTTTGGCAATCATTTTTTATTTTTTTTAAAGGAGCGCTAATGTGGAAAATTATTCCTATGGTGCTCATGTGTTTATTGCTGTTAAGTCCTTTATACATATGGGTTTCAGATAATAAGGCTTATGCCGTGGTTAGTATTGACATAAATCCTAGTTTGAATATTACTATTGACGAAAAATATCACGTGCTTGATATTGATCCGATAAATGATGATGCTGAAAAATTGATGGATAATTTAGAGGTGAAAAATCATACCATAACATCGTTGACAGATAAAATTATTGAAATAGTCTCCACAGAGTCAGAACAAAAAGAGGCTGATCATCCAATATTAATGGCAGTAAGTTATTACAATGAACAGCAAGACAAACATATCGAAGATGAATTAGTTAATTATTATCAACAATTAGGATATCAAGTGGCCATTTATGAAGTTTCGGAAGAATTTAGAAAAATAGCAGAAACAGAGCATACATCTATGAATGAATTAACAGCACAAGCATTAAACAAAAATATAGGAGTAGATGAAAAGCAACTATCGTCGGACAATGTCTTGCCTCAACTTTCTTTAAATAATAAAGATAGAGAACTTATCGTAAATTTTTACAATCATGATGAAAAAGAGGGAGAGGCAATTCAGGAAGAAGCTGAAAGTGAACAACAAGAAATGATGGAAGACATAGAGGAGAACGGCGATAACGAAGTGTTAAAGAAAGAGACGGATAAACCCGCTATACTACCTACTAATACCAGTAATCGTTCTAGTAAGCAAAAAACTATAGATAATGATAAGCGGAGTAATGAAAAAAAGAAAAATGAACTAGCACAAAAGGAAAATAAAGATAAAGCTAAGAAAGTCAAAAAAGAAGCTAAAATAAAGAAAGAGAACCATGGGCAACTTGTAAGTGAAAAGGCAAAATCAAAAAAAGGTAATAAGGGTGAAAAGGTAAAAAAAGAAAAGAAAAATCGTCATAAACATGATAAAAAGAACAATAAAGAGAAAAAAAAGCATGACAATAAAAAGCAAAATAAACAAAAAAACAAAAAACATAAGCATTAACGAAGAAAAAGCCATCTCCAATCTAGAGATGACTTTTTTTGCAATATTTCCAACAAGTTTGTTTCTCCTACGTTTCTACATGTAGCAAAAAGGCATTTTAAAGAGAATTCTAAAAGTGATTCGATTTTTGCGTGAAGATGTACTTCGATAACACTTTATGGAGATGTCAAGTTCATTTGACTAATTAAGGCATGGTCAATATAATGCATGAGTTCTTCATGCGTGTTCATCAAGTTTTCTCTTGAGCTTGGATAATGATAGGCATGTAGAAATTGTTCGATTTTTTTGGATAGCAAATCATCATTCGTTCTGACCATTAGTACAAGTAAATCATCCCATTGCCCCCATAGAGTATAATATAATGCTTTATCATAATCAATGTTATCCAACGTATAATCCCCCTTTTCTAGCTTATCGAAAGTATTGACAGAACGTTCCAAAAGCGGGTGCTTTTTTTTAATCTGCGTAGGTCTATTCAAATATGCTTGACCGATGATTTTCATGTTATTTGGCGCTCTGTGCTTTTCGAAATTTCTTTTACTTTTCGTGTTGGGGAATTATTATTATTGTGTTCCTTTTACAATGAAAAAGTCGGAAGAACTGTTGGTCTCGTTACCAAAAATTAAATAACATAACTCATTTTGTTTTCATCCATACTATTCATGATCTTAAAAAAAGGAGGGAAACAGATGAAGTTACCAAAGCCAGCTTTAGCGCTAACTTTTGCTGCAACGTTAACACTTGTAGCATGTGGTGGCAATGAGAATGGCCAAGAATATAATGGTAGTCCAGCTCAGCCAATAGGTTATAATCAAACAGCTAATGACCCTGCTAATGACCGTGCCAATAATAGAAATCAAACAACAGATCGCGGACAAGGGAATATGAACCGTGATACTAGACAAAATGACAACAACCAATTCATGTTTGATGGACGAACAAACCGTGATGCAGATAATATGACAAACTCCAGACGTAACGGTACTAATTATGAGGTAGCAGAAGAAGCAGCTGACCAAATTGAATCTGATGTGCCAGAAGTTGACCGTGTATATGTATTAACAACAGATAATAATGCATATGTTGCGGCATCATGGGATAAACGAACAAATGAAAATTCAAATCAAAACAATGAAGAATTAAGCCAAGAAACGAAGGAAAAAATCACCGAAGCAGTTAAATCGGTTAATAATGATATTGATAATGTCTATGTTTCAACAAACCCAGATTTCTTTGATTTAGCTGATCAATACGCCACTGATGTAGAAAATGGTAACCCTGTGGAAGGCTTTTTCAACCGTATAGGTAATATGATCGAAAGAGTTTTCCCTACCGATGAACAATAATTAAGATTAAGAGCAAGTATCTTCGGATGCTTGCTCTTTTACATTGGAACAAGTATTACTACTGACTGATCTTCTTTTATTGAAGTGCCATTTTTGCATATGAAGCGTTTTTATGCTATATTAGTGTCAATTCCGATAAATCAGAGTAAAATAGTATGAATTAAACATAATGGAGGAGTTTGTCATGGGGAGAGAGTTTTTAGAGGTGTTTGAGGAGTGGGCGTCTACTTATGATGAAGCAGTTACAGGACATGACCCTCAGTATAGAGATGTTTTCCAGGGATATGATACAATATTAGATGAAGTTGCTCAACTGGCTAAAGGCACGGTAATGGAATTTGGTGTAGGCACCGGAAATCTAACAAAAAAAATGTTGAATAAGAATGTAAACGTAATTGGTATTGAACCATCTGCTCCAATGAGAGAGTTAGCAAAAGAAAAATTGCCGGATGTAGAGTTACTGGAAGGTGATTTTTTAGAATTCCCATTACCAGATAAGCCGATAGATACAATTGTCAGTACGTATGCCTTTCACCATTTAACAAAAGAAGAGAAAAACAGAGCGATTGGTAAATTTTATACGTTGCTCACAAATGGTGGCCGTGTTGTATTTGCGGATACGGTTTATGAAAATCAAGAGGCGGAACAGAAAATCAAACAAGAAGCGAAGGAATTAGGCTATCATGATCTATTGGAGGATCTGAACAGAGAATACTATCCAACATTAGACGATCTACGTCAGCTTTTTGAACGAAATGGTTTTCGTTTTGAAGCAAGGCAAAAAAATAAATTTGTTTGGTTATTTGTAGCAGAAAAAATAGAGGAGTGATGAGAAATGACAAAGAAAATGAATGTAGAAAGCTTTAATTTAGATCATACGAAAGTAAAAGCTCCATATGTTCGTCTTGTAGGGGTTACTACAGGAGAAAACGGCGATAAAGTTTTTAAATATGATATTCGTTTCTGTCAGCCAAATAAGGATCATATGGAAATGGCAGGTCTCCATTCCATAGAACACTTAATGGCAGAAAATATTCGAAACCATATCGATAATGTATTGGATATAAGCCCAATGGGGTGCCAGACGGGATTTTACCTTGCAATTATAAATAATGACAGTTTTGATGAAGTTGTTGAAGCATTAGAAAAGACTTTGCAGGATGTATTAGAAGCAACGGAAGTACCAGCATGTAACGAAGTTCAATGTGGTTGGGCAGCTAACCACAGCTTGGAAGGTGCAAAAGAAATCGCAAGAAAGATGTTAGCTGGAAAAGACGAATGGCATATCGTTTTTGCTGAGTAAAAGAGGGATTAGATTGGCACTTTACAAAAATATTCAGGAATTAATTGGAGGTACACCGCTAATGGAGTTAACAAATTTTGAACTCCCAACCGGTGTACGATTGTTTGCAAAATTAGAATTTTTTAATCCTGGTGGAAGTATTAAAGATCGCTTAGGATTACATTTGATCGAAACAGCGTTAGCATCTGGTGAATTGAAAACTGGTGGAACGATTATTGAACCTACAGCTGGTAACACCGGAATTGGAATTGCGTTAGCAGCTGTTAATAAGGGATTTCGCGTTATTTTTGTAGTTCCTGAACACTTTAGTCAGGAGAAACAGCTACTAATGAAAGCTTTAGGTGCTGAAATTGTCCATACCCCAAGAAAAGATGGAATGCGTGGTGCAATTGAAAAAACAAAACAACTGTTAGCAGAAATCCCAAATAGTTATTCGCCACAGCAATTTGAAAATCCGGCCAATCCAGAAACATATTATCAATCATTAGCTCCAGAAATTGAACGGGACTTAGATGGAAATGTTTCTGTTTTTGTTGCTGGTGCGGGTACTGGTGGAACTTTTATGGGAGCTGCCCGCTATTTTAAAGATAAAAATCCGAATATTAAAACCGTTATTGTTGAGCCAGAAGGTTCTATTATTGCGGGAGGCGAAGCTGGCCCCCATCGAACAGAAGGTATTGGTATGGAATTTTTACCAGTATATATGGACCGTGCCATATTCGATGCGATTCATACCATTGATGATGAAGATGCGTTTGATATGGTAAGACAGCTAGCTGAAAAGGAAGGACTACTAGTAGGAAGTTCTTCAGGAGCAGCGATGGTTGCAGCATGGAATGAGGCAAAAAAAGCAACGCCAGGCAGCAACATCGTTACCATTTTTCCGGACAGCAGTGAACGATATTTAAGTAAAGATATTTATCACGACGTTAAGTGACCGCAAAACCCTACCTCAGGTTGAAGTAAGAAAAAGAATGAAGTGGGGAAGAATAGGAGGTATTACGATGAAGCGTAAAACAAAAATGGTACATGGTGGCATCACAGGGGATGAAAACACAGGTGCTGTCTCTGTGCCAATTTACCAAGTAAGTACTTATAAGCAACCTGAAGCAGGAAAGCATACAGGCTATGAATATTCTAGAACGGGGAATCCGACACGTCATGCACTAGAAATGGTTACCGCAGAACTCGAGAATGGTAAAGCTGGTTTTGCCTTTGCCTCTGGTATGGCAGCAATAACGACTGTCATGATGTTATTAAAAGCAGGTGACCATGTTGTTCTAACAGATGATGTATATGGAGGAACCTATCGTTTAACGACAAAAGTATTAAATCGTATTAATTTGGCACACACATTTGTAGATACAAGTGATATCGCAGCCGTAGAAGCAGCAATTCAGCCAAATACAAAAATACTATATATTGAAACACCAACTAACCCATTGTTAAAAGTAACTGACTTAAATAAAATGAGGGAAATTGCTAATAAGCATAACCTGTTATTAGTGGTGGACAATACATTTGCGACGCCATATTTCCAAAATCCTTTAGACTTTGGTGCAGATATTGTCCTACACAGTGCAACAAAATATATTGGTGGCCATAGTGATGTTGTATCTGGACTTGTTGCTGTTAATGATGAAAAACTGGCTGAGGAACTCCACTTTATTCAAAATTCAGTTGGAGCTGTGTTAGGGCCACAGGATTCATGGTTGCTAATGCGGGGGATTAAAACATTAGGATTACGAATGGAAGCAATTGAACAAAATGCAAACAAAATTGCAGCATTTTTAGCACAACATCCAAATGTCGAAAAAGTCTATTATCCTGGACTTGGATCACATCCAGGTCATGATGTTGCTAAACAACAGGCAGAAGGGTTTGGAGGCATGATTGCGTTTGATGTCGGCAGTGGTGAAAAAGCGGATCATGTATTGAGTAAAGTAGATTATTTCACTTTAGCAGAAAGTCTAGGAGCTGTCGAAAGCTTAATTTCTATTCCAGCGCGAATGACACATGCATCCATTCCAAAAGATCGTCGCGAAGAGTTAGGCATTACCGACGGACTAATTCGTCTCTCTATTGGAATCGAAGACGTCGATGATTTAATAGCTGATTTGGCAAAAGGTTTGGACTAATAGAAAACACTTATCTTTTTACGAGGATAAGTGTTTTTTTATTACAAGGAAGACATAACAGACGGAGGTGTCCATTATAAACGAGATGATGGAGATATATGAACTTGCAAAATGACAAAAGTGTCTATCAAGCATTGCTCAACGATGAAAACAGCAACCAATCTAATTCTCCCTCTTTTCTCAATCTTTTTTAATGAATGATTCACTCATTCCATGTTAAACTATGGAAGTATAGAAGTGAAAGGGCGTGATGGCCATGAAGGAAGTTTTGGAATATCTCGAACAACATAAAGAGCAACATATGGAAGAATTGAAGGACTTTTTACATATACCAAGTGTCAGCACCGATTCTTACCATAAAGATGATGTCAAAAAGGCAGCGCAGTATGTTGCAGATTATTTAACGGACGCTGGTTTTGAAACAGTGGAAATACAAAAAACAAAAGGGCATCCACTGGTATATGCTGAATGGATGAACGCTGGTAATGATGCACCTACTGTCCTATTTTATGGTCACTATGATGTACAGCCACCTGATCCACTTGATGAGTGGAAAAGTGACCCGTTTCAACCTGAAATTAGAGCTGGACGAATTTATGCCCGCGGTGCTAGTGATGACAAAGGACAGGTTTTTATGCACCTTGTTGTATTAAAGGCTTACCTGAAAGCAACAGGTTCATTGCCAATCAATGTGAAAGTATGTATAGAAGGAGAAGAAGAGATTGGAAGTGCCAATCTTTACGACATCTTGCATGAACAAAAAGATAAATTTCAAGCAGATTTTGCAGTCATTTCTGATTCGGGAATGGTTGCCAAAGATCAGCCAACTATCCTATATGGATTAAAAGGCTTTACTGGATTGGAATTCACATTGAAAGGACCTGCCAATGATTTGCATTCAGGTTTATACGGTGGTGCGGTGAAAAACCCCGCAATGGCAATGGCTCAACTTCTAGCTACGATGAAAGATGAAGAAGAAGTTGTGCAAATAGCTGGCTTTTATGATCGTGTAGAGCCGCTATCCTCTGAAGAGCGTGAACTAATTAAGGATGCGCCAAGTGAAGATTATTCAGAATCTACTGGCGTGAAAGAGACAATTTCAGAAAAAGGATATACAGCAAAGGAACATACGATGGCTAGACCGACATTGGAGATTAATGGTTTATTTAGTGGTTATCAAGGTGAGGGTACGAAAACGATTATACCTGCAGCAGCGACAGCTAAATTAACGTGTCGACTAGTACCAGGGCAGGAACCGGAAGAAATTCAAGATTTATTAGTAAAGCATTTAGAAGATCATGTACCAAAAGGTGTGGAGCTAACGATAAAACGTGAACCTTTATCTGCAAAAGCATATAAAGTGGATCCAGATCATCCGCTTATTGCGAAAGCGGCAGAAAGCTTTGAAGAAACGTTTGAAAAAGAAGTGGTATATGTTCGTATGGGTGGCTCAATACCTGTTGTAGAATGGCTTGATTCGATTTATGATATTCCTGTGGTATTACTCGGGTTTGGAACACCGGATGATCGATTACATTCTCCGAATGAAAGTTTTCCAGTTGCCCATTTTGATAAAGGGATGAAGACCATTGCCCATTATTGGAAGAAAGTGAAAAATCTTAAACAATAGACTATGGTGAATCAAAAGATTGACAATATACTGTAGGGATGTTAATTACTTGTGAGCATTCATCATAGTTAATGAAGGAGCATGTAATATGTCAATCTTTTGGATGATGATTTCATTGTTGGTTATCGTCTTTTTAAGCCACTTATTTTATACACGTTATATACCGGTAAAAGGAATACCTTGTGTAGAGATCGATCAACAGCTTCAAGATGAAAAATTAACCGTGGATATTCGTGATTACCAGGAAGCAGATAATAATAAAGTAGCAGAAGCAATAGTGATCCCACTTCCATATCTGAGAAGACATTTTCAAGAAATCCCTTCTAGATCGGTCCATATTGTTGCGTCCAACCATTTGGAAAAAAATATGGCAATTCGTTTTTTGAAACAGAAAGGATTTGAAATAACAGGTTATACCCTTACAAAATGTAACTGCAAGAAAAAAATAGGAAAGTTGGCATAAATTGGATAATAAACCTTACTTACGAACGAAAATAGGTAAGGTTTATTTTTTTGTCTTTTTGTTGTGGTAAAATTGTCTCAAAATCTATTGTCGCAAAAAGGGGAATCATCCAGTGAAAATGCCATTCAAGAAAAGAGAGAAAAATGCTTCCACTTCATATCACCAGGAATTGGATGTTAATTTAGAGATAGGAGAGGGGAGTATGTATGCTAGACAACTACAAATGATC
Source organism: Gracilibacillus sp. HCP3S3_G5_2 (assembly GCF_052063305.1). NCBI lineage: Bacteria > Bacillati > Bacillota > Bacilli > Caryophanales > Bacillaceae > Gracilibacillus > Gracilibacillus sp. HCP3S3_G5_2. The sequence continues at coordinate 275,415 of NZ_JBQHXU010000001.1, read as the reverse complement.
GATTTAACCAAGAAAGACCTCATCATCCTTAGACAGATTAAGCCCTGGGTGGAGGAATGTATAGATCAAATTGTTTCACAATTTTATAGCAATATTGAGTATGAAAAAACCTTAAAGAAGATTATTGAGGAAAACAGTTCTATTGATCGATTAAAAGCTACCTTAACAAAGCATATTCAAGAAATGTTTTCCGGGACAATTGATCAACAATTTTATGAAGCGAGAATAAAAATTGCCAAGATTCATTTTCAAATTGGGTTACAGCCAAAGTGGTATATGAGTGCTTTTCAAGGTTTGTTCAATTCTTTAATGGCGATTTTAAATGATAAAATTACAGATAAAGCTTTTCTCTATCAAGCAATATCAGCCACCTCGAAAATATTAAACCTTGAACAGCAACTAGTGCTAGAGGAATACCAAAATAGAATTCAACAAGTACATGACCAACAGGAAGCAGAAAAAGAAACACTCCATCAACAAATTAAAAACACATCTGAACAATTAGTGTCTGTATTTCAGCAATCAAAAGCATCGATAGAACAATTAGTTCATCAATTAGAGGGTATTCTACAATACGCTCAAGAAGGAAGTAACACTTCTGCGGTTGTCGAAAAAAGATCCCATGACCGAAGGCAAGATCTTCAAATACAAGAGCAACAAATGGAAGAAATGGAAGTGAAAATGCAAGACATTAAAAAGGAGAGCAACAGTTTGACGGAAATCTCCAATCAGATCGAATCGATTGTCAGCATGGTAACAGATATTGCTGAACAAACGAATTTACTTGCACTAAACGCAGCAATTGAAGCTGCACGTGCAGGAGAGGATGGCAAAGGTTTCGCAGTTGTAGCCGATGAGGTTCGTAAGCTTGCAGAGCAAACGAAGAATTCTGTCAGCAGCGTAAGTGGACTTATTGAGAAGACTAATTCACAAGTAGACAACGTTATAGGCTATGTGGATGAAGTACAAGGTTCGGTTACAGAAGGTGTTCAAAATATGAAGACCATTTATCAATTTTTCGGAGAATTAGTAGACAACATGAAGCAGTTAAAAGGGCAGAATAATACAATTGAAGCAGAGATCGAAAACTTTTTCCGTAATCTAGATAATGTCAATCATTCCTTTAGCCAGATTTCCTCTGCTATGGAGGAGTTAGTAGAAATGACCAATAGTTGATAGAACCCCAAATCTGATAATGGGTGTCCTATTTTCGAGCACCTCTCATATATTATAGTGGAGGTGTTTTGTTTGAAACCAGAAGAGAAAAAGAAATTAGAAAAGTCGATACATGATATTACTGAGATCGCGAAAGGATTCGGCTTAGACTTTTATCCGATGCGTTATGAAATTTGTCCACCAGAAATATTATATACGTTTGGTGCATACGGAATGCCGACAAGATTCTCGCACTGGAGCTTTGGAAAACAATTTCACAGAATGAAGCTACAGTATGATCTCGGTTTAAGTAAAATATACGAATTAGTTATTAATTCTAACCCTTGTTACGCTTTCTTGTTACATTCCAATAGTTTGATTCAAAATAAATTGATTGTTGCACATGTATTAGCCCACTGTGACTTCTTTAAAAACAATGTTCGCTTTCAAAATACAAAGCGAGATATGGTAGAAAGTATGGCTGCCACAGCAGAGCGTGTGTCAAAATATGAGAAGCAATATGGAATAAAGGAAGTAGAAAGATTCCTTGATGCAGTGCTTTCTATTCAGGAGCATATCGATCCAACCTTATTAAAGGCACAACTTGATTGGCAAAAAGATGATGAAGAAGAAATACCACAGCCAAAAAGTACGGAATACGATGATTTATGGAACTTAGATCAGCCATCTTCTGCATATCAAGGAAGCCCAAGTAAAAAGAAGAAGAATTTTCCACCACAGCCGGAAAAGGATATTCTTTTATTTATCGAAGAACATAGCAGAGAGTTAGAAGATTGGCAACGTGATATTTTAACTATGATGCGGGAGGAGATGCTCTATTTCTGGCCCCAATTAGAAACGAAAATCATGAATGAAGGCTGGGCTACTTACTGGCATCAAAGAATCGTAAGAGAACTAGATTTAACAAGTGACGAAACAATTGAATTTGCCTCTTTGAATGCAAGTGTTGTTCAACCTTCCACTACACAAATTAACCCATATTACCTCGGAGTAAAAATGTTTGAAGATATTGAAGAGCGCTACAACAATCCGACAGAAGAAATGAAACGGTTTGGTGTAGAGCCTGGTTCAGGAAGAGAAAAGATTTTTGAAGTTCGAGAAATAGAATCAGATATTTCTTTTATGCGAAATTATTTAACAAAAGACCTTGTTGAACGGGAGGATTTGTACCTTTTTCAAAAACAGGGACCAGAATATAAAATCGTCGAAAAAAATTGGGAAGATGTTCGAGATCAGTTGATTTCAAGTCGGTTAAATGGTGGTTTTCCCTACTTGACAGTTGATAATGGCGATTATTTGCGTAATGGTGAATTATATCTCCGTCATCATTATGAGGGCGTAGAGCTCGATGTACGTTACTTGGAGAAAACATTACCATATATTTATCAATTGTGGGGAAGAGATATCCATCTTGAAACCGTAATGGAAGAGAAAGAATGTTTATTCACCTGTAATGGCACAAAAGTAATGAAAAAATATTTATCCTAAATGGAGACTTTTACGTATGTTAGTACTTTGATGAAGCAGGAATTAACAGCAATTATGTCGAATTTACCTTTAACGAATGAGAATGGATGGATATATGAGTGAATAGCGAGAACCGAGTGTTTTTGCTCGGTTTTTCTTTTTAAAGAGCATTTGTGCAAAGAAGGTGAATAAAATGAAGGTTGTAGAAAAAGCAGAAATGACTGTAATAGGTATAAAGATAACAAGAGATTGGAAAGGTCTCATCCGTGATATGCCATTAAAGTGGGAAGAATTTAAAAGTAGATTAGTGTACATTAATCAGAGAAAGTCGGATGTAATGATGGATATAAGCCTAGAAGAAAAAAACACCATGTATACCCAATGTATATGTGTCGAAGTACCAAACGATGCTGAAATACCTGAGGGGATGGAAAAGATTACGATACCCTCAGCAAGATATTTACATCACAACCATGTAGGAAGTTTAGCTTCTATCGCAGAAACATTTGGTAAGATGTATCAGTATGGTAAAGAGAGCGGATTGGATTTAGATACGATGAAGATAGACATGGGGTATACGACTTCAGGAAATGAATCAACACATGATTTATACATTAAATTAATAGGTCAGTAGGTGCCTATTTTTATTATGGACAAATTACCTAAGCCCTCTTCTAACATATAGTGTTAGAGACAGGAGGTTAATGATTATGGAACCATATTATCCATCTCAACCATATATGCATGATCCAAACAGAAATATGTATCCTGAAAATGGCAAGCATCCATTTTCACCACTTGTTCAACGTGGCTTTCCGGATACAATTCCAGGAGGCAGTCCAACGTCACCACCACCATTTGGTCCTCCCGATTTTGGACAGGGGCCACAGGGGTTGCCGCCGACAACTCCCCCGCCCGCACAAATACCGCAGCAAGCTCAACCATTAGGGGACGGTCCCCAACTATTTGCGGTAGATCCTGGTTCAATGAGAGCGTGTTTGTTCCGATTCACCTATGTCTGGCTCAGCCGTTTTAATGCATTTTGGTTTTATCCAACCTTTATAGGCAGACGTTCTGTAGCTGGTTATCGCTGGACTGGTTTTAATTGGGTATACTTTGGTATTGATACAGAAAGAATTCAATCCTTTACATGTGTTTAAAATACCATAAAAATACACATGCGTTTTGCTTAGCAGTGAAACACGTGTGTTTTTTATTTTTGTGTCCGGAGAAGGTCAAGAGCTCAGTTTGAGCAGCTTGTTCGGGTATTGGAACCCAAGTATGCAGCACCATTTTTCGTTGTTTAAAGATCTAATGATGTGCAGCATGGTCTATCGATTGCTGTAATATTTTCATCACATGCTCATCATCTTGTGAATAGTAAACCGTCTTACCATCACGTTTATATTTCACGAGGCGCAAATTTTTTAAAAAACGTAATTGATGGGAGACATTTGACTGATTGAGCTCGAGTTCTTCGGCAATATTTGTGACGGAGAGTTCACGATTAAATAATAAATGTAAGATACGAATTCTTGTTGGATCAGACAACGCTTTAAAAGTCTGCGATACTAAAAAAAGTGTTTCTTCATCTAAAGGTTGATAGTTTTCATCTGGCATCGTACAGTCCTCCTTATAATCAATTACAATTATTTTCATCATGTTCCATTTCTGCATGAACACCTTCTATTTGAATAGTTGTATGAAGAATAGCAAATTCGTGTTGTAATAAATGAGCTGCTTTTTTTAATAGCTCATCACGGTCGACGTGCTCTTCTACAACCATATGACAGCTTAACGCAGGAAAATTTGATGTAATCGTCCAGACGTGTAAATCATGAATATTAATAACACCATCCAATTGGACTAATTTATCTTCAATTTCTTCATAAGATAAATGATCAGGGGTACCTTCCATTAAGATATGAAAGGACTCACGGGTAACTCGATAACCACTAATTAAAATGAGAACAGCTACGATAATACTTGCGATTGGGTCTGCCATGTTCCAATTAAAAAACATAATAAGGAGCCCAGCAACAATCGCACCAACCGAACCTAATAAATCACCGAACACATGCAACAAAGCACTGCGCATATTCAAGTTATCTTTTGTATCTCCACCGTACATCAAAATAAAGGCAACGATAATGTTGACAATAAGTCCGGTAATGGCAATCCACAACATCATCGGGCTTACATTAGGAGGTTCCAAAAAGCGATGATAGGCTTCATAAAAAATGTAAAGAGAAATAGCTAGTAATGTCACGCCATTGATAAATGCCGCTAATATTTCAAAGCGTTTATAACCATATGTTTTTTGTGAATTGGCTGTTTTTTCACTTAGTTTGAATGCAAACAGACTCAGACCTAAAGCGAACGCATCGCTTAGCATGTGTCCAGCATCAGATAATAGCGCCAAACTATTGGTCCAAATACCTCCAATAACTTCCACAACCATAAATGTTGCAATCAATATAAAGCTGATCAACAATGCTTTTTTATTACTTGTATGATGATGATCATGATGATGTCCCATACCATATCTCCTTTCAATATAACAAATGAACATATATTCATATTATAAAATGAATCATCGTAATGTGCAAGAAAAGAGCGAATGCCCAGAAAAAAAATGACCAGAAATAATCAGGTCATTAGAAGGGTAAATATGGTAATAAGGTACCACCGATTAATCCAATTATAACGATTATCCAAGATGGTAGTTTCCAAAATGCCAGCAAACTAAAAAGAATAGCTGCTAAAATAAAATCTTTTGTCTCTAAAATAGTGCTTGTCCAAATTGGTTGATAAAAGGCAGCGATTAACAGTCCAACAACTGCTGCATTGACACTTAGTAAGGCACCACGCACAGATGTAACGTGGCGTAATTTATGCCAAAAAGGTAAAGTACCAATAATAAGTAAAAATGCTGGCAAAAAGATAGCAACTGTTGCGAGTAATCCACCTGGAACCCCACCTATTACCGTTCCAAGATATGCCGCGAAGGTAAAGAGAGGACCTGGTACAGCTTGTGCTGCTCCATAACCAGCTAAAAATTCTTGTTCCGTAATCCAGCCAGTTGGGACGAACTCTTGTTCAAGTAAAGGTAAGACAACATGTCCGCCACCAAATACAAGAGCCCCAGAACGGTAAAAGCTGTCAAACATCGCGAGCCATTGCCAATTTGTTAGCTGGCTAGCAATCGGAAGGAAAGCTAATAAGCTAAAAAATAAAGTAATACTAATAAGACCAGTCTTTTTTGATAATGTTAGTTGTAGCCTAGCAGGTTGTTCATCATTCGCATGATTTTGGAAAGTGATCATTCCGATTATAGCTGCAATTAGAATAATAATCACCTGGGTAACAGTAGTTTGCCACGCAAGCATGATAGCTACAGCACTTAGTGCTATTGCTTTTCGGGGTAGATCAGGGGTTAATTTAGCACCCATTCCCATAATAGCATGGGCGACAACCGCCACAGCAACAACCTTCAAACCATGGATAAAGCTTGCATCATAAAAAGCAAACTGGTGTAAAGCTAGTGCAAATAAAATAAGGACTATCACTGAAGGCAAGGTGAATCCAAGAAATGCCAGAATGCCACCGAGTATCCCTCCACGTATGATCCCGACCCCAATGCCGACTTGACTGCTGGCAGGTCCAGGTAGGAATTGACATAAGGCTACTAAATCTGCATAAGCTTTTTCATCGAGCCATTTTTTTCTACGTACATATTCTTCATGAAAGTAGCCTAGATGTGCCACAGGACCACCGAACGAAGTGAAGCCTAAACGAGTAGCAATCCACAAAATGATGAAATAATCACGAAAGCTATTTTTTTCTCTCTTCATACAAACCTCCTGATTAAAAATATCTCCGTAAAGTATAGCAATTCCATCAAATGACGACAAGGACTGGATTGTAAAGTTTTGATTAAGTGTTAACAAAGAGAAATCACCATTTGGAATGGTTTCCTTAATAGCCTAAATTAAATACGAGATAATGAGTTGAATGGAGATTAGTCAAAATTGAATAATAATGATCATTACAGCGAGGATAATAATGACACTGCTAACGAACAGAAGTGCATAGGTTTTGGATGTGTTGGCAACTTGAATTTCACTCCAATTTACGGGCTGAATACCACTTGTCCAAAAAACAACTATCGCTGAGAATAGAATAGCACTGATATTGACCATTAAGAGAATAAAAGGGGTAAGGGCTTCCTGAAATGCAAAATCTCCCAGCATCATCCCAAGTACAACAGCAGGTGGTAGTAATGCAACAGATACCATGACCCCTACTAATGCCTCGGACACACGTTTAGCAAATGACATGGCACCTGCAGTACCTGCTGCAAGGGCAACGATAATATCCATCAGTTCAATATTTGTCCTAGCCAGAAACTCATCACTGTTAATCGGCAAATGAAAGAGAAGACCAAAAACAATTGCTATCACGATTGGAATTGACAGTCCATATAAGCATGTAAGGACTGATTTTTTCATTAATTTGTAATCACCTAATGTGGCAGCGAAGGCGAGTGCTGTAAAAGGTCCAATCAATGGTGCAATTACCATTGCGCCTATTACAATGGCAGCACTATCCTTGACGATTCCTGCTGTCGCAACCAAGGATGATAGCACTAACATCCACAAGTAATTCATGCTAGAAGTGCTAGATGATTGGACGACATTATATAATTCATGCCTGCTTGCACGAGTAATCTCCTTTTGTTTTTCCTCTGGATCCTCTTGTTCTTCTTCATCGTCGACCTCTATTCTAGGTACATAGGTAGAAATGTTATAGAGTAGTGCCCGGATATTTTCCTGGCCACGGTCATTTACTTCAAGGAAGTCTAAAATCTCTTCAGCATGTTTTTTTTCAATTAATAATTTTGCTAATTGTTCCTCTTCTGAGATTTTTGTATACCATTTTTCAATTACGTGATATTCTTCGACTTCTTGTAGAAAACGTTCGAATCGGTGGGAGGGAATGTAGACTTCAATCAGTTGCAGTTCCATGATGTTCGTCCTTTCCATGATAGTTTAAATCGATGATGTCTTTGCATGTCCGCTGAGAAAGCAGTGAAAAATACATGCATTATTTAGGATATCCAATTTCCTAAACGAATTGTTTCCAAAAAAATTATTTCTTATTTTCTTGAAATCGGTTTTAGCAAATGGGAACCTTACACTTTATCTTTGAACTGCATACTTTGCCTTCGCCTCTTTTGGAAAACGGAGAGTGATCGTTGTTCCTTTATTTAATTCACTTTCAACATCGATGTCTCCTTCATGCAACTCGACTAGATTTTTAACGATCGCTAAACCTAATCCAGTTCCACCGTTAGCGCGGGAACGAGATTTATCTACGCGGTAAAAACGCTCAAATAGATAAGGTAAATCTTCTTTTTTAATCCCAATACCAGTATCTTTTACAAGAATTTTCACGTTATCAGGCTCTTCCATTACTTGAAGAGTAATGCTGCCTGTTTCCGTATATCGAACCGCATTTTCGACGATATTCGTTAACACTTGGTCAAGTCTACTTTTGTCCGCGAATAAATAGACAGTATTTTCCGGTAGATCCAAATTCATTGTTAATCCTTTCTCTGAAGCCCTAAACTGAGATCGTTTGATCATCTCTTCTGCCAATTTATTGATATTGATATCTTCTTTATTTAAATCTATTTTTCCTTCTTCAATCTTGGATAAGTCAGTGAGATCATCCATTAAATTACTGATATGATCTGTTTCGTTTTCGATAATTTCTAAAAATTCATCCCGTTCTTCTTTACTTTGATACATCTCATGCCGGACTGCATTGGCGTATCCCTTAACATAGGTAAGTGGTGTCTTCAGTTCATGGGTAATATTCGAGAAAAACTCATTTCGGTTTGTCTGATATCGCTCTAATGTTTCGGATAAATGATTGATCGCCTTGGCTAAGGAGCCAATTTCGTCATTTGCTTTATAGTCGACACGCAGGGAAAAATTCTTTTTTTCAGCAATTTGTTTAGCGACCTTCTCCATTGCGATCAGCGGTGCGCCTAATTTTTTTGAAATAAAGAAGGTAAACCCAATTGCTAAGATAACGGCACCCATACTTGCTAAGATCACCAGTACGATAATGTTATGAATGGAATTGCTAATAAGTCCAAACGAAGAGAATAACACAACACTACCCTCGTTTTCTCCTTGATTGGTGATTGGTTGTGCCACCTTTAAATACGTAGTGCTGTTAAAAGTGTACTCTTCGACGATGGTTTCCCCGGCTTCTAATTGCTTTATTTGGGGGTTAGCAAGTACTTCATCTGTAATATCTTCATGCCAGTTCGTTTGCAAAATCGTTTCGCCATTTTGATCAAGGATAACAGCACTTGTATCTGTCATATCAGCCAAGTGCTCTAATAATTGGAGGTTGTCAGGGTCGTCTATATGATTTACTTGCCCTGCATATTTTTCTGACAACTGTACTAGCTGCTGTTCCGTTTGGTTCATCGAGTAGTTTAAAATGAGCTGTAAAATAATATAGCCAAGTGGTACTAAAATAATAAGTTGTAAAAATAAGATGGTCGCTCCAAGCTTAAAAACAACACTATTTAGTTTCATTGTCATCCCCCTGGTCAAATTTGTAACCAACTCCCCATACTGTCTCTATCGGCTGATGGGAGATTCCCGCTTTCTTTAATTTATCTCTTACATAACGAACATGGGAATCGACTGTCCTTATATCAACAATATCGTCCAATCCCCATATTAAATCTAACAGCTGATCTCGCGTATACACTCGGTTCGGATTCGATGCCATTAAATAGAGCAAATCAAATTCTTTCGGACTGTATTTAACTTCCTTTCCATTAACTGTAACAGTATGGGAATCTGGATCAATATTTAATTCCTTGAATTGTAATGTTTTGGTTCTTTCCTCATCCTTTTGAAAATGTCGTAGCTGTACCTGAATCCTTGCTAATAATTCCTCAGGTTCAAAAGGTTTTACTACGTAATCATCTGCTCCAATAGTTAGACCTTCTACTTTTTGAGAGGTTTCGTTTAGGGCAGTAAGTAAAATGATCGGTACATCCGGTTTAATTGTTTTCATTTTCTTACATGCTTCTATACCGTCTAATTCAGGCATCATAATATCTAATAGAACGAGATCGACCTCGTTTTGTTTTAATTTATTGATTGCTTCATTGCCATTTTCTGCTTCAAGCAGCCGGAAATCTTTTCTTAAATATAAAGTTAACATCATTCTCATTTGTTTTTCATCATCGACAAGTAATATCGTCTTCATTGCTATCCCTCTCAAACTTCATTTTTGTCCTTACCCAAATAGTATAGAAAAATGTGATATTAGTAAAATGGATGGCTTTTTGTTTTTGAACAAATTATGACATTTACCGTTTCATCATAATTTCATCACATTTACCTGCCACAATGTAAGATAGATGTAATTTTACTTATTAAATAAATGGGTATGTACAGTATAGAAATGCTTTTAAGCGAAAGGAGTAACACCATGAATGCAATGAAGAAGCTCTTATATGCTCTCACTTTATTGTTGATTCCTGTTATGCTTGCAGGCTGTGAATCAAAATTACTTGTATTTGATCCTAAAGGGCCTATTGCAAGAAGTTTAACAGATTTAATCGTATATTCCATTATATTAATGTTAGTAGTCGTAGTAGTTGTTTTTGTGCTATTTGGCTACATTGTATGGAAGTACCGAGCTCGAAAAGATGACGGGAATTTCGAGCCAAAGGAAGAAAAGGGAAATCATCTTCTTGAAATTACTTGGTTTACCATCCCAGTAATTATTGTGATTGCTTTGATGATTCCGACGGTAAAGACAATATATGAAGTGGAGGATGTCCCACAGGGTTATGAAGAAGAAGAGCCTCTAGTTATCCATGTCACATCAGCCGATTGGAAATGGATATTCAGTTATCCTGAGCAGGATATTGAGACAGTTAATTATATTAATATTCCAGCAGATCATCCGGTTGAATTTAAAATGACATCCGCAGGAACGATGCAATCATTTTGGGTACCGGAACTAGGTGGTCAAAAGTATACGATGGCAAATATGCAAACTAACCTGTTCTTAGTAGCAGATAATCCGGGATCCTACTACGGAAGAAATACCAGCTTTAATGGTCAAGGCTATGCACATATGGAGTTTGAAGTGCATGCACAAACAAAAGAAGATTTTAATAAATGGGTAAATGATGTAAAAAATACCGCAAACGAATTAACAGAAGATACCTATAGTCAAATATTAGAGCCAGGCGTTTTAGGGCGTATGACGTTCAATGGTACACATTTAGACTGGATTGATCATGCGCATGGTGGTTCAGAAAAATATATAGATCCAGAAAAATACCGAATTACCCATGGAGAACATAGTGATCTTCATCAAGAGATTGACGAGAATAGAGAAGTCGACAGTTCAGAGCAAGATCTAGAAGAACACGATCATGAAGAAACGGAACACAGTGATTCTGACGCAACAGATCACTCACATCATTAATAAGAGGTGGTGAACAACATGTCATTAGATGAATTTTTTGTTACTGGTGATCCTTTAATATTGGCATCACAAATTGCAATCGGTCTGACAATGGTTGGTCTGATTGCTTTAATTACTTATTTAAAAAAATGGAAATGGTTGTGGAATGAATGGTTTACAACCGTTGATCATAAAAAAATTGGTATTATGTACATTTTAGCTGGGGTGCTCATGTTCTTCAGAGGTGGTGTGGATGGTCTTTTAATGAGGGCACAAACATCCAGGCCGGAATTGAATTTATTAGATGCACAACACTATGATGAAATATTTACAACGCACGGCGTTATCATGATTTTATTTATGGCAATGCCATTGTTAATTGGTATTATGAACGTCGTTATTCCGTTACAAATTGGAGCACGTGACGTGGCGTTTCCAAAACTAAATGCCTTTAGTTTTTGGACATTCTTTGCAGGAGCGATGTTATTTAATCTTTCGTTTGTAATTGGTGGTTCTCCTGACGCAGGCTGGACATCTTACTTTCCTTTAGCAGGTAAAGAATTTACTCCAGGTGTTGGGAACAACTATTATGCCATTTCTTTGCAAATAGCCGGGATTGGTACATTAGCAACAGGTATTAACTTTATTGTCACGATTATTAAGATGCGGGCACCAGGTTTGTCTTGGATGAAATTACCGATATTTGTCTGGACAACATTTATTACATCGATCATTATCGTAGCTGCCTTCCCGATCCTTACGATCGCACTACTTTTTATGACATTAGATCGGTTATTCGGGACACACTTTTTCACAGTGGCAGCTGGCGGGGATCCGATGTTATGGCTGAATCTGTTCTGGCTATGGGGACACCCTGAGGTATATATTGTGGTATTACCGGCATTCGGTATGTTCTCAGAAGTCATTGCTACCTTTGCAAGAAAGAATTTATATGGATATAAATCCATGGTATATGCGGTAGCAGGTATTGCTTTCCTAAGTATGCTTGTGTGGGTACACCACTTCTATACAATGGGAAACAGTGCTGCCGTTAACTCGATCTTCTCACTAACGACAATGATGATTGCAATACCGACTGGTGTGAAAATATTTAACTGGTTATTTACGATGAGGAAAGGCCGGATTGAATTTTCGACAGCGATGCTATGGTCATTAGCATTTATTCCATGCTTTACAATTGGCGGTGTTACTGGTGTAATGCTCGCAATGGCAGCAGCTGACTATCAATACCACAATACGATGTTCCTTGTGGCACACTTCCACTATGTATTGATTCCAGGGGTTGTATTCGCGGTATTTGCTGCATTGTATTACTGGTGGCCAAAAATGTTCGGCTTCAAGCTTAATGAAAAAATCGGAAAATGGCATTTCTGGTTATTCGTAATTGGCTTTAATATGACATTTATGCCAATGTTCTTTGTCGGATTAGACGGAATGTCACGCCGTATGTACACTTATGCGGAAAGTACTGGTTGGGGACCTTGGCTTGGCTTCTCAGCAATCGGATCACTTGTAATGGCTGCTGGATTCGCTGCATTATGTTATAACATTTACTGGAGCTTCCGTTATGCTTCCAGAGATGTAGGAAGTGACCCATGGAACGCTCGTACGTTGGAGTGGGCAACTGCTTCGCCTGCACCACATTACAATTTTGCCGTTGTTCCGCAAGTCGAGCAATTAGACGATTTCTGGTACAAGAAGAAAAAAGGTGAAACAGGCTTGAAGAAAGAAGACTTAAAACCTGTTCATATGCCAAGCAATTCATGGACACCGATCGTTTTAGCAGCAGCATTTGGTGTAGTCGGCTTTTTCCTAGTTTTTGAGTGGTTTACGTTGGCAATCATCGCATCGATTGGTATTGTAGTCGGCTTAATTGCCAACACATTCGATTATGACGATGGTTATTATATACCGGTTGAAGAATTAGAAAAGGAAGAAAGAGAGTGGAGAGGTGATTTACAATGACATCCCATACAACACCGTTAGAATATCAATCACAACAAACTCAAATGAATATATTAGGCTTTTGGGTCTTCCTTGGTGCTGAGATTGTCCTTTTCTCCACATTGTTTGCTTCTTATTTCATTTTAGAGCATAACACAGCTGGTGGGCCGACTGGTCAAGACATCTTCGTATTACAAGATGTCTTGATTGAAACCTTTATTTTATTAACAAGTAGTTTCACTAGTGGCTTAGCAATTTATTCCATGCGTAATAACGACAAAAAAGGACTACTAATCTGGATGATCGTTACATTGTTACTTGGAGCTGGGTTCTTGGCTATGGAAATAAATGAATTCATTCATTATATTCATGAAGGTGCAACACTTCAAACCAGTGGTTTCACAGCAGCCTTGTTTACCCTGTTAGGTACACACGGAGCACACGTTGCTTTTGGGATTATTTGGATTAGCTTATTGCTTGTACAACTCGTACGTCGTGGTATTACGGTAAAAACATCAAGTAAATTATTTATTGCAAGCTTATACTGGCACTTTTTAGACGTTGTGTGGATTTTCATTTTCACGTTCGTCTACTTGAAAGGAATGGTGATGTAAATGAGTGCAAAAAATCATCGTTTTCCATGGAATCTGTTAGTAGGTTTCATTCTGTCAATTGCACTAACATTACTAGCCGTATTTGTAGCATTTTACACTGATTTCTCTAATACAGTAATTTTATGGGTTATCGGAATATTAGCGCTATTTCAGGCGATTATTCAATTATTTATGTTTATGCACGTGACAGAAGGAAGAGAAGGGATTATTAATGTCATCAATATGGTCAATAGTATTATCCTAGCATTAATCATCGTCTTCGGTTCCATTTGGGTATTAACCTCAGGACACGCGTCTTTACATTAAGCATAAAAATAAGGGGCTGCCTTACCGTTATGGGATAGGTGGCCCTTTTTGTTAGTAAATAATGGACGTAGAAAATGAACTTTTTTGGTCATACCAAAAGTTCATCAGACGATGCGATCAACTTAAGCAAGCCATTAAACCAAAACATCTATTTATTTTTCATCTAGTATTAAGTATGGGAAACAATGTGAGAACGGAGTTTGAATCAGCGGATTTCTGGTAAATAATATACTAAGGTCACCATTAAATGAATTCGTAATGAAACGATCCAAACGAGCAAATTACTGCGTGAAACTTTATAGGTATTAATCATGGAGCTAATCGTTCGTAAGACCTCCCACTTCAAGCTTTACGTAACAAAAGGATAAGTTTAGGGCTAACAGACTATAACATCTTGATAAGTTTTGCTAATGATCAGTAAGGGTTAAAATCGTCACTGGTCATAGCATCACTTTATAGGTAATAATCAATTTGTGTAAGTTGTTAATTTACTTGACTACTTTTATCAAGTAAAATAGATGCTATCAACTAACGCACTTAATGTGCAGGAAACGGGGCGAGTATCTTGAAGAAAATCGCATGGATTACCGACAGCTCATGTGGCTTAGATAAAGAATTTGCGGAACAACATAATATTTTTATTATTCCTTTAAATGTAATCATAAATGGAAAAGCATATAAAGAAGAAGTAGATTTAACAAAAGAAGAATTTTATCAACTATTAAAAGAACACGGTGATGACGCGAAAACAAGTCAACCTGCTTATGGTGACTTTATTACCTTATATGAACGATTAAAAGAAGAATATGATTGTGGCATTGCTATTCATGCTTCCAGTCAACTAACCGGAACCTATCAAAGCTCTATTTCTGCTTCTGAGATGATTGGCTTTGAAGTGGAAGTAATCGACTCGAAAATAGGTGATTTTGCATTAGGCAAAATGATTAAGAACGGTATACAAATGGAGCAGGAAGGCAAAAGTTTTAATGAGATTGTACAAAAACTGAGGAGCTATCCGGAATTTGCACAAATGTATTTAATGCCTCAAAGCTTTGATCAATTAAGAAAAAGTGGTAGAGTAAGTGCTGCCCAATCCATTTTTGCGTCATTGTTAAATATTCACTTAATACTTGGCTTTGATGATGGAAAGGTCATTGTTAAAGATAAAGTTCGAATAAAAAAACGAGCAAAACGAAAAATGTTTCAGCTATTAGAAGACGCAATGGAAAAATATCACTTGAAGGAAATTTGTATACTACATGCCGGTGTCAAGGATCAGGCATATAAATGGAAAGATGAAATAGAAAAATTGCATACGGAGCTACAGGTTAACATCCAAACGCTGGTGCCGGTAGCTGGTGTACACACTGGCTATGGTACAATGTGTTTAGCTTGGTTACGAGATTAAGCAAAAATCCTACAAGCGAGTTACAAAAATCAAGTTTTTCTAATTGGAAAAACTTGATTTTTACGTTAAAGTATATTTATCACGGTGCTAAACGTATGTAAGACCTCGATTTGAAGCTTCAAGAAACACAAGGAAGCTAATTGGTAGATTACAGAGGCTAACACCCTGATAAGTTTTGATAATGATCAATGGAGGACAATCCCCTACTGATCATAGTCTTAGAAGTCAGAATGTTTAGACAGAGAGGGCGAGCAAAAATGGGACAGGAATTTGACACAAAATCTGTGCATGTAACAATGAAAAGGGGAGTAGGCGTACCAACAAAAGTCACCCCAATTCATCAAACCTCTGCTTTTACTTTTCAAAATGTTGAAGATATCGAGAATTTCTATAATGGCGAGCGCGAATATTTATATACAAGAGTAGGCAATCCAAACACAGATGAACTAGGTCAAGCTGTTGCAATGTTAGAGGAGGCACCTGCAGGGATTGCTACTTCTTCCGGACTTTCCGCGATTATGGTTGGGATTCTTGCCGTCGCCAAAGCAGGAGATCATATTGTCGCATCAGAAGATTTATATGGTGGTACCTATGAATTACTAGCAAATGAATTAACCACATTTGGAATAGAAATTAGCTTTGTTTCCTTCGAGGATGATTTGGAAACAGCAATACAGGAAAATACCGTATTGCTTTATACAGAATCCATTACAAATCCCCTTCTACGAGTAGAAAATGTAGTAAAGATAGTGGAAATTGCTAGAAGGCATAACCTTAAAACAATGATAGATAACACATTTGCTACTCCATATCTCGTCCAGCCTTATCGGTCAGGAGTCAATCTTGTCGTACATAGTGCAACGAAATATTTGGGTGGGCACAGTGATATTACGGCTGGTGTATTAGTAGGAGATCAGGAATTAATAGCGAAAGCCAAAACAAAAACCGTTAATCTAGGCTCCAATTTAAGCCCCTTTGAAGCATGGTTAACGGTAAGAGGGATAAAAACCTTAAGTGTCCGGATGGAACGTCATGTGAAAAATGCTGCTAAATTAGCGGAAGCACTAGCTGAGCATCCAGCTGTAGATAAAATCTACTATCCAGAATTTGTTTCAGAAAAAGGGAATGGCGCGATTGTAACGATTGATATAACGAATAACGCTGATGTGACCACCTTTTTTGAGTCGTTGGATTGGATCAAAATGGTGGCAACATTAGCGGGAGTAGAAACTACTGTATCCTATCCGATTGCTACTTCTCACAGAAGCTTGCCTGCGTCGTCACAAGACGCACTGGGGATTACAAAAGGTTTAGTAAGAATATCTGTAGGAATAGAAGATGCAGAAGATATAATCTCTACAATAAAGCAAGCATTAGATCAATCAAAAAAATGAGGTGATTTTTTGAAATATGCGGTGGTAACAGGAACATCAAAGGGTCTTGGCGCATCGATAGCCAAACTGTTAATGGAAGCATCCGTACATGTAATTGGACTTGCTAGAGGGAATAATCAAGCATTAGAAAATGCCGAATTACCAGGTAGTTATAGCCATTATCAGGTCGACCTAGCAGATATTAAACAAACAGAACATACTTTTCAAAACATTATATCCTTCTTGAAAAAGCAACCATTAGAATCATTACACCTAGTTCAGAATGCAGCCTTAGTAACACCGATAGAACAGGTAGGGAAACAAGACACCGATAAGCTGATAACCCATGTACACGTCAATTTATTGGCACCAATGGTAGTGACCAATTTATGGTTAGATGCATGGCGCGATTCAGATTTGTCATTAGTTATTGCTCATGTAACTTCCGGAGCTGCCAATCGTTCAGTATATGGCTGGAATGCCTATGGAAGTACGAAAGCAGGACTTGACCGTTATACCAATACAGTAGCTTTGGAACAGGAAACCTTGGAGACAGGTAATAAAGTGTTTTTATTTGATCCAAGTATAATGGATACCGATATGCAGGGGGAAATCCGTTCATCCGATCAAAGTCAATTTGTCGATGTCGACCAATTTAAAAATTATAAAACGGAAAATAAACTTCGTGATAGTGATGTAGTCGCCAAAGTGTTGGTTGATCGGCTGTTGGATGAAGAAAATATTCAGAATGGTGAGTATTATAGTGTGAAGAATGTTTTTTAAATAGGTAATCACCTATTTTTGATAATAATATTGACCATTTTCTCTCCTTTTACATACTTTAAAGTGTAAGTATTATAAGGAGGGATATAGATGGGTGCACAACATTATGGTTATGGATCAGGTTTTGCGCTAGTCGTTGTATTGTTTATTCTATTGATCATCATTGGTGCTTCTTGGGGATACGGCGGATACTAATCCCAGAAGAGAATGGTTGTCGATAAGATAGCCTGACAAGAGATAAACCCGTTTTCATTTATTATAAATGAAGCGGGTTTTAATGTTGGATAATTAGTCCATATATTTTAATTTATAAGATGAATTACTTAAGTGGGAGCAATAGTTTCTTCCACATCTTTTAAAGAAAATATGATAAACTTTATAGAGATGAAATTTGGAAAGGATTTAGAAAGGAAGTTATAAATGATCACCAGAAAAAGCAAACGTGAAATAGAAATGATGCATGAAGCCGGTAAATTACTGGCTAGGTGTCATAAAGAAATTGCAAAACGTATAAAACCAGGAGTAACAACAAAGGAAATAGATGAATTTGTTGAATCATTTTTAGCTGAACATGGAGCAACACCAGAACAAAAAGGATACAATGGTTATCCATACGCGACTTGTGCTTCTATTAATGATGAAATTTGTCACGGGTTCCCGCGTGATGAAAAGCTAGCAAATGGCGATATTGTAACAATTGATATGGTCGTCAATCTCAATGGTGGATTAGCAGATTCGGCGTGGACATATGTTGTTGGTGAGCCAGATGAGAAAACAAATAAATTATTAGAAGTAACCAAAACATCTCTTTATAAAGGGATTGAACAAGCCATGCCGGGAAATCGAATCGGTGATATTGGTCATGCTATTCAAGCGTATGCAGAAGCAGAAGGGTATTCTGTTGTGCGAGAATTCACAGGACATGGTATTGGTCCAACCATCCATGAAGATCCCCAAATTCCACATTTCGGTTTAGCAGGTAAAGGACCACGTCTTAAGGAAGGGATGGTTATCACAATTGAGCCGATGATCAATGAAGGCGTATGGCAAAGTAAAATGGATGATAACAATTGGACTGCACGTACAGTTGATGGAGAACGTTCCGCGCAATTTGAACATACCTTAGTGATTTCAAAAGAAGGTCCAATTATTCTAACAGATCAAGATAATTTTGAAGACTAAGATAAAGGAGAAACAGTTGTAATGGGCCTAGAGGGGAAACACCTACACAGGATGCAGATAAGAGACGGGTTCATTGCCGGTTCACCGATTGTTTTGGGTTATTTGCCGATAGCCATTGCCTATGGTGTTTTAGCAAAGCAGGCAGGTATGTCATTAATGGAACTTACAGGTATGAGTCTACTTGTCTATGCAGGTGCAGCACAATTTATGGGGGCAGGTATGATAGCTCTAGGTGTAAGCGCCATAGAGATTATCATTGCTACGTTTGTTTTAAATTTCCGCCATTTCGTAATGAGCCTTTCTTTTATTAATCAGATAAAACGTTATACACTTAAATCGAAACTTGCTTTATCACTAGGTTTAACGGATGAAACATTCTCTGTCTCATCCATTTACAAAAAACAGGCTGATCAGCAGTATGGGTACTTGTTCTATGGAACGATTATGCTTACCTCTTATCTTTCATGGGTACTTGGATCGTTCCTTGGAGGAGTGCTCGGTGATATTATTCCAGAATCGTTAAGTCAGAGCATGGGAGTAGCACTATATGCCATGTTTATTGGTTTATTGATTCCTTCTATACGAAAATATAAACGAATCGCTGTAATTAGTATGACAGCAATGCTGATAAACTATTCGGTTAGCCCCTACATAGGAGATGGCTGGGGAATTGTCACTGGTACCGTCATTGGTGCATGTGTCGGTATTTTCGTATTAGAGGAGGAGAAATGATGATTTGGATCATAATCATTGGAATGGCACTTGTTACTATAATTCCACGAGTTATCCCTGCCTTTATCGTTGATCTTATGCAATTCCCTGAATGGGTAAATAAATGGTTACAAGCCATCCCTTATGCAGCGCTGGGTGCACTTATTTTCCCGGGAATTATGACAGTGGTTCCAGATAAACCATCAATTGGCGTAATGGCAGGTATTGTGGCAATTACACTTGCATGGCTTCGGTTACATGTTATTTTAGTTGTGCTAAGTGCGATTATAACAGTGTTTCTATTAACCATTTAATGTTAGGGTGTTACATATGTATCATATTAGAAAAGCAAGTATAGAAGATGCACAAGCTATTGCAGAGGTACATGTAAATAGTTGGAAAGCCACCTATCAGAATTTAATCAATGAACAAGATTTGTCCAATTCAACCGTAGAGAATCGGCAAATTTATTGGGAGACCATATTAAAGTTGTCGCGCAAGCAACAACCAGTAACAGTGATTGAAGAAAAGGGAGAAATTGTCGGGTTTATTTCAGGAGGCAAGGAAAGAACGGATCGCTTTGGTTATGATGGGGAAATATTTGCGATATATTTATTACCATCCCATCAAAGAAAAGGCCTAGGAAAACGTTTATTAAAAGCTTTTGCGGAAGAAATGAAAGAATTAGGCTACCAGTCATTATTAATTTGGGTGTTAACAAATAATCCAACACACCAGTTTTACTTGAATTTTGGAGCTGAGAAAATCGAGCAAGAACAGACAACTATTGGCCATGGAACTTATCAGGAAACAGCATACGGCTTTGATAACATTGATACACTGATAGAAAAATTACATGAAGTAGGACTGTAAGCCATAATGGCTTACAGTCCTTTTTTAGTTAAAGAAAGTATCAGTGGAGATGTCTAGCTTCGATAAATTAGATGAATTTCCCTGTATTTCCAGGCCCTTGTTACTATACTTCTTAAGCAGTACTGAAGCCTTTTCCTTTTTAAGTCGTTTAGAAAAATGGCAATCATAAAAAAGTCGCTATAACGAAATGATGAGAAAGAAAGGTTATAACCCCTTAAAATAAAATATGCTCAAAGGGAATTATTGTTCTTCTTCATATGGTTCAATATGAATATGGGCATGAGGCACGTCATGCATTTCTTTTAATTTTTTTTCAATATGATCAGTAATTTCATGGCTTTCCTCTACTGTCATTAATGGATCTACGAAAATAGTTGCTTCAATCAATGCTTGATTAGCATGAAGACGTCCTTTTACATCTTTAATGTCTAATACATCAGGATGAGTATCGATGCTTTTTTTTATTTCATCTAATTCTTGTGGATGAAATCCATCTGTCAATGTATGTGTTGCTTCTCTAAAAATATCCCAAGCTGTTTTACAAATAATTACTCCTACAATTGCTCCAGCCAAAGGGTCTAACCAATAAAGTTGGAATTGGGCACCTATAATTCCGATAAAAGCACCAATACTTACTAATGCATCAGATTTGTTATCCTGAGCAGCTGCCTGCAAGGAGGTGCTGTTTATTTTCTTTCCTAATCGTAAATTGTAAAGATAGACGATAAACATAATAATCGCAGCCCCTAATGCTGTCCAAGCTGTTAACATATTGGGTTGCGAAAAATCACCTCTAATTATCGAAAGTACTGTATCAATTAATACTTGGATACCAATTGTAATCATGATAAAAGCTGCCACTAGTGATGCGATCATTTCTGCCCGAAAGTGACCATAATGGTGATCTTCATCAGGTGGCTTTCTGGATATCTTTAAACCGATTAAAACGGCTATCGCTGCTACAACGTCAGTGGCGTTATTTAAACCATCAGCTCTTAAAGCGGAGGAATTACCAATGCTTGCGATAATTAATTTAACAGTAGCTAGGATAAGATAGGTAATAATACTCAGCCATGCACCTTTCTCTCCTTCTTTAAATTTATGATATTGATCCATAAGCATCCTCCGTTGTTTCCGTAGTAAGATAAGCTTATCAAATGAAAGTGTTTTACGTCTACTTATTGTTGCCTAATTAAATGAAAAAATTGCTGAAAAACAGGTCAGTCTACGTTTAAGGTAACCAAATTCAGGGAATATCTTTAATAACAATTAACAAAAATCATTTTTTATCATAAAATGGTATTTAAATAGAGGATAGAAAGGGAGGCGTGCTTCTTGAAAAAACATAAAGTGAGTTATCAATTGAAAGTGTTTAGCATGAATCGAAAAACGGTACTTAAAGCAAGAAGAGAAATTCCGTATGAAATTCGATTAGCATCACAACTCGTATTGGACGATCTTTGTTTTACTTGGAATAAGGCACGCTTGGAAGAAGAAATTAACCATTCTATTGATCATAACGATAAAGAAACATTTAAAGAATTGAGTAATAAATATAACAGTTATATATGGGAATCATAAGCATCTACCTCGTCCAATCTAAGTGACGGGGTTTTTTATTCCGTTCATCTCTCCTTTTTCTGTTCCCAATAGCAGCAATTGCTTTCCAGAGGCAATTACCTTAATAGATGAAGTCATTTGAGATATTGCTATTATTTTTAGTTCTCTCCAACTATATAGATCTAATGATAAATATGTTATAGTAGAACCAGTGCATTTGTAATGAGGGAAGGGTTTAAAATGAAAAAGACAGTAATATTTATCATGTTTATAGCTTTCTTAACTGGCTGTCAGCAAGAAGATTATTATGCACAACAACAGTCTGAGAAAAGAAATGATTCACATGATTATAAGAATGAACCAACAGCTTTTGTCCAAACGGAGCAAGAAGAAAAGGATTTGGCTGAAGAAGATACAGAGGATTCACTATCGGTGGTAGATGATCCTGAAAGTATCACACTGGTTGTAAATAAACAACGAAAACTACCAGATGGCTTCGAACCTAATGATTTAGTAGAGGCAAATGTTCCTTATTATGCTGATGAAGGAGATCCTAAACGTTTAATTCGCAAAGTAGCTGCAGATGCATTGGAAGAACTTTTTGCTGCTGCCGAGGAGGATGGTTTAGAATTAGTCGCAGTATCCGGCTATCGCTCCTTTGACCGCCAGAAAGAGATATATGAAAATAATGTTGCGACCAATGGGCAGGAGCACGCAGATAAATTCTCGGCAAAACCTGGTACAAGTGAACACCAGACAGGTTTAGCAATGGATGTTGCATCCGCAGAGTTAGTGGCAGTATTGGAACAAAGCTTTATTGAAACAGACGAAGGACAGTGGTTAGAGAATAATGCGCACAAGCATGGGTTTATAATTCGGTATCCAGAAGGAAAAGAAGAAATAACTGGATATAGCTATGAGCCATGGCATCTTCGTTATGTTGGAAAAGACATAGCAGAAGAAATTTATGAAGCACAACTCACTCTAGAAGAATATTTTGGACTTTATCCATAAAACAAACAGAAGGTTGGCAAGTTAATTAGATTTAACTCGTCAACCTTCTCTTTTTTCTTAGGCATTATCAATCATTCACCAAATGGATTTAACTCACATAGCCTATAGTAGCAAGCTTATTATGGGGTGATTTGGTGAAGCTGATGACAGGAATGCTTGTGACACGATATTCTTACAAACATGATATCGTCTTTCGAATTAAAAATATAAATGGTGACAAAGTATTATTACACGGGGAAGATTTACGATTGGAAGCCGATGCGCCAATTGATGATCTTCGCATATTACCGGAGGAGGATATCAGGAAAAGACAAGATGAAATAAAAGAAAAAGAAGAATATTCATATCGTCTTTTTCGTCAAGATTATCAGCTAATGAAAGAAAAAAAAGATTATGAACATAAAAAAATAGAGCCACGTAATATTCAGCGATTTCAATTACCAGTTAAAGTATTACACATTGATGGTGATCGACTTTATTTAAAGAAATGCATTGAATTATATCAGCGACTAGGATTACAAGTGCATGGTGTGTATGTGCAAGAAAAGGAATTACCATTTGAAATGGAAGACCTAGTAAAAAAAGTACAGCCAGAGATTATCGTTATTACTGGTCATGATGCTTATTCAGAATCAAAGGGCAGTAAAAAAGAGATGTCTGCATATCGTAATACACGTTTTTTTGTCGAAGCTGTGCGCCAAGCGAGAGCATGGTCTCCCAATCTCGATCAATTAATTATTTTTGCTGGAGCATGTCAGTCACACTTCGAATCACTTATCCGTGCAGGGGCCAATTTTGCAAGTTCACCAGATCGCGTCAATATTCATGCGTTAGATCCCGTCTATGTTGTGGCAAAAGTAGCCTATACACCTTTTATGGACAAAGTGAATGTATATGATGTGTTAAAAAACACACTTACTGGTGAAAGAGGACTAGGTGGAATGGAAACAAGGGGGCTTTATCGTACAGGTATACCTTATGTAGAGACAAAATAGCTTTGTCTCTTCTTTTTTGTAGAATCAATTATGGCACAACACCAAGCAATCCGTATTCCATATGTTACCGAACGGGTGTCTTCGCTTTTCTTCTTTTTTTTGATACAATATAGAGGGAAACTACCATCAGTTAGGGTTTTTGACCGTAATGGATGGTTAGCACCGGATATTGATTACATAAGGGGGAGAAAGGTATGGATTATCGTATTGAGCGGGATACTATCGGTGAAATCAAGGTAGCGAATGATAAGTATTGGGGAGCGCAAACACAGCGAAGTAAAGAGAACTTTCCAATTGGTAAGGAAATCATGCCATTAGAAATTATTGAAGGCTTTGCGATTTTAAAAAGAAGTGCTGCTATTGTCAACAGTGAATTAGGATTAATGGAGAAAGTGAAAGCGGATGCGATTAAGCATGCTGCAGATCGCATTTTAGCAGGTGAATTATATGAGCATTTTCCATTAGTAGTATGGCAAACAGGTAGTGGTACACAGTCTAATATGAATGTTAATGAAGTAATTGCACATGTAGGAAATCAATGGTTAAAAGAAAAAAATAGTGAAGTTACCTTACATCCAAATGATGATGTCAATAAATCACAAAGTTCCAACGATACTTATCCAACAGCCTTACATATTGCTGCTGTTCGTAAATTAGAGGATGCTGTGTTACCAGCATTACAGACATTCAAAGCAACATTGAAAGAAAAGATGGAAGCGTTTGATGATGTCGTGAAAATCGGTCGTACCCATCTTCAAGATGCAACTCCTTTAACATTAGGACAAGAAATCAGTGGCTGGCATCGAATGTTAGAAAAAACAGAATCAATGATCTTAGACAGTATCCCATATGTGAAGGAATTGGCTATTGGCGGTACTGCTGTTGGTACCGGATTGAATGCACATCCGGAATTTTCAGAGCGTGTAACGAAAGAGATTAGTGATTATACAGGAAAAGAATTTGTTTCTGCTCCTAATAAATTCCATGCCTTAACAAGTCATGATGAATTAGTGTATGCACACGGAGCATTAAAAGGATTGGCAGCAGATTTAATGAAAATTGCCAACGATGTGCGTTGGTTAGCTAGTGGTCCTCGTTGTGGAATCGGTGAAATTACGATCCCTGCCAATGAGCCAGGTAGCTCGATTATGCCGGGTAAAGTTAACCCGACACAAAGTGAAGCAATTACTATGGTAGCGACACAAGTGATGGGAAATGATGCAACAATTGGGATCGCGGCAAGTCAAGGTAATTTTGAATTGAATGTCTTCAAACCAGTGATTGCGTATAACTTCTTACAGTCTGCACAACTATTAGCTGATAGTATGTTGTCATTTAATGATCGTTGTCTAGTGGGATTAGAGCCGAATCATGAGCAGATCGAGAAAAATTTAAATGACTCTCTTATGTTAGTAACGGCATTAAATCCTCATATCGGTTATGAAAATGCAGCCAAAATTGCTAAAAAAGCCTTTGCTGACAATACTACATTAAAAGAAGCTGCAGTGGAATTAGGTTTATTGACTGCTGAGCAGTTTGATGAGTGGATCAAACCAGAAGAAATGACCTATCCTAAATAATTGTCTTGGGATAGTTTCTAGAAATTACTAAGAAATTAAAAGCATATTGATCGCCTTTTTGTTCACAATATGGGGTACAGGAGGTGATTAAAGATGGCAACTAACAATTCAAATCAATTAGTTGTTCCTGGAGTAGAGCAAGCCCTAGATCAAATGAAATATGAGATTGCACAAGAATTTGGTGTAAACTTAGGTGCTGACACTACTTCTCGTGCTAACGGTTCTGTTGGTGGAGAAATCACAAAACGCTTAGTAACTATGGCTGAACAACAATTTGGTGGAAACCAACAACAATAATTAAATAATGAGAAGAAGGAGACGCTTATTAAAGTGTCTCCTTTTTACCACGTTAGGAAAGTATCATGTTAGCAGAAGATATCGTTCCATATTACATCTATCAAGTAACAGAAAACCTAAGGCACGCATTTAAGACTGGAAGAGCCAAGATTTTCTGACACCTAGAAAGATATCTTAATAAGTGAAAACTCAACCTCATTTTTCCGATGAATCAAAGCGGAGGATAAATATGTATATTTGTTATTTGTGTAATGGCCTAAAAAAAATGGAGAAAAAGTGCCCAATATGTGATGCACATATGTTAGATGGAGGGAAGGTTGTCGATTATTATGATGATTATGCACCATATATTGAGATAGAGGATGCGCAGTTGATAGATGGTATACCTGACACTAGTACTTCCCATCAGTGTGTGCATGTAGGTGTTTGTTCAGCTTGTAATTATACGGAAGAAATTATTATCAATGAACTTGAATTAACGTAAGATAAAATAAGATGAAAGATAATGATAAAGGAAATCAGCTTATGTGCAAGCATGAAAAACCCGTTTCTCTATTTCGAAACGGGTCTTCTACGTGTACATTATGCGTTATGTTATTTAATGCGTTCTTCTGTATCTTTATCGAAGAAATGGCATTTGTTCATATCAAATGCTAGATCTATTTTTTCGCCACCATGGATATCTGTACGTGAATCTACACGTGCAACAAATTCTTGACCATTCACTTCAGAATAGAGGTAAGACTCAGACCCCATTAACTCGGCAACGTCGATAGTAGCAGTAATCTTCTTACCTGGGTTTGCATCTAAGAATACTGGCTCATCATGAATATCTTCTGGACGTACACCTAGTACTACTTCTTTTCCAACATATCCTTGTTCACGTAGTACTTTCATTTTTCCTTCTGGTACTTCAATAGCTGTATCACCTAATTTAACTTTGCCATCTTCTAATGTCCCGTTAAAGAAGTTCATAGCAGGTGAACCAATGAAACCACCTACGAAAATATTGTTTGGTTTGTCATATACTTCTTTAGGAGCACCAACTTGTTGAATGAGACCATCTTTTAGTACAACAAGACGAGTTGCCATTGTCATCGCTTCTGTTTGGTCGTGTGTAACGTAAATAGTTGTTGTTTGTAGACGGTGGTGAAGCTTTTGAATTTCCGCACGCATTTGTACACGAAGTTTCGCGTCCAAGTTTGATAACGGCTCATCCATTAAGAATACTTTTGCATCACGTACGATTGCACGGCCTAATGCAACACGCTGACGCTGACCACCTGAAAGTGCTTTTGGTTTACGATCTAAGTAAGCTTCCAAGCCAAGAATACGAGCTGCTTCTTTTACACGGCGCTCGATTTCGTCTTTTTTGAATTTCCGAAGTTTAAGGCCAAATGCCATATTGTCATATACGTTCATATGTGGATATAATGCATAGTTTTGGAATACCATCGCAATATCACGGTCTTTAGGAGCTACTTCATTCATTAGTTTATCATCAATGTAGAATTCTCCAGCAGAGATTTCTTCAAGACCTGCAATCATTCGAAGTGTCGTTGATTTACCACAACCAGATGGACCAACGAATACGATAAATTCCTTATCTTTAATTTCAAGGTTGAAGTTGTCAACCGCTTTACCTTCATCTTTGTTATAAATTTTGTCAATGTTTCTAAGTGATAATTCTGCCATTCTATTCCCTCCTGAAATAATAGTTTGTTGAAAGCGTTTTATCTATGTCTATAAGTTTACTAATAAAATGCCTAAACGTAAATGGAAAGCATGCACAAAAAAAGTCGCACCGTTTGTGCACGGTTACAAAAGCATGTCCAAAACGTTAAGACAATGTCCTATTTTACCATTTTGTCCGCATCAGTAGGCATAAATAAACAGCAATTGCGCCTTCAAATTGTTTTACATCAATCCCTGTTTTTTCGATAAATTTGTCCACACGATATTGTAAGCTGTTACGGTGCATATACATTTTTTTAGCAGCTAACGTCGTATTGGAATTTGATTCCAGAAAGACTTGAACCGTTTTTAATAATTCTTCATCGTTTTTTACATCATGAAGGATAGAATCAGTGATCATTTGTTGTTCATTATCAGTAATATCATGTAAAAATAGGTAAGGAATCGCTTCAATATAATGTAAAACATCATGATTATAACGTCGTGTAAAGTGGTAACATTTTTTGATCCATTGATAAAAATCAGGCGCCTGTTGAATATGATGTAACGTTGGCCCGATAAAAAGCTTAATATTTATATAAAAATCTGTTGTTAAAACTTCGATAATTTCAGAGTAGGATACAAAATCATCCATTGATTGTGCCTCTTCCTGAATAATGACACCTTCATGGTTATTTTCCCAAAGGATCGAGGTTTTCTCAGGGAACAGTCCATGAATGGCTTCCCGGAATGATTCGGGATCAATGGATTCATCTGACACGGAAAAATAAACAAAGTGAAAAGCTGACAGATCCTCTTCCAGCATTTTTTTAGGAATGTCCTGCTGAAATAAAATATCCATCCATAATTTTTCACGTTCGTTTGTAGGGGGCTGACTAGCTTTATAAGGGGTAAGTAATATTTCTAATAATGCTGCTTCTCTTTCTGTTAAATCGTCTTTTGGTATACCAATAATATCATTACCATTGGTGACGTACCATTTATATGCAATGGTATCCATCGTTGTCTTGTTAGTATTCATAATTAAATTTGGAAACATTTGTTGGAGTTGTTCTAACATTTTTTAGCCTCTTTCATTGAAAAGTCTTCTACATCTATTATAACAAAGAAAGAGTGTTGTGAACGGTAAGACTATAAAAATATGGCTCTTGACAATGCTAAAATAATCCGAACGATGAATGAAGGTAAAATGTAGTCAAAATATGCAGATCCCTATAGGATAGTAGAAGTTGCAAATTCATTCAATATCCGTTCATCACGGAGAAAAAAAAAATTTTGACAGAGCTTTTGTTAAACTCCTCCATTCATGTTCGGCTCTTTTGTCTAGACTTTAACTATTCCTCTCCATCTGTTTCTGCAGGAAAGGCCTCGTGTTCTTTTGGCAATTTTCTTGCTTGTTCAATTTGCATCCGTCCATAGATGGAATAAGTCGTACCACCCGCCATGCCTTCATTAATCATTCGATCGACATCTACTTCATATTTCTTACGAGTGTCTTTTTCCTTGTTCGAAGGTTTTGCCATGATTATCCCTCCTCTAAGCATAGCTTGAGCCAAAAGGTTAAAATCATTCAGAGTCGACAACAGAAGCTAATGGGAATTGGAATAAAGTAGTAAAATATTCTCGTGTTTTAGCTGCAAAAGGTGGATGATATAGTACTTGCCAGCTAGGTTTTGCATGGACTTCTAATAACCAAAGCCTTTGCTCCCGATCCATACCGATATCAAAGCCTATTTCCCCAATTGTACCAGGTATGATATTCTCTACAATATTGCTTAATACGAATGCTAGATCTTTTACTTTTTTGAGGCTGTTGTTTCCAATATCCAACCTCTCTGTATCTAACCAATCGTTAACTGTGTTCTTTTTTCCATAAAAAAAGGAGATTTGCCACTGCTCTAATTTGGTCATATGCACTCTGAAATAGAAAGGATCTCCTTGATGTTGTATTAAATCTAATGCTTCCTGCAAAACATATTGTTGAAAGCCATTAGGAAAGCGCGTTTGTTTCAATTCCTCCAGGCTTTGATAATACTCATGATTCATGTAGTTAGATGTAACAAATATAAGATCTCCCACCTGTTCTATATAAATATGATCGGTAACGTCATCTTTTAATGATAGAAGAGAAATGGGCTGTTGTGAAAGTTTATCCTGAATCGTCTGGATGGAGGGATGAAAAATGGTATCAGGTAAGAGATAATTCACTTTATCATGATTTCTAAGATCATCATATACTTGCCATTTGTTAAAAAAATCTGGATTAAATATAATAGAATTTGTGGCTAAATATTGTTTTATTTTTTTAATTGTTTTGTGTGACTCAATTTTACGATTTGGTAAACGATTGTATATAAAAGGAGGAATATCGGTTTTTGTCGTCTGCCACTGCTGCTCTTGCCAAACAAAGCCTGTTACACTGTTTGTTTTTGGATAGACGTCTTGGTAGGAGAAAAAGATCGTTTCAAATCCTACTTGTTGTCCGACTCTAGCCATTTCCTGAAATAATTGTTCGTAGGTGTTTTGACTAGGAGGACGATGAATAAATACACCGAAGGGATAATGAATATAACAAGTACGTGAATTAGTGTTAAAGATAACAGGAATATCATTGGTTAAATGAAGTTGCTTCATAATAGAAGAAGAAAGATAGATTGTGTCTATATCTTTTCGATGACTTAAGATATCACAGGAAAGGCTCTGTAAGCCATGTTGAATCATGGCTATATGTTTGAAATGGTGATAATATTGAGCAGGTATAATGATTCTGTTTTTGTCATTAGGATAGGGAATGATTCGGAATTTTTGTCGCATCTTGACACCTACTTTCTTCATGTAAACTAATTCATTATATGCAGTCAAAAGCAGTACTATACTTTTACAAAGTGGAAAGGTGGAAAGAAAGAATGGGAACCTTTGTTACAATACTAGTCATGGTGATTATTGGAAGTTTTATTGGTGGATTGACTAATTCACTTGCGATAAAGATGCTGTTTCGACCATATGAAGCTAAATATATCGGTAATTGGAAGATCCCTTTTACACCTGGGGTCATTCCGAAAAGGCGTGATCAATTAGCTAAACAACTCGGACAATTGGTTGTGAATCATTTACTAACCATTGAAAGTATTCAGCTTAAATTACAAGACCAACGTCTAAAACAACAAGTGCAATTAAAAGCCAATAAAGAGTGGGAGAATTTCCTTGCCCAATCGATATCGATTCACCAACTGACTCAAAAGTTTGGATTAGACCTTCAATTAGATCATATGAAAGGAAAGGTTGCAAACAAAGTCATTGAGCAAATTCGCAACTTTCTCCAACATAATCAGCAAACAACGCTTAACCATTGGTTTGGTCAAACAGTAACTGACCCGGAATTGAATCAATTAGCATTGATTTTACGTGATAAAGCAATTGAATTACTAAATAACATGGAAACTCGTCAAAAAATTGAAACAGTGATTAAACAATACGCTGAATCAAAAGGATTTTTAGGCAATATGATCTTATCGATGTTCAGTAGTGATGAATTAGCTTTGAAGGTTCAACAGTTAGTAATAGATTATTTGCATTCTGAAGACGGAAGCCATTGGATTCAACAAGCTACAAAAAAAGAATGGTCAAATCTGATGCAACAGGAATTGCAGATGATGCAACCATTGTTTGAGAAAGAGGAAACGCAACAATTATTGTACAGGCTGATTAAGGAAAATATCCCTGTGGAGGATTGGATCGAAATGCCAATTCAGGAGTTCGTCAGCCCTTTTTCTAAACAAATAAAGGAAAAAATACTCCCAGAATTCGTCAATCAATTATTTAACAAATTAGCTGCTAGTATACCAAATATGCTTTCGCAATTAGAAGTGGATAAAATGGTAGAAAAACAGGTAGCATCATTCCCTACTTCACGAATAGAGGAAATCATTTTATCGATTTCCCGAAAAGAATTTAAATTGATCACTTATTTAGGTGCGTTATTGGGTGGTTTTATTGGATTAATTCAGGCGATTCTCTTTATCGTCGTTTAAAACTTTGTTATAGTGGTAAAGTATATGTAGAAGCATATACATTTTGTAAGAGCAACTTACGAATGCCGCAACTATTTAGGAGGATTTTATTTATGGCAAATGTCTATGACAGTGCAAATGAGCTTGAAAAAGCAATTCAGGAGAGTGAAGAATTTAAGGATTTAAAAGCCGCTTATAATAAAGTGATGGATGATCCGAGTTCAAAGCAAATGTTCGATAATTTTCGTAACACACAGTTAGAATTACAACAAAAGCAAATGCAAGGAATGGAAATCACGGAAGAGGAAGTAGATAAAGCGAAACAAGTTGTCGAACTTGTACAACAACACGAAGACATTTCCAAACTTATGGAACAGGAACAACGTGTTAACGTTTTGATTAATGATATTAGTCGAATTATTACTAAACCATTAGAAGAATTATACGGAGTACAACAATAAATCCATTCTTCATGAGTTACAGTTTTTCTGTAGCTCATTTTTTTAGTAGAAGTTGAAACTTTTTGCTTATTGCAACCGTAATAATAATGGAAAGGAGTGGAGAATGTGACGTTAAAATTAGAGAATGTTACAAAGAAATTTGGTTCATTTACAGCTGTTAACGATTTATCCTTAGAAATCCCTGAACATAACATTTTTGGCTTCCTAGGTGCAAATGGTGCTGGGAAAACGACAACATTTAGAATGATTCTCAACTTGCTTGATCAGACTTCAGGCACAATTAGCTGGAATGGGGAAACAATCGATTACAGCAAAAGTGATCAAATCGGTTATTTGCCGGAAGAAAGAGGATTATATCCAAAGTTAAAAGTTCGGGAACAATTAATTTATTTAGGTAAATTACGAGGGATGCATAAGAAAGAAGTATTGGAGGAGTTGACAAAATGGCTCGACTATTTAAAAGTCCCCCAATATCTTGATAAGAAGGTAGAAGAATTATCAAAAGGGAACCAACAAAAAATCCAATTTATTTCTGCAGTTATACATAAGCCGAAGCTATTAATATTGGATGAACCTTTTTCGGGACTCGATCCTGTTAATGTGGAATTATTAAAGAATGCGGTAGTAGAATTAAAAGAAGCAGGGACTTCGATCGTTTTTTCTTCACATCGTATGGAACACGTAGAAGAATTATGTCAGCATTTATGTATGATGCAGCATGGCAAGCCGATTTTACATGGTGATCTGCGCGAAATTAAACGGTCATTTGGTAAAAAGAATTTATCGATACAAGCGGATTTTGACTTATCATTCCTAGAAACTATTCCAGGCGTAGTGAAAGTCAAATATTATAGTGATACTGCTCTTTGTCAAATCGAAAATGAAGATATCTCCCAAAGAGTGTTGCAGGAGCTCTCAGGCAAAGGTTTTATCCGTAAATTTGAATTGGATGAACCGAGCTTGAATGATATCTTTATTGAGAAAGCAGGTGAGTCATATGAATAAATTTTGGACAGTATTTTCTCATACTTATTTATCAAAAGTAAAATCAAAGTCTTTTATCATTACCACTGCTATCATTTTAGTCCTAATTGTCTTAATGTCTAATCTTCAATCATTCATCGATTTGTTTGATTCAGGTGACAGAGACCAGGTTGCCGTTGTAACCGAACAAGATGAATTATATACACAATTGGAAGCAAGAAACGACGCGGATTTTGAATTGGAGCATTTTGATGGTTCTTTAGAGGAAGCAAAAGATGCAGTTTTAAATGATGAATTTATAGCCGTATTGGATATAAGTGAGTCTGCGGAGGGTTTACCAGAAGCTACTTATTATAGCATTGATTATTCAAACCAATCTGCACAAAATATGCTGGAAAACCAGTTGCAACAATTGAAAGTGGAGATTGCCACGAATCAATCAGGAATTGATCCAGCTATCATCGCTACTATTTATGAGCCTGTTTCCTTTGAAAATGAACTAATTGCAACGAACGATGGCGATACCAGTAATGTGAAAACAGAAGAAGAGTTAAGTGGAGCACGTGGTCTCGTTTATGTCATTCTCTTTTTATTATATATGGCGGTAATTATGTATGGCAATATGATCGCTATGGATATAGCAAATGAGAAAACATCTCGAGTAATGGAGATTTTAATTTCAAGTTCTTCTCCAGTCAGTCAGATGTTTGCTAAAATTTTCGGAATTGGCCTGGTTGGTTTAACCCAAATGATTCTTCTATTAGGAACAGGGTACATTGTTATTCAACAGAAGCAAGATGAGTTGGTTGGTGATTTCTTTGAGTTCTTTGGGCTTTCAGATGTTAGTGTATCTACATTTATATATGCAGTCGTCTTCTTTTTACTAGGTTATTTCTTGTACGCGACTTTATCGGCGATGTTAGGTTCATTAGTTAGCAGGACAGAAGATGTACAGCAATTGATGACACCTGTGACATTTTTGATTATTGCTGCCTTCATCATTGCGATGGTTGGATTGGGTATGCCAGAATCACCATTCGTCATTATTTCGTCGTTCATTCCATTCTTTTCTCCGATGACAATGTTTTTGCGAGTAGGATTATTGGATATTCCTTTGTGGGAAGTAGGATTAAGTATTCTTATTTTAATTGCTACGATAATAGTATTTGCCATTATTGGAGCAAAAATATATCGAGGCGGCGTACTCATGTACGGTACATCCACCTCATTAAAAGATTTCAAAAAAGCATTACAGTTATCGAAAAAAGAATAATGAAGAAGGAAAGCTATTTCGCTATTCGCGAAATAGCTTTTTTGATAGTTGCTAGTAAAGTGAGCGTAGTTGCCAGAAAAGCGAGCATAGTTGCCAGTAAAACAGTGGAAGTTGCCAGAAACGTGTGCTAGGTTGTCAGTAAAAACGGTGAGATTTAGTCTAATAGTTTAGATAAATCATATTTGCGATCTCGATAACTGCCAATTGATGGACAGTTTAATTGCGTTAATAATCTTTTCGTCAGGTCTATAGACAGGTCACCTAAAAAAATAATTGGACCAAAGATTAATGCCCAATCCTTGAGGGCGTGGATATGCATCATTTTATCTTTTAGACCACATTTAGAACAGAGCCACGTTCCGTAGACTCTATGTGCTTTAACATTTTGGCATGTTGGACAAAATATACCTCGTACGATTTTTCGAGGAATTATTCTGAACTTGTTTAAAATGTTTACTTTTCGCTCCTGATGGTGTGTTGAAATAAAATCGATGATTCGTTTGCACTCCGTAAAATTATATTCATTGTTAATTGTTTCTTCTTGTATGAGAAGTTTGATTCGGAAAGGCAATTGCTGAACAGGTATCATATCTGGGTGTTGAAAGTGAAGGTTGGCATTTGGATGAGTAAAAACGACAATCGAGTGAATCGGGGGGAAGGAGAAGCCGTGTAGATGAAGCAAATTCTCTAATTTTTCCTTCTGGAATTGTGCCTGTAACAGAGGGTGATCGTAAATCTCGATTTTTCCATTTTCATGTTCCTGTAATAATTGATCTGCTTCATTTATGAAAAGTCCGCCTTTTAAATGCTTAACCTCACAGATGAAGATGTTATTCAGAAAAAATGAGATGTTATCAATTTGGAAAAAGTGATGTTGCCAAGGTAACCGGACGCCATAAAGTAGCCGTTTTTCATGCTGTATTATATGTAAGTAATATGGTAGCTTCTTTTCGCCGATATAGCCTGATATTTCTTTGCCATATGATTTTTCTAGATCCTCTGTTATGTCATGAGGGGAGAGTCGATTAATTAGAGCTTTTAACTGTCTTACGTAGAAAGATTTTTTTATAGAATGAAGCACCAAAAAGAAACCTCCTTTACTATTTTTTATCATCATAGCATACTAGTGCAAGAATGAAAATATCCACGGTCCAGTATGTGATAAAATATCCCCCCATCATTGTTTACCATCGTTTTGTTATGATACAATATTAATTCTATATAATATATTATAGTTCAAGACAAACACTATATATACATAATCAAGTCAGGTGGTGGTCATGATGGAACAGGAAACAATTAATGCAGCAACATGGGGGTGGTTATTAATTCCCATGTTATCCGTTGTACTCCTATCATTAATCACTTTTTTTACAGAAAGAGGAGAGTAAATGATGGATAACGTTACGTTAATTACTTTTATTATTTATTTAGTCGGGATGCTAGTTATTGGTATTATTGCCTTTCGTTTAACTAAAAACCTTTCTGATTATGTGCTAGGTGGTCGGAATTTAGGGGGCAGTGTAGCGGCTCTAAGTGCTGGAGCATCCGATATGAGCAGCTGGCTTTTACTTGGTTTACCAGGTGCGATGTATGTAGGAGGGATGAACCAAATTTGGCTAGCTATTGGCTTAGCTGTAGGTGCGTATTTAAATTGGCAATTTGTTGCAAAACGGTTACGGACTTATACAGAAGTTGCCAAAGACTCCATTACGATTCCAGATTTTTTAGAGAACCGTTTTCGTGACAAATCACGGATCCTTCGTGTGATATCTGCTTTGGTCATTTTGATCTTCTTTACCTTCTATACTTCGGCTGGCCT
Organism: Gracilibacillus sp. HCP3S3_G5_2; assembly: GCF_052063305.1. Taxonomy (NCBI): domain Bacteria; kingdom Bacillati; phylum Bacillota; class Bacilli; order Caryophanales; family Bacillaceae; genus Gracilibacillus; species Gracilibacillus sp. HCP3S3_G5_2. The sequence goes on along the minus strand of NZ_JBQHXU010000001.1, from coordinate 239,349 downwards.
TGTCGGCGGAGCGGTTTTATTTGAACAATCCTTTGGAATTGACTACCAATCTGCATTGTGGATTGGAGCAATTGTGATTATCTCCTATACATTTCTAGGTGGATTTTTAGCAGTAAGCTGGACCGACTTTTTCCAGGGGATCCTCATGTTTATCGCATTAATTATTGTACCAATTGCTGCAATCAATGCTATTGGCGGGTGGAATGAAGTCGTCAGCAAGGTTGGAGACATCGATCCAGGCTACTTAAATGCGTTCACGGATACTACTGCTATTGGGATTATTTCGTTATTAGCATGGGGATTAGGCTACTTTGGACAACCGCATATCATTACCCGTTTCATGGCTATAAAATCTACAAAGGAAATCCCAAAAGCTAGGTTTGTCGGAATGTCTTGGATGGTATTCGCATTATACGGTGCGATTTTTACAGGATTTACAGGTATCGCCTATTATGCAGAGGCACCGTTAGAAAATGCAGAAACAGTATTTATCGCGTTCACACAAGAGCTTTTTAATCCATGGATTGCAGGGATTTTATTAGCTGCGATCTTATCCGCTATTATGAGTACAATAGATTCTCAATTACTTGTATCATCTAGCGCGGTTGCAGAGGATTTTTACAAAGGAATCTTTCGAAAAAACGCAAGTCAAAAAGAATTGGTATGGGTAGGACGAATAGCCGTCATTATTATTGCGATTATTGCGATTGTGATTGCCCAGGATCCTGAAAGCAGAGTCCTCGATTTAGTTGGATACGCATGGGCAGGATTTGGAGCAGCGTTTGGACCAATTATTGTTTTAAGTCTATTTTGGAAGAGAACAACTAGAGAAGGAGCAATTGCTGGAATGGTGATAGGGGCTTTAACAGTCATCATCTGGGCTCAACTTGAAGGCGGTATGTTTGATTTATACGAAATTGTTCCAGGGTTTATATTAGGGACAGTAGTAATCATCGTTGTAAGTCTTATTGTTGGATCTCCAACAAATCCGACAAAAGAGGTTAGAGAAGAATTTAAGGTAGCTACAAAGAGATAAAAATATACTGAAGCAAGGAGTCAGCAAAACAGATTGGGCTCCTTGCTTATTTTAATAAAGAGTGGAATCCTTTACTATCCACAAAATCCAATTCATTCGATTGATTGCCTACTTTTTCTTGGTCATCGATCGTTGGTATCATTCACTTACCCCATGCTTTACGTTCCTATAAAAATATTACTTTTGTTCATTGAATTAGTTGAACAGCCATTATGTCACCTCCACTTTAACATAAAATCCCAATAAAAATCTAATCGAACGTGCATTCTTATATATGCTCTGCTACAATAGAGAGTGAAAGAAGGTGGAGAAAATGAGAGAGAAGATTTCTTTCATTCATTGTGCGGATCTGCATTTAGACAGCCCCTTTAAAGGCTTAAAAAATATACCTGCTGATCTGTTAGCAGCTATTAGAAAAAGCACGTTTCATACTTTGGATTATCTCATTGAACAAGCCATACAACATCAAGTAGATTTTGTTCTTATGGTAGGAGATATCTTTGACCAGGAGCAACAAAGCTTGCAAGCACATATGGCTCTATTGCAAGCTTTTCAAAGATTACAAGAACATCAGATTAAGGTATACCTCTCCTTCGGCAATCATGACTACTTGAATAGTCAGTCATTCCCGCGTAATTATCCGGAAAATGTTTATGTCTTTGATAAAGAAGCTGTCAACTCCTACCCGTTTATTAAAAATGATCAAATACTGGCGCAAATTTATGGATTTAGCTATGAAAATCGAGCAGTACTAGAAAATAAAACAAAAGAATATCAAAAATCAAGTGATCCTTGCTTTCATATCGCTACATTACATGGAAGTATAGGTAATGGAAATAACAGTGAACATGCAGCATATGCTCCGTTTCAGCTTACTGAACTGAAAGAAGCTGGCTTTGATTATTGGGCATTAGGGCATATACATAAACGTGAGATTATAGCAAAAAAACCGCCAATTGTTTATCCAGGCAATACCCAAGGCCGTTCAACAAAGGAAACAGGCAAAAAGGGGTGTTATCTCGTCACCTTATCTGAAAACGAACCAGAAATAACTTTCTTGCCTCTTTCAGCCATTCTATTTGAGAAAGTACAAGTTGATGCAAGTGCATGGACAGATATTACAAGAGTGACGGAGCAACTGATAGAGATCACTAATCAATTTACAACAGGAAAAACACTCATCCAGTTAATATTCTCACGAGTTGCTGAAGAAAAGGAAAACTGGTTTGCAAATGGGCAGATTATCGAATTGATTGATTATGTGAATCAGAAATCAGCAGCAAGCTACATTATCGGCTATAAATGGACAAGGCAACCAAAACGCTCTGAGTGGCAACATGGTGGTCGTTTTTTAGAAGAACTTGCTACTAGCTTTCAAGAAGAGAATCTTGAAAAGTCCATCCAACCCTTATGGCATCATACAGAAGGAAGAAAATGGTTAACAGAGTTAAATAATGATGATCAGACAGAAATCCTACAAGAAGCAGAGTTTCTGTTAGATCGGCTATTGCACGAAAAGGAGGGATAAGTCTTGCGAATAGTGAGTATACATATATATGGTTTTGGAAAATGGATCGATCAGTATTTCTCCTTTGAAAAGGATGGACCTATTGAAATAGCAGGGGATAATGAATCAGGCAAAACGACGTTAAGACAGTTTATCCTCTATATCTTGTTCGGTATGAAAGCGAAGCAGTTAGAACGTTTTACACCGAAGCAAGGATCCACGCTCGGTGGAAGGATCATCGTTTCAGGACTTGCTGATCAAACAGTAACAATCGAACGTATACAAGGTAAGTACAAAAACCAAGCCATTATATATGGTGACGGTGGGGCACAAATGGACCAAGAATGGTTAGAGACTGCTTTACAAGGAATGGATCGTAAACAGTTCGAATCGATCTATACCTTTGATGCACATGACTTGCAGCAAATTCAGGATCTTGATAATGCAGCTTTCCATGAAGTGTTACTAGCAGTCGGTATGACAGGTTCAGACAGGATTTATCATGCGGAAAAAAGCTTGGATAAGAAATTGGCTGATTTGTTTAAACCTTATGGAAAAAAGCCGGAGATCAATCAACTTTTTCAAGAGTTAGCTAATCTCAAGGATCAATTAAAAGAAGCAAAGGAAAAAGAAAATAAGTATCAACAGCAATTAATGGAAATAGAACAGTTAGAAGAGGAGCTATTCGAGCTTGAACATGAAAAAAATAGTATGCAGGAAAGACAGAAACAAGTGGAGAAACGGTTAACACATTACCCGTTAATAGAAGAATATTATTTCACAAATGCACAACTGAAAAGACAGAATTCTACCATTTCATTCCCTGTAGAAGGGTTAAAACGGCTAAATGAATGGAAGGATTCACTACTGCCATTAAAGAGTGAGGAACAAGTGGTCCGTAATAATTTAGCGGAAATAGAGCAGCGGCTAACTAATTTGGAGCTGATGCCTAATGAAACATTAGAGAAAATGGAGCTAGGCTTAAAGCTCGAAAAGGAAATGGACCAAATCCAGGCGGATATACATCAAATAAAAGAACGCATCACTACAATGGAAACAGAAATAAAGATGAAGCTGGAGAGTATGCAGATAAACATGAAAATCGAGCAATTACGGGAGATAGAATTGCCTTTTTACTTAGAAGAAATATGGGCTGAATTAGCTAATCAGCGTGATAAATTAGCCTTGGAAATACAGTATGTAGAAAATGACAGCTCTTCCATAACCAGAATAAAACGTGAATTAATGGAAGAAAAAGAACAACAGCAACTATTACAGCTAGGACAAGAACAGATACAACAGTATAAGGACGAGATTGCACAAGCGAAGCAAACAGAACAACACCAACAATACGACAAATGGTTGCAAACATATTCACAGCAGCGGAAAATATCAAGTCTCATGATGATCCTTGGCGTTTTAATAGGAGTAGCCCTTTTCTTTTTAACTGATATGGTATGGGTCATTAGCGTAGTTATTCTTGCCATCGGCCAACAAATTGCCGTTAGATTATATGGAAAAGCGTTTCAACAATGGCTGCAGCCAGATCGAAAGAGCGCAACCACTTTGAGCCATGCAGAATTGTTGGAACGAAAGCAAATTATCCAGCAACAAGCAGAGCTTCAACGTAAGTTAACTGAGCTCGAAAAAGATATCCAAAAATATCAAAATGAGCAATTAAAAGTAGCCGAGCGTCTTTCTTTTTTACAGGATCGTCTTGATCAAATCGAACAAAAAATTACTGATCAAAAAGAGCAATATCCTTTTTTAATGAATGTGGAATTGGCTTATTGGCCAAGGCTTTATCAACAAGTAATTACACAAAAAGAAAAGCTATCGGAAATGAAACATTTAGAAACCGAAGTGGATAATCTTGAAGAGCAAAAGCGTCAAAAGCAAAACAGGTTCCAACTACTTGAACTGGATGTAACTGATTTGGAAAAAATAATCGAGAAGGAACAGAATAAAAGAAGTGTGTATACACAATTACAGGAAAGAAAAGCAGAACTGCAATCTCAACTGGCTACCATTATAGAGAAACAAAAGCCGTATCAAGCGGAAATTGATCAACTATTAAGAAGTGCAGAAGCGAAAACAGAGGAGGAGTTTATTGAAAGGGGAGAGCAAAAAGAAGAGTTTGATACACTAAGACAGAAATGCAATAAATTATATGATAGCCTATCTGTCATCTTCATTGAGGAAGAAATTGATCAAATCGCTAACGGAAAATTTGATGATAAAAGGACCTTACAGATTTTACTTGAAGACTGTCAACAAACAATCAATGCAACAGTTAAAAAAATAAAAGAAAAACAATTGCAACTAAGTGATCAAAAAGCAAGTGTAGCAATATTGGAGGCGAATGAAGATGTCTCAATTTTGAAGCATCAATTAGCGATAAAACAAGAGGAATTACAAGAATTAGCAAAAGAATGGGCTATTTACCAAGTGGCTTTAGCAAACTTATCAAAAGCAAAATCAACTTATTCAGAAAAATATATGCCACAGGTTTTTGAACAGGCAAGCTATTATTTTAAGAAACTGACATTAGATAGGTATCAGCATGTATATATAGAAGATAATGAGCAGATTCTTGTGGAAGATAAGAGCGGCTTTGCTTTTTATGTAATAGAATTATCACAGGCAACTAAGGATCAGTTATATATTGCTATTCGATTTGCATTAAGTCATGTCATGGCCAACAGGTTAGCACTACCATTTTTGATTGATGATGGTTTTGTCCATTTTGATTCTAATCGAAAAGAAAAAGTATTAGAGATTATCGAAGAATTAAGCGAAGAACATCAAGTATTCTATTTTACTGCAAATGCAACGGCAAAAGTAAGTATTACATTATAATAGGAGAGTGTACAATGAATAATATTCTATATAAAAGTGATATAACGATAACACCGAGGGATTTGTCAGCAGTTTTTCAGGCTTCTGGTATTAAAAGACCATATGAAGACCTAGACCGTCTTCAGAAAATGTTGGATCATGCCAATGTATTGATTACTGCCTGGGACCAGGAAAAAATAATCGGTGTGGCTAGAGGACTGACTGATTTCAGTTATTGCTGCTACCTATCAGATTTAGCTGTTGATCAAGCTTATCAGCATCAGGGTATCGGTAAACAATTAATTGAGCATGTTAAAGATGAACTAAATGAACAAGTAGCTCTGATTTTATTATCGGCACCGGATGCTATGGATTATTACCCTAAAGTAGGCTTTAATAAAATAGACAATGGCTATATTATTAAAAGAGAAAAATAAGTAACCAACTATTTTGAGATGTTAATGCTCGTTACTATGCGATCAGTTCAAATGCTTGGTCTTGTTGTTTGTTATTAGATAATTTCGGACGGTAATTTATAGTTAGTAAAATGAAGTAACTATTGTGAATGAAACATAAAGCCATCTTCCAGTCGATGAATGGAGGATGGCTTATTTATATTCATTTCTTCCTTCTACGCAATAAACGTACAACTAAGAATAAGATACCAAGGCAGAAGAAAAAGTAGATAATGGTAGAATAAATATCGATATAACGGACAATATCTTCCCACGATCCCCCGACAAAAGCACCTAACAAAACTAGGACAGTGTTCCAGATCAAGGTGCCTAAAGTTGTAAACAATAAAAATAAGGGTACATTCATGTGTGACATCCCTGCTGGAATCGAGATAAGGCTGCGAATTAACGGAACAAAGCGACAAAAGAAAATAGTCCAGTAACCATATTTAGTAAACCATACATCAGCTTTATGAATGTCTGCTTTTTTGATCCGGAGGATGTGGCCCCAGTTTTCCACTATTATTCCTAATCGATGTATGTTGAGTTGCATGCCAATTAGATATAAAATAATCGCTCCCAAAACAGAACCGGCTGTTGATGAAAAGATTACGCCGACGATATGTAAAGAGGAGACAGTAGTGAAGAACCCGCCGAATGTTAATATTACTTCGGAGGGAATAGGTGGGAAAATATTTTCCAAAGTAATTAAAAACATAATACCGAGATAACCATATTCATTCATCATCATGAAAAACCATTCTCGCATTTTATTGCTCTTCCTTTACAAGTTTTCGCACCATAGTCGTTCTTTCTGTAAAGTTAAATGTCTCGTAAAATGGTTGAGCATCTTTAGTAGCTAAAGCAAATTTGGTGTTTTTAAGTTGGGGGTGTTCTAGAATGCAATGAATCAGAGAGGAACCAATTCCACGCCCTTGATATGCCGGATCAATGACAACATCTAATATCCACGAGAATACTGCCTGATCGGAGACTACTCGTGCAAACCCAATTTGCTTACCTTCTACATAGACACCGAATGAAAATGAATGATCTATACTTTGTTTTATTGTTTCTTTACTTCGGTCATTCGCCCAGTATGTCGGTTTTAACAGGTTATAAATAATATCCAGGTCTAGTGACGCTTTATCGTCACTAATCTCGTAGTTATCGTAAGACCAGTTCATCATAAATCCCCCATTTCTTTATGTATCAAGGTGCTAAACGTCTGTAAAACTCCCACTTCTAGTAAAACAGGTAAGCTAAGCTGGGGATAACAGACGCTAACACTCTAATAAGTTTCACTTAATGCTAAACCTACACTGATCATCGCTTCACTTTATAAGCATCTCTTTAGAGGTAAGCTCATCGTGAGCGTATATCTTGCGAATAATAATGTATACCTGTGTTATTTTTCCTCATCAGCTTCTGTATTCTCATAGCGACTATCTAAATAATCAACGATATGAATAATATATCCTTCTAGATTCATCGGTTTACGTACAGCGCTTCCCCATTCCGGTAAACCATGATGGCAAAGGATACAATGTGACATCAAGTGAATATCTTCCATTGTTACAGTAATGTTGTAATGCTCAATCACTTTAGATAATAACAGGACACCATATGGAATATGTCCGATGCTCACACCTAATGGATCCATCGCAATTCCTGCCTGCTTGCGATTAGCATCCTTAAATTGACCTGTAGGGAAGAGAAAATGAAAAATATCAAATGATTTACCAGCATAGTCATATTCTGCAAGCTTACCAATATCATGAAATAAAATACTAGTTATTAGTGCATCATAGTTAATACTGTCATATTTATATTCAGCCATTCCTTGAAGCATGTGATAAAGGTGATCAATACTGTCTTTCCACACATAAGCAGGTCTAGTATTGTCATCTTTTAAGGAATGCCATATTTCCAGTTTATACTCAGTTTCTACTTTATTAATTAACTGCATGACAGCACGAAAAGGATTATCGGATTGAATGGTTATGTATCTACAAAAACGCATTAGACCGACTGTATGTTTGAGAAGGCCACCTAAATAGTTATGATGGAATCCCTTCGCGGCAGGGCTGATACGAAATCCTTCCCAAAGTCGCTCCATTGCTTTGATGGCAATATCCTGAAATGGTTGTTGTAGTTCATACAGGTAGGCAAACAGTTCATTCCGTAAAGTCTCTATATCTTGCTTCGTATATGCTAAGAGTGTAAATGGATCAATATCGTCCGTACACGGTGTCATTTCATATACGGTAATACTCTTAAAGCCGTTGAATTCATCGACTTGACCACGGATATCAAAAACACCCTTTTGTTCTAAAATAGGTAGCATCATGTCTACTTCACCATTATTATCCCACATCTTCGCGGAAATGGTTCCAGATTGATCACTTAATGTAACTTTGAGAAAAGATTTATTTGTTTTTGTTTTTTTAATTTCATATTCATTAAGTAAAACCCGTGCTGAAACGGGGGTGCCTTTTGTTAATGTGTTTAAATGAACCCCTTGTATCGCTTCTGGTAAGGCTGGGACGGGGAAGTAAGTTGAAAGATTCTGCTTTTGCTGATCAGTTAGCTTATAATCAATCGTAATCATATCATAAAAATATTTCAGTGAATGCATCAGTATCACTTCCAATCTTGTTTAAGTAGTACTTCATTAGGTGAAAGAATTTTGGAAAGCAAGTAACTTATCAATTAGTGAGTACTTGTAATATATAGGATAAGAATAACACAAAACCCCTATCTTCTCATTTGATGGAAGGAAGATAGGGGATGTCTTGTATTATTCAGTTTCTTCTTCAGAATCGTCTTCACTTTCACTATCAGCTTCTTCGTCTGCTGCTGGCTCTTCAGAAGCAGGTTCTTCTGTCGCTACTTCTTCAAATTGGAATAAATCTTCAAATTCTTCAATTTGAACATCAATATTAGCATTTTGGAGAAGGTCCTGAATTTTCGTTTGTAGAGCTACTTGATCAATTTTAGTAGAAGCAATTTCTCTTCTTAATTGATCTTCTATATCTTCTAATGGTTCAACGTCTTCTACTTCTACACGGTCTGTAACTTTAATGACGTGGAAACCATGTGAAGATTGGACAGGCTCACTGATTTCATCAATTTCAAGACCATATGCTGCATCTTCAAATTCAGCAACCATATCACCTGCACCAAATTCACCTAAGTCACCGCCATTTTCAGAACTACCAGGATCTGTAGAGTATTCTTCCGCTAATTCAGCAAAGTCTTCTCCCTCATTTAACTTGTCAATGACTTCATTTGCCGTTTCTTCATCTTCTACAAGAATATGACTAGCAACAAGGTTTGTTTGCATTCTCTCATAACGATTTTGAATTTCTTCGTCAGTAACTTCCACTTCTTCTGTCGCTGCCTTTTCTTGAAGCAGGTTGACACGTAAATCATCACGGAATGCATCTTCATCAGCATAACCGCTTTGGGCTAGTACCATTTCCCATTGCTCACCGTACTGTTCTTTAAATGTTTCAATTTCACTATCTACTTCTTCATCGGACACTTCATATTTATCTTCAAGAATTGTTTCCAGCACCATTTGCTGGAGAACTTGTCCACCATTTGCTGCCTTCAATTCTTCATAAAATTCATCCTTAGTAATATTACCTGATTCTGTTTCCACTACTGTTTCTGAGTCTCCTGAAGAACATGCAGAAAGCGCTATAATGCTTGCTGCGAATGTTGCGGTGATTGCTAATTTTTTCATTTACCTACACACTCCTAATTACTTAAGCTATTTTGTATTCTTGCAATAATATATCATACTTTTGAAGAAAAAAAACAATAAAAAGTAAGATTACAACATTTTTACTTATTTTTTATTATGTATATATAACTTCAACATATGAAGATACAAGTAAAATCGTAATTAAAATATTAATAGTACGAAACACATTTGGTTGTTTTTCTTGTGACATTTCTGTTTGTAGACAAAGTCTCATGGTAAGAGAATTGAATATAAAAAGTGTAAAAAGAGCAAAAATGACAAAAATAAAAAGCATCAAGCTTACCTCCTTATTCTCATGTCACTACTTTAACAAAAAATTTAAGATTTGAACAGTGGTTGTCCTTATAAATTGAAAAATATGTATGTTGTCATTTTATCGGTATGTGGGTTAAATAAGTCAAAAAAACCGCCTGAATAATGCTCGAATATAAAAAAACCCGCTTCCATCATTATTGAAGCGGGCTTAGCGTGGAATGAGAATATCGTAACCTTTACCTTCATTCGATATCACACATTTTTTCGGTGCTTTCCATAGTTGACGTATATAAAGAAAGTCTATATAAGAAAGACTTAAATTAACAGCACCAATTAGCAGAAAATAAGGATAATAAGGTGGGAAAAAGTTACTCATAATAACACATGGTATCGTTATAAGTATTGTTGGTGTCAGTAAGGCCAACAATAAAGTCGGTTTCGTTGTTTTTGTGTGATTACATACATCAAAATTCGGAAAAATTTTCTTCTCTAATCTCCATTTGATTTTTAAATTTTTATTGGTGAATTTTAAAGGTAATATACGCAATGCTTTATGCAATAAAGGTAAAATCATCAATCCAAATAAAAGTGGGATTAAGCCATGATCTTTTACGACAGCATCATTATGAATAAATGTAAAGGGTAAATACAAAAAGATAAAAGATAAAAGTCCAAATAAGAAAGATAAAATAATACTTCGATAAAATCCAAGTTGCTTAAATATATTAATGGAATCCCAACAGTTCACTAGGATCACCCCTTCATACTAAAATCATGTCTTTAAATAACACTACATGACTATAGTATGTTTTACATGAAAAATCAATAGGTTTTATGTATTTTTTTCTTAAATTTTCATTGTGTATATGAGGTATATAAAAAAAGGGCTGACAACCGGTCAGCTCCTCTTTCTGTGGTAAGGAAATATTTACGGATATAGCACCTGAAACGATACGTGTTACTTGCCGAGTGAAGCATGTAAGACAAGTCACACTTACTCATCATTAGGTTCGATCACGTTCGCCCTGTGTCATTCAGATTGTGCTTTTGTTTTTTCTTCTAGTTCCTTTAAACTTTCTTCAATTTGTGTTAAATATTTTTGGATATTTTTTTGATGAGGTTCAACTGTTTTTTTCCATGATTCAATTGACTCTTTTACATCTGCGGATAGATCCTTAATTAAAGCAGCACCTTCTTTGGATGTTTTCGTTATCTGTTCTTTTAAATCTACCCCTTCTGTTCTTAGGTGGTTCATATAACGAATCGCTTCGTCGCTCTTTATTTTCACATCTTCTCTTAATTCTTTTCCTGCTTTTGGTGTAGTTAAAAGTGTAGCAGCAGCGCTTACTAATCCTCCAGCTAAAAACCCGAGTAGTAATGACTTACTATTAATCATTCCGAACACTCCTTTCATATATATAACATTCTCTTTTTTATTTATAATCAAACATTATTTTTAACATTTAAAGGTTAGTTGAAATCTGCGATGCAATATCAGCTAGATCATATTGATTTTCATGTGTACTCCATTTAGGCTTAAAGCCATCTGTTTCGTCATATCTAGGTATCAGGTGCATATGTAAATGGAATACAGATTGCCCAGCAGCTTCTTCATTATTATTGAGTACATTTATACCTACTGGTTGAAAGGATTCTTTTAAGGCATTGGCGATTTTTGGTATGCGTGCAAACACATTTGCCGCTGTAATATCATCTGTTTCATATATGTTTTTGGTATGTTTTTTTGGTATGACTAAGGTATGACCTTTTGTCACTTGACTAATATCTAAAAATGCAAGTACATCTTCATCTTCATATACTTTCGCAGAAGGGATATCACCTGCAACAATTTTACAAAATATACAATCTTCATGCATTGCCATATCGATCGCTCCTTTATATTTCTAAGTCTTTATTCTTATTTTGCAATAATGTCGTATTAAGCGATAGATCTTTAGTAACAAAAGGCGAGGTGAATTTTACCTACTTTTTTGTTTCTTCATGGTATCGCTTAATTTCTATTATACATTATTTTCATTCTACTTTAAATCGCTAAATGTTAAAAAAAGCAGGAGTGCTATAAAACGAAAGATCGTTTATAACACATCCTGCAGAAGGGGAGATGGTTTTGCTTTGCCCTTGAACCGGGGAGGATTCATATGAGCAAAGTACGTGATAATCAAATAAACAATGCTTTGCGACATTGCTCATTACTTTTGAAAGGATCGATATAACACTTTTTCATTACCCCTTCATTTAATAGCTTGCTCCATATTTTTTTCTTTATACAAATAAAATTTGGTATAATGATTAGAAGAATGAATACGTATAAGGAAGTGACTATAGAAAGGACGTTGATCAATGGAGCCTTTATTACATATTAAAGATCTAGAAGGTGGTTACACACATAAGAATGTCTTACATGGTATTTCATTTGATGTACAGCCTAATGAAATTGTAGGACTGATCGGATTAAACGGTGCCGGAAAAAGTACAACAATTAAACATGTGATCGGTTTAATGCAAGCCAAAAAAGGAACTGTTTCGATCAAAGGCAAGACATTTCAAGAATCACCGGAAAGCTACAGACAGCATTTCACCTATATTCCGGAAATGCCTGTTTTATATGATGAATTAACATTAGAAGAGCATTTACGCTTAACGGCAATGGCTTATGAGATACCAGAAGAAGTATATCAGGCACGCATTACCCCATTGTTGAAAGAATTCCGATTAGAAAGGAAGCTAAAACTGTTTCCTATCCATTTTTCCAAAGGGATGAGGCAGAAGGTAATGATTATGTGCGCATTTTTGGTCGAGCCTGATTTATATATTGTGGACGAGCCTTTTGTCGGTTTAGATCCGCTTGGTATTCAATCCTATCTGCAACTGATGGATCAAATGAAAAAGCAGGGTGCTGGTGTATTAATGTCCACTCATATTTTGGCAACAGCGGAGCGTTATTGTGACCGTTTTGTTATTTTGCATGATGGTTTAATCCGTGCAAAAGGAACGTTGGAAGAATTAAGACAAGCCTTTGATCGACCACAGGCGACATTAGATGATCTATATATCCAATTAACGAAGGAAGCCGATCAATATGCTTAATCCCCATCAATTATTTGTTGACCGTTTATCTGCACATATGAAGGAGTTAAGCAGATATTTACGATATATACTCACAGGACATCTTGCGATTGCCATGGTGTTTATTGTCGGTGCTCTGTCTGTTTATTATCAGCAGTTTCTAGAGGATATTCCTGAGTACTTTCCATCTACCTGGGTGATTGCGGTTGTACTAGGTGTGGTTACGGCACACAGTCCGATTCAAACATTGTTAAAGAGGGCAGATATCGTCTTTTTGATCCCAGCAGAATCACAACTGTCAGGATACTTCCTTAGAGCTTTAATCTACAGTTTTGTGACACAGCTTTATTTATTTGTATTAGCAATCGCTGCTGTTGCGCCATTACATATGGCTGTGTTTCCGGAAGACTCGTCGTTCGGTTTATTGTTTGTGGTATTGTTGGTAATAAAAGTTTGGAGTTTAGTGGCAAATTGGTGGATGCTAAGGGTTCGTGACAAAAATACCAGAGCTATCGATAAGCTTGTCCGCTTTTCCTTAATTATTACATTAATTTATTTCTTTCTTATGCAGGAGATAATCTTTTTAGCGATTGTGACTGCTTTGTTAATAGTACTATTTGCTACTAATTATCAAACAGCAAGAAAACAAAGAGCCTTAAATTGGGACTTGTTAATTGAAAGTGACTATATACGGATGCGTGCTTTTTACAGGCTAGCTAATATGTTTACGGAAGTTCCTCATATCGAAACAGAAGTGAAAAAGCGTCATTGGTTGGCACGGCTATTAACGAACACTATTCCATTCCAACAGGATCAGGCTTATTCCTATTTGTATCGTTTAACAACGGTTAGAAGCGGAGAATATTTAGGGATTTATCTAAGGCTAATCGTCATTGGAGGTTTGTTGATTTATTTCGTTCCAAATCCATGGTTCAAGCTTATCTTTTCATTATTGTTTATCTATATGATCTTTTTACAAATAATTCCTTTGTGGAAACATCATGCAACGTTAGTATGGATAGACTTGTATCCAATTGCAGATAACGTGCGTGAACAAGCATTTATTAAATGGATCCAGCAATTGCTGTTTGTTGTCACTTTTGTTTTCACCGTATTTCTGATCATCATTGGTGAATGGATAATGGGCTTATTGTGGATAATTGCTAGTCTAACGTTTATTTTATTAGTGATTCCCAATTATTTGAACAAAAAATTACAGAAAGTAAGCTAGAGGCTAGGTAGAACGATAATCCGAGCAATCTGAGCTAAGCGTAGGCGAAATACGCAGACTTCTGTGGGTCGGCTAACTACGGTCACGTCCTGTGGCCAACGCGACACTTGATCGTCCTGATCTTCGAAAATCCCACGGTAAGCGAAGTATTTTGCCGAAGCGAATGTACTCAGACTTTAATGTTCGGATTTTTCCTATCTAATTACTCTATTTGTCCCAGCCTCGTTCTTAAAATTGTTAAACATTTAGCGTTGCAGCAATCAACGTTTTTGCAGCTATTTTCATTGCTCGCTCATCAAAATCAAACAGAGGGTGATGGTGGGGGACAAAATTATTCTCGATCTGTGCGCCTGTAAAGAAGTATGCACCAGGTTTTTTCTCGAGATAATAGGCGAAATCCTCACCTGCCATGCTTGGAGCAATCATTTCCACTTTCGTCACTTCTTGGACCTGTTTGGCAGCAGTTAAAACCTTTTCAGCATGTTCTGCATGATTGATAACAGGGCTATAGCCAAAGGAGTAATGAAAATCATATGATACATCATAACCAACGCAAGTGCCTTTTGTTACTTTTTCGATTTCCTCTTTGATAAACTGTTGTACGTCAAGATTAAACGTACGGACTGTACCCTCGATTGTTGCTATATCTGGAATTACATTGTATGCATTACCGGCATGGAATTGACCAATTGACACAACGGCCGTTTCCAATGGATCGATACGTCTACTAACGATTTGCTGTAGATTGGTTATAAGTTGTGAGCCAACTACAATTGGATCTTTAGTCTGATGGGGAATGGCGCCGTGACCACCTTTCCCATTGATACGAATAGTGAAGTGATCTGCTGCTGCCATGAAGTTCCCTCGGGCTGTTTGCACGATACCATATGGAGTATTTGTCCAGAGATGTGTACCATAAATGACATCAACATTCTCTAATACACCAGCCTCAATCATAGGCTTAGCACCACCAGGAGCAAGTTCTTCTGCATGCTGATGAATAAATACAATAGTACCAGTGAGGTCTTCCTGATGCTTTTTTAAAACCTTTGCAACTGCAAGTAATGTTGCAGTGTGACCATCGTGACCACATGCATGCATTACACCATCAATTTTTGATCTGTATGGGAGTTCTTTTTGATCTTGAATTGGTAGAGCATCAAAATCAGCACGCAATGCAACCGTTTTACCGGGCTTAGCACCTTTTAAAGTAGCAACAACACCATTGCCTCCGACATTTGCTTGATACGGAATATCTAGTATTCTATATTGTTCTTGAATAAATGCGGCTGTTTTGTATTCTTGAAAGGAAAGCTCGGGATATTGGTGTAAGAACCTGCGCATTTCCACCATTTCATCATATAAAGCATCAATTTCCGTAAATAAATTGTCCCTCATACCCTCACCCCATAAAAATTTTATTTCCATTATATCATAGATTAGTAGTCTATCCTTATTGTGAGAATGACTGGAAGCAGTAGGAGAAAATAAAAAACAACTACCAAAGGATTTTGGAAGTTGTTTTCTCGCATCTAGAAAAGGGAGGTGAGAGCTTATCACGTGCTAATCATCTTTTACTCCAAGCTTCACACTAACACAAGGAGCTAAGGATATACATTCTGTTCGTTTCGCTAATGATCCGTAGAGAAAAAGATTCACCGATCATCGTTTCACTTTATTGAAAGCTCTTGTCTGACAAAAGTCGTTCTGTTTCTTCCTTATGATTCGTTTCATCTGCAATAATATCCTCTAACTTTACGACAAGTTCTGTTAAGCCAAGTTCATCTGCTTGTTGTTTTCTTTTTTCATAGCGTTCAATAGTTTCTTTTTCGGCTTGATAAGTAGCTTCTAACATCGCTTTGACGTCTGTTAATTGTTCGACTTTCGCTGGGGTTGTTGTTGGTGTACCACCTAGTGTTTTGATCTTATCCGATAAGTATAAAGCATGTCCTATTTCGTCATTTATTTCATCTTCGAAAAATGGTTTTAAGAAGGAACGATATAGACCAGATACAACTGATGCGTGATACGTATACATAATTGTTGCAGCATATTCATTTGCTAGGTCTTCGTTTAATCCATCAATTAGAGCCTGTAATTTTTCTTGATCTTGTCCCATTCTATCCAACATCCTTTCATTTTCATTTTCCATTATATATCTACCCTTAGAGAAGAATAATAAACATATAAATGAGATTATTTTGGTTGGCGAAATTTGTATCATATGTTATCCTTTTCCTGTAAGTAAAAATTATATGTAAGAACACTAGGGGAGCCATTTGGCTGAGACGAAATTCGGACCCTTTGAACCTGATCTGGTTAACACCAGCGGAGGGAAGTGGTAGGAAAAGCAATGATCAAGTAGCTTTTAATACATACCACTCATCCATGCTGGATGGGTGGTTTTTTATGTGAATAAAGGATCATGCAATAAGTCTAGTATAATATCGACTCGACTAAACTTTTCTTCATCACTACCTCTACAAAAGGAGTATTAATTAATGGAAGGACTTCACCTTATTACAAATGGCAGAGCAACAGAAGAACATCTACAGCTAGTAGCAGAGAATATCGATCAGATTGATTTTATTCACCTTCGCGAAAAGACCAAAACAGCAAAAGAGATTCTGACAATGATTGGTTTTTTGCAAAAAGCTGGCGTTCCGGCAGATCGAATCATAGTTAATGACCGTATAGATGTCGCATGGGTTAGCAAGTGCATGGGAGTTCAACTGGCATATCACAGTATTCCGGTCGCTAAAGTAAAAAAGTCATTCCCGGGACTCCGTATAGGTAAGTCTATTCATTCTCTAAAAGAAGCGATAGATTACGAACAAGATGGTGCAGATTTTCTACTATATGGTCATGTTTTTTCGAGTAACTCTAAACCGGGGATAGAGCCAAGGGGGATTACTACCTTAACGGAAGTAGTGAACAATGTTTCCACTCCTATTATTGCCATTGGTGGAATGACAGAACGAAATATTAGCGATGTACTAAAAGCTGGGGCAAGAGGTGTAGCGGTTATGTCAGGAGTATGGGATGCCG
Source organism: Gracilibacillus sp. HCP3S3_G5_2 (assembly GCF_052063305.1). Taxonomy (NCBI): domain Bacteria; kingdom Bacillati; phylum Bacillota; class Bacilli; order Caryophanales; family Bacillaceae; genus Gracilibacillus; species Gracilibacillus sp. HCP3S3_G5_2. The sequence goes on along the minus strand of NZ_JBQHXU010000001.1, from coordinate 222,120 downwards.
AAGATCCAGCTCAAGCATTGAAGAATTATCGTAAAGTGTTCGAGATAAGGAGGGAGGAACAAATTGAATAATCGATATGATCAAATCATTGTCGGTGGAGGAGTTATGGGGGCTTCGATTGCCTATGAATTGAGTAAAAGAGGTTATCAGACTCTGCTGTTAGAAGAAAATACTATTGCTGCTGAAGCCTCTAGTGCAGCTGCCGGTATGTTAGGCGTACAAATGGAATTTGAAAAGGATTCCCCTTTATTTCAATTTGCCAAAGAAAGCAGGCGATTATTTCCTGCTTTAGCGGAGGAGTTGCAAGATAAAAGTGGTGTGGACATTCAGTTCATTGAAAAAGGTGCAATTAAACTTGCCTACCATCAGCATGAAATAGATAAGTTAACCAAAATAGCTGAATTTCAAACACAGCAAGGTGCAGAAGCTAGGATAATTCCACCAACAAGTTTACCGGAAAAAGAAATTGCTTCCAATTTTTATGCTGCACTTTATTGTCCGAAAGAAGGTCAAGTATCCGCACCCCACTTAACAAAAGCATTTGCAAAATCTGCATTACATTATGGTGCCGTCATAAAGGAACAGACAAGGGTCCAAAAGATAGTAGTGGAAAATGGAAAAGTGACCGGCGTGAAGACGGTAGAGAAGGTGTATAACGCAGACTGTATTATAGTGAGTGGTGGATTTAAGAGCTCTTATTTTTTCCCATATATTAATCAGCTAACACCTGTAAAAGGGGAGTGTCTGTCCGTAAAAACAGATAAGCCACTTATTCAATCAACCATTTTTACGGAGGATTGTTATCTCGTTCCGAAAAGAGGGAATCGAATGATCATCGGTGCTACATCAAAACCGAATCAGACGGATAAAAATGTGAAGGTGAAAAGTGTGCTACATTTGTTATCTCGTGCTCAACAAATTGTACCAGCATTAAATGAGGCAACAATAGAAAAGGCTTGGGCTGGTATACGTCCCTTAACAAAAGACGGCTTTCCATATTTAGGGGAAGTGCCAGATGTACGAGGACTATTTGTAGCTACAGGGCATTATCGCAATGGCATCTTGCTCGCACCGCAAACGTCCAAATTTATGTCGGATCTTGTGGAAGGAAAACAAGTTAATCAAGCATATTTGGATGCGTTTTTCTTAAATAGAGAACGTCTAATGACTTTATAAAAGAGGAGGAGTGTTCTTGGAGCTTATTTTAAATGGTGAATCGTTAATAGTTAGGGATGGTATCCGTAATATAGAAGAATTACTGAAAGAGTTGTCCTTGGAGAAGAAGTCATTAATAGTAGAGCATAATCAAACGATTTTAAGAAAAGAAGATCATAAAGAGACGGCAATTTCGGAAGGTGACCGATTAGAAATTGTCCATTTTGTTGGAGGAGGATGAAGAAATATGCTTAAAATAGGAAAATATTCATTTCAGTCTAGGTTATTTTTAGGAACAGGGAAATACCCAAACTATGATATTCAAAAACAGGCCGTTGATGTATCAGAAACAGAAGTACTTACTTTTTCAGTACGTCGAATGAATATTTATGATCCGGACCAGCCGAATTTTCTTGAGAAGATTGATACGAAGAAGTATCGCTTTCTACCGAATACTGCTGGTGCCAAAAATGCAGAGGAAGCAGTGAGAATTGCTAGATTAGCTAATGCATCAGGACTATGTGACATGGTGAAAGTAGAAGTAATTGGCTGTGATAAAACATTGCTACCAGATCCTGTCGAAACATTGAAAGCGACAGAGACTTTACTTGCGGAAGGTTTTACGGTCCTCCCATACACATCTGATGATGTCGTACTTGCCAGAAAGCTTGAAGAGTTGGGTGCACATGCCATTATGCCAGGAGCCTCACCGATTGGTTCAGGACAAGGAATCATTAATCCATTGAACTTGCAATTTATTATCGAACAAGCAAACGTACCAGTTATCGTGGATGCAGGAATTGGTTCACCGAAGGATGCTGCCTATGCAATGGAATTAGGTGCAGATGGTGTTCTGTTAAATACGGCTGTTTCTGGCGCAGATGAACCGGTAAAGATGGCGCTGGCGATGAAATTAGCAGTGGAAGCTGGCAGACTAGGGTTTGAAGCAGGCCGGATTGCGAAAAAAGAATATGCGGTGGCAAGCAGTCCTAAGGAAGGGATCAGTATTGGTGAATAATCGTTATCATCGCCAAATGCTCTTTCAACCAATTGGCGAAACAGGGCAGAAAAGGATTCAGGAAAGTCATGTATTAATTATTGGTGCGGGCGCACTTGGTTCTAGTAGTGCAGAAATGCTTACAAGAGCAGGAGTTGGAACACTAACCTTAGTTGATCGCGATTATGTGGAGGAAACTAATTTGCAGCGGCAACAGCTATATACCGAAGAAGATGTCCGCATGCAAACACCTAAAGTAATTGCTGCTAAAAGACGGCTGGAAGAGATTAATCATTTCACCAAAATCGATGCTAAGGTAATCGATGCTGGAGTGGAGGAGTTGGAAGTAGTAGTACCAAAAGTGGATGTGGTAATAGATGCTACAGACAATTTTGATACAAGATTAATCATTAACGATATTTGCCAAAAACATCAAAAACCGTGGATTTATGGTGCCTGTGTGGCGAGTTATGGCGTAACGTTCACTGTTTTACCAGGGGAAACCCCGTGTTTGCAATGCTTAATGGATCATATACCAAGCGATGGCGCAACGTGTGATACAGTCGGTATCATTAGTCCAGCAGTACAAATGGTTGTATCATATCAGGTTACAGAAGCTCTTAAAATAGTAACAGGCAATCTTGATGCACTTTCAGGTAAATTAATCGCGTTTGATTTATGGAAAAATCAACAAATGGAATTAAAAGTTGCGAGCTTAAAAGATGATGAGTGTCCATCCTGTACCAAAAAACAGTTTCCACATTTAACCTATCAATCGCAGCTGAAAACAGCCGTTTTATGTGGACGAAATACAGTCCAAATAAGAACAAACGATAAAAAAATCATTCACTTTGATGAAATGAAGAAACATTTGGAAGCTAATAGTCAACTTCAATTATTTAGCAACCCTTATTTACTCTCTTTTGAGGTAGATAAATATCGGGTAGTTATATTCCGTGATGGCCGTACACTCATACATGGAACGAAAAACATCCAAGAAGCTAAAAAAGTGTATTATCAATATGTAGGTTGACTGGGGCAAAAGAATTTCTCATTACAAAACCCAAACGATTATTCAAATAGACCTTGAAATCGTTTGGGATTTTCCTATTTATGAGGAACATACAACGTACTAACGTATTTTGCTTCGTAGTAATTTTGAGAGGTTATCGTTGCGTAACCATCGCTCCGGCTGTCCACTTTCCTTTCCACGGTTTTTTCTCCTCAGCTAACTTTGGTAAGTAAAGAACACTTACCAAAGTGGATCTTCGGATAAAAACATCCCGTAGGAGTGAAAGCGGACCCCTCCGCTAGAGATGTGTTCAGTTTCACCCATAGGGTAGATGTCAGTCTTCTGTATACCACCCGCATGTCAGCGAGTATAGTCGATCACAGAAACCTAAGCAGATAGAAGTTTCACTTTATCACAATTTATTCATTTGTTTTTCAAATGCTTGTATGTATAATTAATGTGAGAGGAGATTGTGAACGACATGGACAAGAAAAAGGAAACACTATTATTTATTGCATGGGCCGGTAGCCTCTTTGCAACAATGGGAAGTTTGTTTTATTCTGAGATTATGAAATTCATACCCTGTGAATTGTGTTGGTACCAAAGAATTTTAATGTATCCACTAGTGGTCATTTATGGGTATGCTGTTTATAAAAAAGATATTCGATACGCTTTTCCAGGACTTATCTTAAGTGGAATAGGAATATTTGTATCTAGCTATCATTATCTCATTCAAAAAGTGCCCGCTCTACAAGAGTCTGGTGATGGCTGTGGTATTATTCCATGTACGACAACTTATGTCAATTACTTTGGTTTTGCCACGATTCCTTTCCAAGCGTTGATTGGCTTTCTTGTCATCTTTGGCATTCACATCTATTTAATTGTTCAACAAAGGAGCGCTTAAAATGAAGAAAATGGTAATATTTGTATTATTGCTTGTTGTAATTTTCGGAGCATTAATCTTCGTTGTAAACTATCAAAATTCGAAACAACTAGAGGGTGTGGATAATCCTTATAATAAATCAGATTTAGATCAAGCAACAATTGATCAGCTAGAAGATCCTATATACCAAAATCAGATATTACCTGATGAATTAGCTGGAAAACTTGAAGATGGAGAAGATATAACCGTCTATTTTTACAGCCCTACATGTATCCATTGTCAAAGAACTACACCTGTTGTAGTGCCATTGGCTGAAGAATATGGTGTAGATTTAGTGAAATTAAACTTGTTAGAGTTTGAGAGTGCTTGGGCAGAATATAATATTAATAATACACCTACAATAGTGCATTATGAAGGCGGGGAAGAATCTGCCAGAATAGTTGGTGAACAACCACAAGCAAATTTTGAAGATTTCTTCGAACAAGAAGTACTAGGAGAGGAATAATTGAGAGGCTGATTGCTTATGAAAAAGTAATCAGCCTTTATTTGCGCAAAAGATACCTTTTCCTTATGAACAGACTAGTCTACCTCTTCTTCTCCAGCTAGGAAGGTTTCTGTATAGACGGATCCGGCTATATAGGAATCTTCTTTCTTCTTAGGAAGAGGATTTGTCTTTTTCCATGCTTGATAGTCCTTTGGATCAGTCCATTCTACGAGCAATATATAAGTGTTACCTCTTTGTGGACGTAATAATCTGGCGGCAACTACTTTACTTATTTCGTTTACTCTTTGCTTATAATCCATTTCAAATATAGGACGTCCTTCATTTGTAATAGGTAGATGTGACAAACTAATAAATCCGGTCTCTCTTAACTCTCCAACTTTTTCCAGCACAAGATAGTCTCTGCTTGCTTCAAAAATGGATGAGCGTATATCCTCATAATAGGCAACAACTTTGAACTCGTTGTGCATAAGAATAAATGGAGAGATAGTATATTTATTTTTCAGCTTTTCGAGATATTGATAGGTTCCATTTGTCATATATCCATTCATTTTTTTTCCTCCTTCAAAAAAATATGAAATCAAGTACAAAATTGTCCAGCTTTGGCTCAAGGTTACTTTCGCGCAGCATACATAATCAGAATCGATCGCAGTATTTATTATGATGATACGCTTATTTTTATCATTGTAGAAAGTGGAAATCCAGTTCCGACTGGGTTTTGTTTGTTTTTTTCTATTATAACATTCGTCGTTCCTGGAGATTTTGTGATAAAATGAAACTATTGTCGAAATTTTAGAGAAAGGTGGTGTAACGGTTTGGATAAAGGAAAAATAAGGCAAATTTTTCATTCTATTTGGTCATGGATCAAACAGTATAAATGGCTCTCGATCAGCTTCAGTTCCATGTTTTTGTTAGCGGTATTAGGATATCTGTTTATTATATTTGGTGGCCGCTTTGTTTTTGATGAGAGAGCGGTTATTTTGCCTACAGCTTCGAAAGTAGTAGCTGAAGATGGTACTGTATTAGGTAAATTATATACAGAAAACAGAAATTATGTCACACTCGAGCAAATTCCTGACCATGTGGAAGAAGCGTTTATTGCAATGGAAGATCAACGCTTTTATGAGCATGCTGGTATCTCTTTACCTGCTGTTGCACGTGCCGTTTACCGTGATATATTAGCAATGAGTAAGGTGGAAGGTGGCAGTACAATTACACAGCAATTGGCTAAAAACCTTTTTTTAGCCAATGATAAAACATGGATGAGAAAAACAAAAGAAGTGATGGCCTCCGTTTATTTGGAACGAAATTACACAAAATCTCATATTTTGGAGCTATATTTAAATGAAGTATATCTTGCACATGGAATCCATGGAGTAGGTACAGCTGCTGACTATTTTTTTGGAAAAGATGTGAAGGATTTGTCCATTGAAGAAGGGGCTTTATTAGCTGCAATGGTAAAAGCGCCCAATTCTTATTCACCACATCATGACATCGAACTGGCGAAACAAAGAAGAGATCTGGTATTACAACAAATGGCGAACGAAGGAAATATTTCAACGGAAGAAATGCTCGAGTTACAAGCAACAGAAATTAAAGTGAAAAGTCAAGAAAAGGAAAGAGAGCCGTGGTTAGATGATTATTTTGCCTATGTACTAGAAGAAGTCGAAGCTACTTACGGGTTAAGCCGTGATGCGCTTAAGCGTGGTGGTTATACAATTGAAGTCCATATGGATCCTGCCATACAAAAAATTGCCTATGATCACATGCAAGATAATGATTTTTTCCACGGATCAAATGACACTGTAGATGGTAGCTTTGTATTAATGGAACAAAAAACTGGACAATTAAAAGCATTAATTGCTGGCCGTGACTTTCAATTGAATGATACGAACCATTTGCTAACGAAAAAACAACCAGGTTCTGTGATGAAACCTCTGGCTGTTTATGGACCAGCGATGCAATTGGGTAACTATCAGCCATATGATATGGTTCCCGACCAGAACATCGAATATGATGATGGATATCGTGTCAACAATGTGGATGGTCAATTTGATGGAGAAGTAAGTATGTTTCAAGCTGTAGTAGAATCAAAGAATGCCCCTGCGGTTTGGTTACTTGACCAAATTGGTATCGATTATAGTAAATCTATGTTGGAAAAAATGAATATCGATATCGATGATCATGGATTGGCTATTGCTTTAGGTGGTTTAGAGACAGGTATTACACCGATTCAGGTGGTAGAGGGTTACCGCACGTTTATTAGTGGGGGAGAATGGCTGAAAGCAAGAAGTATTCGAGCTATTTATAACAAAGATCAGGAACTTATCAAGTCTGAAGATCAGAGAAAAGCGAATGTATTTAACTCTCAAACCGCTTGGAATATGCTACGTATGCTGGAAGGAGTGACAAAAGAAGGTACCGGATCTGTAGGTGAATTTTCTAAAGCACTTGCAGGTAAAACAGGGTCAACACAACATCCAAAAAGAGATGGGGCGGTTAAAGATGCATGGTTTGCTGGTATTACACCGGAATATGTGACAGCAGCATGGATTGGCTATGAAAGTGCAACAGAGGAAAATTATTTAACTGCAGGTTCTGAAGCGACAACAAGGTTAACGAAATCAATACTTACAGAAATAGATAAGAGGAATTCATTAACAGAAAGTTTTGAACAACCAGAGGATGTAGAGGATTTACCAGAACCGATCCAATTACCAAAGATAAATGATCTGACATCATCTATTAAATTAGGTGGTTTTACCTTGCTTCAAGGGGAATTAAATTGGACACCTAGCGAAGATAGCCGTGTCGTTTATCGAATCTATGAACGTGGTGAAGAGGAAGATCACTTAATTGGCGAAGTAGAGGGAGAAGGGAATTACACTATTAATCGTATTAATGTTTTCCGCAGTGGTGAATACTTTGTTGTTCCTTATAATCCGTTAACGAAACAACCTGGTGAACCTTCCAATGTCACAGTTTTAGAGTTTGACTTTTAAACAGAAACTAATTACAATTACTTTTTAGTTATAATAATTACAATTTAGTGAACATTTTTTAAAAATACTATACAGGATCGATCAAACCTTCTATAGTAGAATAGAATGGGAAAAAAGGGTGATACGAATGACGAAATTGAATGATACAATATTAAAAGCTTTTAGAGGAGAAGATACTGACTATACACCTGTCTGGTACATGCGACAAGCGGGTAGATCGCAAAAAGAATATCGTGAATTAAAAAAGAAATATTCTTTATTTGAAATTACTCATCAACCAGAACTTTGTGCCTATGTGACAAGGTTACCCGTAGAAATGTATAATGTGGATGCAGCGATATTATACAAAGATATTATGTCGCCATTACCTGCAATAGGTGTAGATGTCGACATTAAATCGGGCATCGGTCCTGTCATTGATAATCCGATTGTATCATTACGTGATGTTGAGAACCTGGGAACGATCGATCCGGAGAGTGATGTTCCTTATGTATTAGATACGATTCGATTATTGACGAAAGAGCAATTAAATGTTCCATTGATAGGCTTCAGTGGCGCACCTTTTACGTTAGCAAGCTATATGATTGAAGGTGGTCCATCCAAAAATTATCACAAAACAAAAGCATTCATGTACAGTAATCGGGAAGCATGGTTTGCATTAATGGATAAATTAGCAGATATGACGATTACGTATGTGAAGGCACAGGTTAATGCTGGTGCACAAGCGATCCAAATATTTGATTCTTGGGTTGGAGCATTAAATGTAGCAGACTACCGTACGTATATTAAACCTGTGATGAATCGTATCTTTAGTGAGTTGCGTGAAGCAAATGTCCCATTGATTATTTTTGGGGTAGGTGCAAGCCACTTAATAAAGGAATGGAATGACTTACCTGTTGATGTCATCGGTCTTGATTGGCGTATGTCCATAAAAGAAGCACGTGAGTTAGACATCACAAAAGCATTGCAAGGAAACCTAGATCCAGCCTTTTTAATGGCAGATTGGGATGTAGTAGAGAAGAAAGCAAAAGAAATCATCGATGAAGGAAAAGTACACCCTAGTCATATTTTTAACCTTGGACACGGTGTTACACCTGAAATTAGTCCAGATCGATTAAAAAAATTAACAACATTTATACATGAATATTCAGCAAGATAAGGAAGCCGGAAGCACTCATATAGAAACAAAACGACCGAGCTGAATGTTGATGATTCCAACACAACTTTTATATAAAAGGTCAAATTCTATCATTACTCGACAGTCAGAAAGGATGTTTATCATGGCACAGAAAAAAGTAGGTTTACTAGTAATGGCATATGGTACGCCATATAAAGAAGCGGATATTGAACGCTATTATACACATATTCGTCACGGTCACAAGCCAACCCAAGAAATGCTTGATGATTTAACAGAGCGTTATCAGGCAATTGGCGGTATTTCCCCGTTAGCGCGTATCACTAAAGAACAAGCAGAGAGCTTGGAAACGCGATTAAATGAAATCCAGGATGAGGTTGAGTTTGTTTACTACTTAGGTTTGAAACATATTGAACCATTTATTGAAGATGCCGTCCAACAAATGGCAGATGATGGTATTAAAGAAGCAATTTCTATTGTACTTGCTCCACATTACTCAACGTTTAGTGTTAAATCTTATAATGGAAGAGCCCAAGAAGAAGCTGCTAAACATGGTATCACGATTAGATCTGTGGAAAGCTGGTATGATGCAGAAGGATTTATTAACTACTGGGCGAATGCAATAACAGAAGAGTATCAAAAAATCGAGAATAAAGATAAAGCGGTTCTGATTGTCTCTGCACATAGTTTACCAGAGAAGATCTTGCAACATGGTGATCCTTACCCACTACAATTAGAACGTACGGCAAAACTAATCCAAGAAAAAACCGAAATTCCAAATGTCGAAATTGGTTGGCAAAGTGAAGGGAATACACCTGATCCATGGTTAGGCCCAGATGTACAGGATTTAACAAGAGACCTTTTTGAACAAAAAGGATACCAATCATTTATATATGCGCCGGTCGGTTTTGTTGCTGATCACTTAGAGGTTTTATATGACAATGATTATGAATGTAAAGTGGTTTGTGAAGAAATTGGCGCAGACTATTATCGCCCACCTATGCCAAACGTGAACCCGACATTTATTGATACATTAGCAGGTATTGTAATGGATAAATTCCAGAGTGATGACGAGTCATGAAGAAAATAACGGTGATAGGCGGCGGTATAGCGGGGCTGACTGCCGCTTATTATTTAGACAAGAAGATTAAAAGTCAGAACTTGCATTATCAAGTACAGCTTTTCGAAGCAAGTAATCGTTTAGGCGGGAAAATAAATACAGAGAGACGAGATGGTTTCACGATCGAACGAGGTCCTGATTCCTTTTTGATTCGCAAACAATCAGCAGAGCGGTTAGCACGTGAAGTAGGTATAGGTAATAAGCTTGTTAAAAATGGGTCAGGTAAATCATATATCTTAGTTGGTGATAAACTGCACAGTATGCCACAGGGGGCATTTATGGGAATACCAACCCAAGTTCGTCCTTTTTTATCATCTGGGTTATTTAGTGTGACTGGCAAACTACGGGCAGGTATGGATTTTGTTTTACCAAAGGGTGAGGCACAAGATGATCAGTCTTTAGGCAGATTTTTTAGACGTCGCTTAGGAGATGAAGTGGTTGAAAATTTAATTGAACCACTATTATCCGGGATTTATGCTGGTGATTTGGATGACTTAAGTTTGATGGCAACATTTCCTAATTTTTATCAATTAGAGCAGCAACACCGCAGTTTGATTCGTGGATTACAGAAAACAATACCGACACCATCATCCGGTAAGAAAAAAAGTATGTTTTATAGCTTAGAAGGTGGGCTGGAAACATTAGTAGAAGCGATTGAAGCATCCTTGTCAGAAAATGTTGTACAAACAGGTAGAGCGGTTAATAAGATCACGAAGTCTGGTGACAGCTATGAATTAGAGTTAAAAGGTGGATCAAAGTTATCATCTGATGTTATTTTAATTGCTACTCCTTATGCGGTCATGAAGCAGATGCTCAAACCCTATTCTTTTATAGCAGAACTCGATAATATGAAAGCTACTTCTGTAGCTAATGTGGCCTTAGCCTTTGATCAATCTGCGATTAAGGAAGATATTGATGGAACCGGATTTGTGGTTTCACGTAACAGTAATTATCGTATTACTGCATGTACATGGACACATAAAAAATGGCCAGAAACAGCTGCGCCAGAAGGAAAAGCATTATTGCGTTGTTATGTTGGACGTCCAGGTGATGAAGAAGTTGTGGATCTTTCAGATGAAACGCTTGAAGAAATCGTCTTACATGATTTGAATAAAATAATGAAAATAGAGGGTGACCCTTTATTCTCGGTTGTCTCTCGCTGGAAAGATGCGATGCCACAGTATAGTATTGGACATAAGCAACTAGTAGAGAAATTGGAGAATGGTCTCGCTTCTGAGCTTCCCGGCGTATTTGTTGCTGGTAGCCCGTACCGAGGAATCGGAATTCCCGATTGCATCGACCAAGGTGAAGCAGCCGTTGAAAAAATAATCGATTATTTAGCAGAGTAACTTTTATTAGTGCTCTGCTTCTTTGTTATTTCATCAGAACAGTACACTAAGCTGTGGAAAAAATGCGAGACTCCAGTGGTAAAGGAACAGTCTGAAGCCCCACTGGAAGTGGTCCTGAGGAGGCTGAAGCGTTCCCCGCAGAAAGCGAGTATTTTTTCCGCGGTGTCGATTGAGCACTCATCATACATCAGAATCGGAGAAAGCCTCACTTTTTCACCTTTTATTACTTCACAGTAATTATCGACTGTGTCACTGTACTATATTTTTAGCGTACAAAAAAAAGCAGCTACTTAATAGCTGCAGGTGTCTGTCTTTTACATATATCTTGATTAATTGGATGGGAATGTTCATCATCCTCGTTCAGCAGGATAAGAAGGATGAAAGAAACGAAAGATATGGTTGTAAAAGACGTAACAGGTTAGATGGCGGGATGACTGCAGTTGTCACAGATGTTATGATAACAATCTGCTTGTTCTACAATATCATTTCCGCACTTACTACACTTTTTTCTGGGAATGTTGCGAAAGAATTCAACGATGTTCTTCATAACCGACCTCCCAAAAGTGTGTCGTGTTATTATTGTATTATAACAAAATTAAAAAATCAACCGTTTGTATTAGTACAATGTCGTAAAAATTGTTTTCTCGATGTACTTCTTTTATACTAGTAGTGAAAAGTAGCCAATACTAGGAGTGAAAAAGTAGATGAAATTTATCGATAATAAAGGAATTACTGATCCATACATCAATCTAGCTATTGAGGAATATGTACTCAAACATTTCGGTGAGGAAGATACATATTTACTGTTTTATATAAATGGCCCATCGATTATTATTGGGAAAAATCAGAACACCGTTGAAGAAATCAATACGGATTATGTGGATGAACATGGTATCAAAGTTGTTCGTCGCTTATCAGGTGGTGGAGCAGTATATCATGATGAAGGTAACTTAAACTTCAGTTTTATTACAAAAGATGATGGCGACAGCTTCCACAATTTTGCCAAATTCACTGAGCCAGTCGTGGAGGCATTAAGAAAATTGGGCGTTCCAGCAGAATTAAAAGGCCGAAATGACTTAGTGGCGGAAGGACGCAAAATTTCAGGTAATGCACAATTCACAACTAAAGGACGTATGTTCAGTCATGGAACGTTAATGTATGATTCAGAAATCGAAAATGTTGTCCGCTCGCTAAATGTAAAAACAGAAAAAATCAAATCAAAAGGTATTAAATCAATCCGAAGCCGTGTTGCTAATATTTCTGAGTTTATGGATGAGAAAATATCCATGGATCAATTGAAAGCACATATACTCAGACACGTCTTTGATGTGGAAAACCTAGAAGATGTGCCACAATACGTGTTAACAGATGAAGATTGGAACAATATCCATCAATTATCAAAAGAACGATACCAACAATGGGAATGGAACTATGGTAAATCCCCGAAATTTAATATTCAACACTCACACAAGTTTGACAGTGGTTTAGTTGATGTGCGCCTTGATGTTCATAAAGGCATTATTGAACAATGTACGATTTACGGTGATTTCTTCGGTGTTGGTGATGTGAAAGAGTTGGAAGAACAGCTAAAAGGTATTCGCTATGAACGCCAGGCAATTGATGAAGCACTAAGTAACATAGATGTATCCTATTATTTAGGAAAAATTACAAAAGAAGACTTCATTGGATTGATCTATTAAGCAATTAAAAACTCACCCCCGTTTCATTTCAAATGGAACGGGGGTGAGTTTATTACAGACATGAAAGTTTTGCAGAAATATGACTAGTATCCATCACTGTTTGTATATAATGATAATAACGTTGCTAAACATTGGAGACGATGGTATGAAAAAAATGATCATAGGGTACACCATGTATCTACTTAGCCTTTTTTTATATTTCTATTTTTTTTATCCACTCACATCTTTCAGTGACACACGTTATGGAGCGTTAGCCCATGCTTTTTTCTTTGCTGGGTGGCCACTGCAATTAATGTTGCTGTACATATTGATAAAGAAGGTAGATGTGATAGAAAAGCTGGAGCAAATCGAATCAGAACTAAAAAAAGTGCTGTTATATGTCACATTGCTAACCGTTTTAGATTATCTGATCCATTTTCCTCTTCGTGTTATATGGTATAGAATCACAGTCGAAGAGGGTGTAAGGACACAAGGTTTTCTTTCTTGGATAGCTGAGAACTTAGTAAATACCGCTTTTTTCGGACTATCGCTTGTCATTATTATCTTTGTAACACGAGCAGTTATGAAAAGATGGCCAAAAATGTGGGGAATGATCCTATGGCTTCTTGCTATTCCTGTTGTCTTGTTTGTTATGTTTGTGCAGCCGATATGGATTGATCCACTTTTCGATGATTTTTATTTACTGGAAGAGGGAGAATTGCGAAAAGAAATAGAAGCTTTAACAACAGATGCCGGAATTAGCGATGCAACCCTTCTCGTTGTCAATAAAAGTGAAAAAGTATCTACCTTTAATGCTTATGTGACAGGAATTTTCGATCATGCTCGCATTGTATTGTGGGATACAACGGTTGCCGGAATGGAACAAAGTGAAATTTTATTTATTATGGCACATGAGATCGCTCATTACATTTACCATCATGTATATTGGGGGATAGGCTTATATCTATTGTTAACCCTTCTCGTGTTAATACTATTACAAAGATGGACTCGTTCCTGGAAAAATGTCTATTCGCTAACATCCTTAACAAAAATATTATTTATTACAGTAGCACTACTACTATTTTTACAACCACTATCCTTGTGGGTTTCTAGACAGATGGAGGTCCAGGCAGACGAATATGCAATCAGCCAGACGGAAGACTTATACCCTGCACTTACTGGCTACCGATTACTAGCGGAACAATCGAAAGCGGATATATCACCTGCTCCATGGATTAGATGGTTCCGTTCTAGCCATCCATCCATAGCGGATCGTATCAAACGAATTGAAGAAGAAATAGAAAAGCGTGAAACGAACCGGTAATTTGATTCGTATATAGAGTAGAGGTGGTTGAAGTGGATACTTATTATAAAAAAATTGTAAAAGCCCAAGAAGATAAACGCAAATTAAACCGATTAAAACATGAGCGAAAAGAATTAGTAGTTGAATTAGAAAAACTGGAGAAGCAAAAGCAAACATTCTACCAACAACTACAAGATGAAAAAGTGGATGTCGAAAAATTGGAATCCTTTAGTGTAGCCAATCTTTTTTATTCGATAACCGGTCAAAAGTCCGAAAAGTTGGATGAAGAGAAACAGGAAGTCGCAAGAGCACAATTACGCTATCAGGAAGCAAAAGAGTCTGTTCAGGATTTGCAAGAAGATATCTCCACACTAGATCGGCAAATCCGTGATTTAGGAGAGCCTGATGTGCGTTATCGGCGATTATTAGAAGAGAAGTACTATCACTTGTTAGATACGAATCATGATAGTGGACAACAGGCACTGCAGGTATTAGAAGAACTGGGGAATATGCAAGACGAGAAATCAGAGATTGCTGAAGCGATTGATGCAGGAGAAAAGGTCAAACGAGCTCTATCATCAGCTCTTTCTTCACTAGAAAGTGCGAAAAACTGGGGAACTGCTGACATGCTTGGTGGTGGTTTAATATCTACTTCATTAAAGCATAGTCATATTGACGATGCTAAAAAGGCTACGCATGATGCACAGCGGTTATTACGAAAGTTCTCACATGAGTTAAATGACATTGGCCAATCATTTCAAGCAAATGTTGAGATTTCTGGTGGTTTAACCTTTGCCGATTATTTTTTCGACGGTCTTATTATGGACTGGTTTGTCCAAGATAAAATTAATCAGTCTGAACAACAAGTTAGTGAGATGTATCGAAAAGTAGAGGAGACGATCGCGCAATTAAAGCGCCTTAATCAAGAGGTTAACAGCACTATTGACCAGGCGAATCGCAAATGGGAGAAGATTATTTATCACGCATCCTAAAGATAAAACCCTCGATTGTATGTCGAGGGTTTTTTTCAATCCGACACTTATGTACCTTTTTCAAGGACAAAAGAAGGCAATATTTTCCATCAGAACACTCTGAAGGACAAAAAAGGGGAAAATAAGAAAAAGTGTCCATCAGAACCACTCTGAAGGACAAAAAAAGGGGAAAATAAGAAAAAGTGTCCATCAGAACCGCTCTGAAGGACAAAAAAAGGCGAAACCAAGAAAAAGTGTCCATCAGAACCACTCTGAAGGACAAAAAAAGACAAAACCAAGAAAAAGTGTCTATCAGAACCACTTTTAAGGACAAAAAAGGGCAAAACGAAAAATTGTTTTTGCTTAACTAATGCAGGACAAAGTGTAGGTTGATTCTTATTTTGGTCCTATCATTTATTTTACATGGGCAATGGTAATACCATCACCAATTGGAACAAGTATAGCTTCTAATTGTGGGTGGTTTGCGACGGTTTGATTAAATTCCTTCATCAGCGTTGTATAGCGCTTTGTTTCGACCTCATCATCAGCCACACTGCCTCTTGCTAAAACATTATCCATAGCAATAACAGCATTTGGGTTTGCTAGTTTAATACAATACTCGAGATAATTCGGATAATTATCTTTATCGGCATCAATAAAGAAAAAATCAAAGCGCTTATCTTCCGCTGCTAATTTCTCAAGGTTTTCTAAAGCAGGTCCTGTTAAGTATGTAACCTGATCTTTGAAACCTGCTTTTGCGAGATTGCTTGCAGCCAGTTTTGCATATTTGTCTTCTAATTCTAAAGAGGTAAGCGAACCATTTCCTCCAAAACCTCGTGCAAGACAAATGCCGCTATATCCGCCAAGTGCACCAATTTCTAATATATTCTTCGCACCTGAAATGGATACCAGCATCGTTAAAAATTTACCAGAAGAAGGAGATACAGAGATATTAGGCATCCCATTCTCTTTGATAGAGGTAACCACTTCTTCTAATATACTATCTTGTGGGTCAAATACAGAATCAATGTATTGATTAATTTTCCTCACTTTGTTCACCTCGCTTTTGGTGGTGTGTTTCTGTTTCATCTAGTTCAAACAGCTGCTTAAATTCCTCCATTATCATATCAATAGCCTTTAATTCCCCAACTAATATTTGTTGGATGGATTGATATTGAGGTTGGTCCAATTGATGCTGAATGGTTGAGCGTTTTAGCTTCAAACATTCTAAGAACTACAATCGCCTTTCCACAGCGAAATGTTTTGGCACCCCGTTTTTTATTAGGTGAATGGTGCTCCGCTTCCTTCCATTTGTCACTGTTCATGGATAATCTCCTAGCCTTTTTTATCAAGTGTATACATTTGTATACAAAATATCAACTTAGTAATCTACTATTATTTTACATATATTCTTGTGAATAGAAGATTATCCGATATCTAGAGGAAAATTTTATCGGTAATGTCAACATCATTTCTTAACTAAATTAACGGAAAATTTACACTAAATTAACAAATTCACAGTATACCTTCATCATTTTCTCATTTTTCTCTCAGCGGAAACTTACATTCATTCTTTTATGATTAAACCATAGCAAATATGCAACACAATAGCTTAGAAAGGATGTTAGCAATGGCGCTGGAGATTTTCACTAGAAGAGAACAAAAGTATCTAATTACCAAGCAACAATATGAGGAATTACTCGAAGCAACTTCTCTTTTCATGCGCCCGGACAAATTCGGGTTAGATGGTAAATATACCGTTACAAGTTTGTATTTTGACAGTCCGGATCACAAAATCTACTATGAAACGAAAAACAAATTACGTTTTCGCCAGAAGCTGCGTTTGAGAGTCTATGACAAGGTGGATATAGAAAGCACCTCATTTTTTGAAGTCAAACAAAAGCACAATAATGTTGTAAACAAGCGGAGAATGCTTCTACCGTTATCTGAAGCATATCGCTATCTTGAAGAGGGGAAAGCATTAGATAATATCGAAACATCCAATCCTCAAGTGTTAAGAGAAATCGATAATTTTCGTACGTTGTATCAATTACAGCCTGAAATGATTGTCAGCTATGACCGTCATGCTCTTCATGGCAGAGATAATCCAGATTTAAGAATGACCTTTGACTTTCACCTTCGCTGCAGAAATTCAGATTTACGTGTTGAAAATGGAGCATATGGAGATACCTTTATGGATGAACACTTGGTCGTACTTGAAGTAAAAGTAACTAATAGTGTTCCTTTATGGCTAACACGTATGTTACAACAGCTCCATTGTGAGCAGAGAAGTGCTTCCAAGTTTTGTACCAGTTTAGAATTATTAAAACAACCACTTATAAGTAAAATGGAAAAAGAACAAGTATTTGCAGGAGGTAATGATTATGGAATTTTTGCATAATGGGGTAGAGGCGAATTTTTGGATGAGCTTATTAGCAATGGGATTGGCGACGATATTAAGTTTATTTATAACCTTAATCTACCAAGCTACTTTTACTGGTGAGCGATATTCACAGAGTTTTGTTCATACCATTGTGATGATGAGTGTGATCGTATCAGTCGTTATGACGGTTGTTAGTGGCAATGCAGGGGTAGCCTTTGGTTTGTTTGCTGTTTTTTCACTTATCCGTTTTAGAAGTGCTGTAACAGATGCGAAGGATATCGCTTATATATTTTTTGGCCTTTGTGTCGGGATGACTTGCGGACTTTATCAATTTCACCTTGCTATTCTTTTAACTGTTTTTGCCGGTATTTTGTTCTTTCTACTGTTTAAATATAATTATGGAAAAGGGCAGGATACACAAATTCTGAAAGTAACGGTACCAGAGAACTTGAATCATGAAAAATTATTGGATGATGTATTCGAGACGTATACCCTTAGCAATAAACTGCGCCAGGTGGAAACGACTAATTTGGGAACGATGATTTTATACACGTATGCAATCCGCCGTAAAAATGACACCAACGATAAGGATTTGCTTGACCGTATTCGTGAGAAAAACGCTAATTTAAAAGTGTCACTGACCTATACGGAGAGTGAGGAATAATCAGGATTGTAGCTTAACCTTTTATGGGATGTCGGCTAGCGGCAGAGGTAATTCAAAAAGTCTTGTGAAATACACAAGACTTTTTGAATTACCTTCCTATATGATGCTGTAAATCATTTTTTAATCGTTCTAAGGAACTTGATTCTAACTCAACATAATAAATCTCATCTACAAAAATACTATTTAATTCTTCTTCTATTTCTATCATCTCATACTGTCTCGATTCTTTATTCATTTTATTGAAAACATCTTTCGTCATATTTGTTTGATGGTGAGAAATAAGCTCCATCAGTTCTGGAAATACTTGTTCCTCATTTAATAGGTTGGCCAAACTATTTTGTTCTGCAATGTCCTTTATATCACTTTGACTATCTATCTCTAATAATTGAAGTATTTCTTCCAACGGCATCAGAGCATAATAATCAATCGGAATATCCAAATAGTAAGACACGGTATTCATACTTGCTACGGGATCGCTATCATGGGCTCCAACATGTAATAGCTTCGTTTTTTCGAATTTTTCACTCTCAGCATTATATCTGTCAACATATAGATCGCGGGGAAGGGAAACTACTTTTACACTTTTCTGATCAGTGTTGAAGGTGAGCAGAAGGTTGAAAGGGTTTCTCTTACTAGTCACATCTTCTCCCATTAATAATACAGCAAAACCTTTCTCCTTTTCTGGCGGTGCTATAATACTGTCCTGTTCAGCATTCGGTTTTTCATTTCCTATAAGTGATGGAAGTAGGGCAATAGCTAAAACTAAAACAGCAAAGGATGCTATTATTGGCAATATTGGACGTGTATAACTGCGTTTGTTATTCTGATTCGTTGTTGTTTGATTACGAATTGTTTGCATGGTTCGTTCCCGATCTTTCTTCGTATACTTCAAATCTTGTTTATCTAAATAAGAGGATAATTCTTTCTTTAATTTGTTATCCATCGATACTTTCCTCCTTCATTACATGTTTTAATCGCTGTTTTGCTCGTCTTAATCTAGTTTTCACCGTATTAAGATTAACTTCTGTAATGATTGCTATTTCCTCTATTGTGCAAGATTTATAGTAGTAGAGGAAAATCACCTCTCGATATTTATATGGTAGTGAGAAAATACAGTCCCGAATCGTGTTTTGTTCCTCCTCTCTCATTACTTTATCTTCAGTTGAAAAAAATAGAGATGTAAGTGTATTTTCTAAGAAGTTTTTCACTTGTATCTTGCGGTTATACCAGCTTTTAAGATGATCTTTACATTCATTGATTGTAATTCGGTATAACCATGTTTTGATCGAAGCCTCATTTCTGAATTGCTCGAGATTCTGATAGCACTTGATAAAGGTATTTTGTACCATGTCTTTGGCTATTTCTCTATCCTTAACATATTGGAAGGCTAACCTTGTTAAATCATCTCCGTAGTTTATCATTGTTTCTTCTAACAATTGCTCTTTTTCCAGTTCTGTCATTACACCACTCTTCTCTAGTTTATCTTGATTTCGCGTATTGGACGAAAGGGAGCGTCAAATAGTTTCGAAAAATTTAATAAAACCTTCTGAAAAGTAAAAGAAGCCTTTATTATCAAGGCTTCTTACTTTTTATTTTGGCAGTTCCCAGTTTAGTTAAAAAAGCAGCTACACATGCTATCATTGCATAGATGAACATCCAACCCCCAAATGCTCTGTTAGACCATATAAGTGCCACTATGATGATAATTAGTACTACTAGGGTAACAGGTGTAGAAAGTTTTTTAAATAGGAAGTAACCAACTATCCCAATTACAATAGAGATGAGAGGAAACAGGTAAATTATCACTGAAAAAGTCAACATGTCATTCTCTCCTAGATAGGTAATATTTATATTTACCACATTTACATTTTTATTCCTTCTACTGCTAACAAGTACATCCTTTGCGATTGTGCATCTTGTCGGACCCAATCTTTGTATTCTCTAATGGCTGTTTGAAGCATATCTTTCTCTATCGCCTTATCTTGAAGTAATTATTCTCCCTTTGTTTCAACAACGGTTAACCAGATGGAAACGGCAGGCTTAAAGTTTTCCTGTCCACGTTTTACTTCCTCATGCTGTTGTGTTACCTAAACCTGACTTAAACCGCTTTTTTCAAACATTTCCTTTAAATGATCGGCTATTGCGTTGTTCATCCCAGCATCCGAACGCCATTTCAAAAAGGTGTTATAGAAGTGTTTCATCGATTCTGGAACATATGGCTCCCATTTTAATTTTTCATGATTGTAGTCAAGCACTACTAATTTTCCACCTGATTTAACGGATTTTACAAGATTGTTAAGTGCATGTTGAGGTTGATCTAACCACTGCAATACACGGGCATACCGAATGAAATAGCCCCGGTACCACAGTCAACATCTAGGACTGACATTCCAGGTTCTAAAAGTTCGTCTAGCCTTTTATGTGATTGTGACAAACTGTGTGCATCAATAACGGAGGTATTATTTAAAGTTGCTCGTTGCTTTGCTTTATTATTTGATCTAGTCATCGACATCTATCCTTCATTTCGGTTTCCGCGTTGTGACTAACTGTTCCTGATCGGTAATATAAAAGTCCATTTCTGGCCGTTCTGTAATTAAGTTAAGCTGTTCTAATTTAAAAAAACTAACTTTACGATAAGGGTCATGATCAATTATCGGTAGCTTCTGCTTTTGAGCGATGTATTGATCGACCGCTTGTTGAACTTGATCCAAAGCTTGTGCTATATGCTTGTCTTCTTCCTCAAATAAGTCATAAGTTTCTTTTGACATATAGTATCTTTTTGTTGGAATCGCCTTCAAAATAGGCGCTAGTAAAGTATAGTCAATGGATAGGTCGTCCTTGATTAAAATTTTTAGTGGAATATTAGGTGGTAATTCTCTGCTGTATTCATGAATAGCGGAACGTACTTCTTCTAATGATATGTCCTTTGTTGGGAATTTTTTCGCTTCTTTTTTCTTTTTCTTAAACCACAATTATCTCACCACACTTTTTTCGAAAATTTTTTAAAAAATGGCCATTCAATGGCTTCTTTTAAGAAAATTATAGCAAATTTCTACTGAAATGATAGTCAAACTCGAAAATTCCGGTTATTTCTTGGTGTTTTATATCCAATTTTAGCAAAAATTGCTACATTATAGTGGAATAATTTAAAGGAGGAAAAGAAATGGAATTTTTGATGGAAAAGATGAATGAAATTAGTCCACAGACATTAGCGGTTGTTGGTTATGAAACAGATGGAAGTTATTTAACAAGGGTCATTGAGTATGAGGAAGCAGATGATTATGAAACAACATTTAATACACAACAAGTGATGGATTGTACATGTAAAGCATTTGGTATAAGTTTAAAAGGGCTTATTGAAGGGTCGAGAATGTTAAGTGGAATTACGCACAAACCGCCAATTGCAATTGATCGAATAAGTGGGATGTATTTTTTTCCGGTGGAATCCCCCTTGAGAAAAGCATGTACGTGGATTGCGCATTCACATGTGCTTGAACTGGAAAAAATAGAGCAGCATTTAACACGGGTTGTCTTTAAGAATGGCCGTGATCTAGTATTAGAGGTTTCTTATGCGACGATGATCAATCAATTGTACCGCACTGCTCAGTATCGCTACTTACTTAGTAATAAAATGGAGGATATCCTTGAAGTTTCCCAGCAGATCGCTGAATCGAAATGGCATAAAAAGAGATGAGATGGGTTACTAGAATAAAACCAATAAGGCTCATACCTTATTGGTTTTATCTCTAAATGAATAGTAAAGGGATGGAACAGAGTAATATAATCACAGGAAATAAAGCGATTCTTAACGGCGTACACTCTTTAACAAAATAATCAGCTGGATTTTTCGCTGGCACATAAAGCCAGTTTGCGATTCGTTGTGATAATGATTTTTTCAATGGAATATCTGGTACATCTACTTCAAATTCATCTAATTTTTGTTTTAATTCCTCGGGAATATCGTGTTTATTCATCATCATCAACCTCCAATAGGTCTTTTAGCTTTTTTAATGAACTGTGTAGTCTTGATTTTACTGTCCCAATAGGAATTTGTAAAATAGCAGCAATCTCTTTTTGACTTAAATCATGATAATAAGTAAAAATAATTACAGCTCTTTGTTCGGGTGGTAATTGCATTATAGCAGTACGAATTGTAATCTTTTCTTCTAGTGATACTGGTTCTTCTTGGTTCTGTTCATATAAAAACGGGAGTAGTTTTTTGAACTTGTTCCGTCTTTTTAGTTTCGTCATCGTTAATTGGTAAGCAATTCTGAATAAAAAAGTGCGAATATGGGATTTAGTGGAGTCATAGTCATTGGTATATTTTTGAAATTTGATAAAGGTATCCTGGACAATATCAGAGCTTAACGCTTCATCTTGTGTGTAGCGGTAGGTGAACTGATAAATTTGTTGATAGTAAGTGGTAAATAATGCTTCCACTTGGATATTATCATTTGAACTCATCAGACCACCGCTCTTTAATTCCTTTAAATACATATGCTAATCGCGTAATAAACCAAATGAATGTAATTAAAGAAAAAACAAATGTCTGATGGAGAAAAAATTGTATCCACGGGTTTTCAATGTTTTCTCCAGAAAGCAAAGCTACAAATAATCCAGTAATACAGATAAACGTATAAACAGCAGCTACAATAATGGTATAATCCCATCTAGTCCAGTAAAAATAAAGATCAGATTTTTTAAAATCGATATTTCCTAGTCTGTCTTTTACTACTTTTTTGTTCATCGTAGCAATGAGTGTGGCAAACAATCCACCCACAATAAAGGCAACGATCGTACTAATCAACCAACCTAATTCCATTTTTATCATCTCCTTCATTTACTTATACCATTAATAGAGATGAAAGGTTCATTTTTTTGGAAAAAGTTACAGCTTTACTTCTTCCTTCGAGGAAGTCGTTGGTTCAAGGGCATGTGTAAGCAATTCCTCTAAGATCACCTCGACTTTTTTGCGGATAGCAGGATTAAAGTAATTGCGTTTTTCCTCTTTTCCTTTGCAAAGGAATAAGTAAGAAGTGAATGAATCATTTTTTTCTGCTGCAACAACTTTAATTTTCTCCTGTTGCATTTGTTTTCGTAATTTCCTTCGCTCTTCTGTTGCGTTTTTTTCCATCTTCTCCAATAAAGCAATATATGGTTCATTTATCTTAAAGGGGGATAGTTGATTCATTTTTTGTAAATCATGTTTAATAACGGTTAAGGCCATTGATAAAAATAGAAAACGTGATGCTAATTTCCACTCTTGTTCGTTTAAATATCTCATTTTCCATTTCCTCCTTAAAGGGAACGTTTGTTCTTATTATATGCTTTCTCTTCAAAAAATACAATAAAATTGTTAAAAAGTTAGCATAGAAAATCAAGGATCAATGTGAAAGATTAGGAAAACAGGGAAAAAAATATTAAAATAAAATTAACTCAAGTTTTTAGTCGGTTGAAGGAGTTAAACAAGGTATGATTACATATACTATAAGTAATATAGAGCATATTAATGTGGATGAGATTAAAGAACTAGTCGAAGCAAATGAATATGGACAATTAGTTAATTTCTTACTGCGAAGCTATGAAAGCTTGGGACCTATCCCTGGCTTCTTACTGCCTTTTGTTGAAGCTTTTCTACCTTTCTTACCAATTATCGTATTTGTGATGACCAATGCTGCAGCATATGGGTTATTGGAAGGGTTTCTTTTGTCCTGGACTGGTACCAGTGCAGGTACGATTGTTGTCTTTATTTTGGTGAGACGTTATCGCCATCTAAAAGTATTTAAATGGTTAAGAAAAAATAAACAGGTATCTAAAGTAACGAATTGGCTAACCCGTCATGGGTTTGGACCGCTCTTTATTTTACTTTGTTTTCCGTTCTCACCATCAGCGATTATTAATATAGTAGCAGCATTATCAAGTATTAGCTTCTATCAATTTGTTTTAGCTGTTTTTCTTGGAAAAGGAGTGATGGTCTTTACGATATCTTATATTGGAGACAGTATAACTTCTTTTGCACAAAATCCAGTCAGAACGATTATAGTGGCTATAGGGATAGCAGTTCTTTGGATTGTTGGAAAATATATAGAGAAATATTTACACAAAAAATCTGAGGAAAAAGTTGGAGATATAAAGGATTAAATTTTTCCAAATGGGGTAAATTAGTTAAAAAGAGAGTCCCTTTGGAGGGAAGGTTTATGGATAAGAAGAAGCGTATATGGTCAATTGTGCGAATTGTTGTTTTTGCGGCGGTGTTGGCAATGTTTTTCCGATCTTATTTATTTGCAAGTTATGTGGTGAATGGGAAATCAATGGAGCCAACACTGCATGATGGAAATTTATTAATGGTCAATAAAATGGTCTACGACTTGATGGATATCAATCGTTTTGATGTCATTGTTTTTCATGCGAATGAAGAGGAAGATTATGTGAAAAGGGTAATTGGAAAACCCGGTGATCATATTGCTTATCGAGATGATATTTTGTTTATTAATGGAGAAGCAATAGATGAACCATATTTAGATCAGTACCGAAAACCAAATGAGGTACTGACAGAAGACTTTACATTAGAAGAAATAACCGGTGAAAAATCCGTCCCAGAAGGACAATTATTTGTATTAGGCGACAACCGAACCAAAAGCTATGACAGTAGGGAAATTGGTTTTGTGGATCAAAAAGAAGTGGTAGGCAAAGTAGATATCCGTTACTGGCCGATGTCAGAGATTAATTTTCAATTTATTAAATGAAGCAAAGTAAGCGCTTTAATTATAAGCCTGCTCCAGGAATGTATGTATCATGGTGCTAATCGTCCAAAAAACCTCGCTTCAAGGTTAAGTAAATCAAAGAAGCGAAGTGGGAAACAGACGATAACACCCTGATAAGTCTCACTTTATGGAGCGGGCTTTTGTTGTGGAATTATATGGTATAATGCTGATAACAGAAGAAAAATAACTAATTTATCTGCGGTCAATATCCTACTAATCCAAGCCAAATCATAACATTCAAAGCAGTGGTTAATAAGTAATAATGAAGAGTCACGTAATAACTAGACTAGCTACAACCTCTAACTAAATGGGAGACGTAAAACTGTATTATAAAGGAGGAGAAACCATGGAGAAATGGAAAACATTAAAAACAGAATATGTACATAAAAGTCGATTTGGAAATATTAGAAAAGATAGCTGTGAACTTTCAAATGGAATAGTGATCGATGAATATTATGTAAATGAATACTCCGATTGGGTAAATGGAGTTGTCGTTACCAAAGAGAATCAGATTGTATTGGTGGAGCAATATCGTCACGCTGCTCGAGATTTTTTCTTAGAAGTACCTGCTGGAAAAAGAGAGGGTAAAGAAACACATGAGCAAGGTTTAATTAGAGAAGTGAAGGAAGAGACAGGATATAGTTCGCTACAAAAGCCAATATTCTTAGGTGAATTTTATATTAATCCTGCCACACAAAACAATAAAGTAAAAACCTATTTAATAATGGAAGCGCTTAAATCACAGGAGCAAGACTTAGATGATACGGAGAACATTAAAGTTAAATTGTTTGATTTCGATCGTTTTGGGAATCAATTGCTAAGAAATGAAGTGCAAAGTCAGCTTTTTACCGTAAATGCCTATTTAATGGCGAAAAATTATATGATGGATTCTAGTGAAAGACTAAATACAGCAAGCGATGGTTGAATAGAGTAGAGATAAGGATGAGCAAAAATGATCAAACCAAGGGAAGGAAAAACCTTGGTATAGAACGTATTGTCCTAACGAGGCAGAAGAGTAGAAGGAGGAATTTGATTGGAAGCAAAAATCAGATTTAGAATAGCAACTGAAAATGATTTAGATAGAATTATTGCGATGCTTGCAGATGATGTTTTAGGAAGTCAGCGTGAGCGTTATGAACACCCACTACCTAATAGTTATAAGCAAGCATTTGAAGCTATTACAACAGACCCTAATAACGAGTTAGTTGTAGCTTGTTACAACAATGAAGTAATTGGCGTACAACAAATTACCTTTACACCGTATATAACACATCAAGGGGGCTGGAGGGCGACTATTGAGGGAGTAAGAACATCTGCTTCTGTAAGAGGAAAAGGTGTAGGTACTAAACTTATAAAGTGGGCGATTGAGCGTGCAAAAGAGCGTGGATGTCATTTAGTACAACTTACAACTGATAAACAAAGACCAGATGCGTTAAGGTTTTATGAACGGTTAGGTTTTAAAGCAACACATGAGGGACTAAAATGGAAGATTTGATGTGTGCAATAGTCAAATTTAAAAACGTGGCGGAAAATGCAATTTATACAAAGTAACATTATAATAAGTCAGAGGAGAAGCTACTCTAGTAGACTAGCTTCTCTCTTTTCGTTATAAATAACAAAGGAAAAAACAAGTAAGTTCAAGAGGAGCTTGCTTATTTTTGCTACTACTTAGAATTTATTTATGTTGCTAATGGTAGATTTGGTTGAAAGAGTAGGCGCTAGAAGGTTATATCAAAGTGGTCATTAATCATTGTTAGAAGGAAAGTCACTTATTAATAAGTGAACGTTAATCTATGGTAAAATAGTAGTAAAGATAGAGAAAGTAGGTGTTTTCTTTGTTGCGATTTTTAATTGGAAGTGCAACGGTGAATAAAAGCGAGCAGTGCTTGCAAGAGATAAGACAACAACTCAAGCAAAATCCTCAAGGGCCGCCAATTTTTTATTTAGTTCCCGATCAAATGACCTTCCAACAGGAATATGCGTTATTAAATGATGCTGAAATAAATGGTTCGATTCGTGGACAAGTCTATAGTTTTTCACGATTAGCATGGAGAGTTATGCAGCTAACTGGTGGAGCAACAAAGAAATACATTACCTCTACAGGGATGCAAATGATGCTTCGTAAAATTGTCGAGGAGAGAACGGATGAGTGGAAGGTATTTCAAAAGGCAATCGAAAAACAAGGTTTTATCGAACAACTGGAGGATATGATCACTGAATTTAAACGCTATTGTGTGACACCAGAATTAATCAGTGAACAGTTGCAAGAAATGAATCGATTTCAGCATAAAACAATTAGCGAAACAGCATTACAAAATAAATTAGATGATTTGGTTTATATTTATCAGCAATTAACTGCGGCTTTACAAGGTCACTACATGGATAGCGAGGATCAACTACAGCAGTTAGTAGAAAAACTGGAAATGACTAACTTTTTAGAAGGCGCATCCGTATACATAGATGGCTTTCACCAATTTACACCACAAGAATTATTAGTGATAGAAGCGATGCTCAAAAAGTGCGAAAATGTTACAGTGACGCTAACGATTGATGATGTACACGATTCTGAGGTAGTACCGTTAGATCTTTTCTATCAAACAAAGGAAACCTATCATCAGTTAAGGCAGTTAGCAGAACAAACGATGGTGGAAACAGAAGTTACACCATTAACAGCAGGCGATAATGCACCAGCACCATTTGTTCATTTAGATCAGCATTTCGACAGTCGTCCTGTCCAAAGCTATCCAGCTCAAGCACCGATTCAGATTGCAGAAGCAGTGCATCCACGTGCTGAAGTTGAAGGGACGGCACAAGAAATTGTTCGGTTAGTAAGGGATGAAGGGTATCGTTATCGCGACCTTGCTATTCTAATTCGTGAACCAGAGGTCTATCATGATCTGATTACAACGGTTTTCGCTGATTATCAGATTCCTACTTTTGTTGATGAGAAAAGAACGATGCTCAACCATCCATTAATTGAAACGATCCGATCATTGCTAGATGTTATTGAAGGAAATTGGCGTTATGATGCAGTATTTCGCTTGTTGAAGGCAGGATTTATACCGCAAGGGGAAGGCGAGTATCGTTTAGACCAGGAAGCAATTGATGAGTTAGAAAACTATGTGTTGGAGTACGGCGTACGAGGTAGAAGCAGGTGGTTAAGTGACAAACCATGGATATTCCAACGTTTTAAAGGCTTTGATCAATCAGCACAAACCGACCGTGAACGAGTAACACAAGAACGGATTAATGCGTACCGAGAAAAAGTAACAGTAGCTCTGGCAGATATTGATCAACAGCTCCGTGAATTACCGACGGTCAGAGAAAAAGTAATTGCTCTATTTGAATGGCTAGAAGTGATTGGAACACCAGGTCGATTAGAACTTATGCGTGAGCAATATGATGAAGAAGGCAGTGTGGAAAAAGGGCGTGAGCAAGACCAGGTTTGGGATGCGATAATTCAACTGTTAGAAGAGATCACAGAAGTTGCAGGAGAAGAAACCATGGATCTTTCAACATTTCGTAAAGTATTAGAATCTGGTTTTGATTCACTACGATTTTCCCACGTACCGCCAAGTATTGATCATGTAGTCGTTGGTTCGATTGATCGTTCGCGGATGCATGGCATTAAGGCTGCCTTTCTGTTAGGCGTAAATGAAGGAACCTGGCCGATGAAGCCTAGAGGGGATGGTTTGATTACAGAAGAAGAGCGTGCCCTATTGCAAACACATGGCATGCAATTAGCGGAGGGAAGTAAGCGTCAATTACTAGATGACTGGTTTTATGTCTATTTAGCGTTTACGCTTCCGACTGATTACTTATGGGTGAGTTATCCGATTAGTAATGAGGAAGGCAAACAAAAGGTTGCTTCCCCGTTAATCAAAAGAATAGAAGAAATCTTTCCGGTTCAAAAAGATCGTTTATTTTTACAAGACCCAGAAGAAATGACAGAAGCAAGCCGATTTGTGACGACACCGAATAAGACAAGGGGTGCATTAACAGCACAATTAGCAAGAAAGTTAAGAGGCTATCCGATCGATGACATTTGGGACTATGTATTAAACTGGTTTATTGAAAAGTCTGATCAGCAATCGATCAATCAACGTGTATTAAAAAGTCTCTTTTATCAAAATAAACCGACCGATTTAGCGGAAGACACGATAGATCAGTTATACCAAAAAGAAATTAAAGCTAGTGTATCGAGGTTAGAAATGTATCATCGTTGTTCATATCAGCATTTTGCTAAGTATAGCCTTGGTCTACAGGAACGACCAACCTATAAGCTTGATGCACCAGATATCGGTCAACTCTTTCACGAGGCATTAAAGCAAATCACCGAATGGGTTCAAAAAGAAGGCATCGGTTTTGCTGATATATACGATCAAGAAGCGAAAAAGTATGCACAGCGAGCTGTTGGAGAGTTAGCACCGGTATTACAACACCAAATTTTGCACAGTTCGAATCGTTACCAATACATTCAACGAAAATTGGAAAATGTTATCGCGAGGGCGACATATGTTTTAAGTGAACAGGCAAGAAAAACAAACTTCTCGCCTGTTGGGCTAGAAGTAGGGTTTGGTTACCCAAATCAATTAGAACCACTGACCGTCAATCTGCCAAATAATTATACGTTAATGTTACGTGGTCGGATTGACCGTGTAGATCAGGCAATAGACAACGAGCAATTGTATTTACGTATTATTGATTATAAATCGAGTTCGAAAGGGTTGAACTTAACAGAGGTTTATTATGGACTGGCACTGCAAATGCTTGCCTATCTAGATGTTGTTTTACAAAATGCGGAAAGTTGGCTAGGACATAAGGCATCACCAGCTGGTGTGCTCTATTTCCATGTCCATAATCCAATGATTTCAACAAGTGATTTTCTATCAGAAGATAAAATTGAACAGGAAATATTTAAAAAGTTCAAAATGAAAGGACTCTTAGTGGATCAAGAAGATGTCGTACGTATGATGGATACATCCCTAGAGTCAGGCAGAAGTAACATTATACCGGCAGGATTTAGTAAAAGTGGTTCCTTCTATAAAGGTTCCAATGTAGCAGAACGGGAAATTTTTGACCAACTGCACGGATACATTCATCGATTAATGGAAAACGCAGGACTGGCGATCACAGAAGGAAAAGTAGATCTTAATCCATATCAGCAACAACAATTAACGGCTTGTACCTTCTGTGAGTTTCGTTCTGTCTGTCAATTTGATCCGACTTTGACAGAGAATAATTATCGCAGGCTGAAAGAAATGAAAGATGAAGAAGTAATCGAAGCAATCAAGCGGGGTGAAAACTAATGCCGCAATGGACAAAAGAACAAGAGGAAGCGATCTATCAATCAGGTAAAAATATATTGGTAGCAGCAGCGGCAGGTTCAGGGAAAACTGCTGTCCTTGTAGAACGAATCATTCAAAAACTATTAAATAAAGAACAACCAATCGACATCGACACCTTGCTTGTCGTCACATTCACTAATGCAGCAGCTCAGGAAATGCGTAATCGAATTGGAGCTGCGATTGAATCGGCACTAGAAAATAATCCGACATCTAATCATTTAAAAAAACAATTGTCCTTATTACAACATGCATCTATTTCCACTCTTCATGCCTTTTGTATGGAATTAGTACGCAAATATGCCTATCAAATTGATATTGATCCCAATTTCCGGATTGCAGACAACATTGAAGCAGATTTAATACGCCAAGATGTGTTAGAACAATTGTTTGAGGAATGGTATGGAGAAGGAGACGAGAACGAGCAGGATGCTTTTTTCGCTGTTGTTGATCGTTTCAGTAATGATCGTAATGATCTGGAAGTAGAATCGTTAATTTTAAAAATGTATGAATTTGCTATTCAGCACCCGAATCCGGATTATTGGTTGGATCAGATGGCAACGATCTATCAGGTCGATAACGAATTGGCAGAAGATGACATTCCATGGCTACAGTTATTAAAACAGGAGGTTATCGATCAACTGGACGTAATGGAACAATTAGCAGAACAAGCGCTTACTGTAACACGGGAAAGTGATGGACCATACCATTACGCCGAAGCGATCGATGCTGACAAAGAAATGATCCAACAGGCAAAAGGTGCGATCAATATTTCCTGGGAAGAAGCACGTACAGTTTTTGCGGAAGGGAATTTTAAAGCATTATCCCGTAAAAAAGTGGAATGTGCGGAGGATAAAAAAGACCAAGTGAAAGCAATCCGTGATCAAATCAAGAAAAGATGGGGGAGTATCGCCAAGGACTGGTTCACAAGAAGTTTATCCGATCATCTCCGCGATATGAAGGAGCTTCATCCAATCATCGTACAGCTGACTAAAATGATTAAGCAATTTAAAGCAGCTTATCAGGAAGCAAAGAAAGAAAAGGGGCTTGTCGATTTTGCTGACTTAGAGCATTTCGCTTTAGACATTTTGTTAGAAGACAAAGATAGTGGAAAACCATCATCGGTTGCATTAGACTTTCAGCGTAAATTTACAGAAGTCATGGTCGATGAGTACCAGGATACGAATATTGTACAGGAAACGATTTTATCACTGGTATCCAACCAAGAGGATGGCGGCAATATGTTTATGGTTGGTGATGTGAAACAAAGTATTTACCGTTTCCGGCATGCTGAACCAACCCTTTTTATTGATAAATATAAACGATTTGCTACAGATGAGGATCCCGGCTATCGGATCGATTTGGCACGGAATTTCCGTAGTCGTGAACAAGTATTAACCGCAGCAAATTATATTTTTAGGCAGTTATTTGATCAAAAGGTTGGCGATATTGACTATGATGAGGATGCAGAGCTAATCTATGGAAATAAAGATTATGAAAATGTTCCTTTTCCTGATATTGATACAGAACTTGTCATCATTGATCAGGAAACAAATGAAAAGGAAGAGCCAACGGATGATACCGAGAATGAGGAAGATTTGGAAAAGGCTCAACTGGAGGCCCGTGCCTATGCTAGTAAGATCAAACGATGGATCGGTGCAACTGGTGAAAAACCTACCGAAATTATGGACAAAAGTACTGGTCAACCTCGTACAGTAGAGTACCGTGATATCGTTATATTATTACGATCGATGACATGGGCACCAACAATTATGGAAGAATTTAAGAAACAGGGGATACCAGTTTATGCAGAGCTTTCAACGGGCTACCTGGAAGCAATTGAAATTCAAGTAATGATCAGCTTACTAAAAGTGATCGACAACCCAAGACAGGATATTCCGCTTGCGTCTGTCTTAAAATCACCAATTGTCGGGCTAAATGAAGATCAACTGGCGAAAATCCGTCTTGCTAAAAAAGGTGCGACTTATTACGAAGCGCTCAAAGAATACGTTAGAACAACGAATCATGAGACAGTGGAGCATTTTATGGAACGGTTGAAGCAGTGGCGAAGAGAAGCAAGACAAGGTGCGCTGTCTCATTTAATTTGGGATATTTACCAAGAAACAGGCTATTATGATTTTGTCGGTGGTATACCAGGTGGTCGACAGCGACAAGCGAATTTACGGGCATTATATGATCGAGCCAAAAGCTATGAATCTACTTCTTTCAGAGGCTTATTTCGTTTTCTTCGTTTCATTGAACGTATGGAGGAAAAAGGTGATGACCTAGGAGCAGCGAAAGCATTGGGGGAACAGGAAGATGTTGTCCGGATCATGACGATCCATAAAAGTAAAGGGCTGGAATTCCCATTGGTGATTGTCGGTGCAATGAACAAGCAATTTAACCAACAAGATTTACGAGCCAAATATTTATTGCATAAAGAATTAGGCTTTGCAACCAAATATATTGATCCAGTCAAACGTATTATGTATCCGACGTTAATTTATCATGGTATTAAGAAACAAATGCAGCGGGAAATGCTTGCGGAAGAAATGCGAGTTCTATACGTTGCATTGACAAGAGCAAAGGAAAAGGTTGTTTTAATTGGTACTGTAGGATCTTTGGAAAAGAAGAAAAAGAAATGGGCAAGTATTATCACTCATCATGATTGGGTTCTTCCAGCGTATTATCGATTAGAATCCTTATCTTATCTTGACTGGGTCGGTGCCAGTCTAGTCCGTCATCAAAAAGGGGAGATTTTAAGAGGGGAAGAAGAGCTGTTAAATATCCCGAAGGAAATAACAGAAGATGTTTCCATCTGGAAGGTGGATCGTGTCCATCAACGTGATTACCAAGACATTGATCAAACAAATCGTGAACAGGTCGAAGCATTAGAAATGGCCATTCATCAATGGGAAGGTTTAACACTGGAAGATAATGACTTGAAAGAAAAAGTGACCAGCCAATTAGAATTTCAATATCCGTACCAAGACTCAATTTTTTACCGGGCAAAGCAAACTGTAACAGAAATGAAACGACAGCATGAGATGGTTGATAGCTATAGTGATCAGCAAATGATTGAAGCTTTTCGAGCGCCAATCCGTAAAAGACCACGATTTATGCAGAAAGAGCAAAAGCTGACACGTGCAGAAATAGGTACAGCGATGCACACGGTCATGCAGCATTTACCATTGACCAATGATTGGACTGAAATAGCATTAATAGAATTTATCGCCAGATTAGAAGCGAAGGAAATCATCACAATTGATGAGGCACGCGTAATTGATACGGAAGCAATACTGAGCTTTCTCGAGACCCACATTGGTAAGCGATTAGTGGAAGCAGAACAGGTGGAAAGAGAAATTCCATTCAGTTTAACCTTACCAGCACAAGAGGTTTATCCGAAGTGGGAGGAAGAACATCAGGAACGAATCTTCTTGCAAGGTGTGATTGATTGTGTGATTAAAACAGATAAAGGGCTCATACTACTGGATTATAAGACAGATCAGATCCAAGAGGAAATTAGCTCGCAAGTCGAAGAAAAGTTAAAAAACCGCTATCAAATCCAAATTGATCTCTATGCGAAAGCATTAGAACAAATTTGGAAACAGCCGGTCATCGAAAAGTATTTATATTTCTTTGATAAAAGTTTACTTGTAAAAATGTAGCATAAGGAGTGAAATACTCCTTATGCATTTCCACCTATAGCTTGATCCGAGACATCAGGATCAATGGTATTCGTAATATTAAAGCCTGTGTTCGTGTTTAAGAAATCTCCAGTATTATTAGCACCAGCACCAGAAGCAGACTTTTCGGCACTTTTTGGTGATAAATAAAAACTGTCACCAAAATTAATTACACCGCCAGCAACACTATTAATTTTGATCGGACCTACAATTGCAGGCAAGCCTATCACTACCTTTCTGTTTAGGATAATTCCTTTGTTTTGCGAATTTCAGCTATTCCATTATTCTCCTCTTTATCTTCTGGCGCCAAAATGCGGATATGTTTTGTACGAGAGAATGCATACACGTTTTTATTATTCCCTAATTGTGTAATGGAAGATGTAGAGAGCGCCGTAATATCAATTGTGGATACAGTGATATTGTTGCGATAGTGGTAATGATCACCGTTTACTACCTCTGGATCAGATACGGTTTGGATAGTTGTATGGAAGATTGGATACTGATCTAATTCAAATCCCTTATCAGATGAAATACCTCCCTCTTTTTGTACTGCAAGAATGTCTGCATTAGGTTCTACTTCTTTCGCATCGCCAATTTGAAATACGGAACTGTCGGCAATACTGTTTATCCTAATTTGTTTCACTTTAGTCGTTCTGGGACTCATGATCCATCAGCTCGACGTTTCTTTGGGTATTACCACCACCAGCGATGTACGATTCAGGTGGAGTATCAAAAAGGGAAGCTAGTTGAATTTCATGGCTGTCGCCAACGATAAAAAGAGAAGAACTTGTAATCCCGACAATTGAAATATTTCCAACTCCTAAATTCCAGTTATTTACTTTATAATGCATAATGTTTAAATTACTCCTTTTGCTTGTTTTCGAACCATTTCTTAAGACCTGTTTGAAATTCTTGTTTTACATTAGACAGTATATGTTCAGTCATTTGTTCAGGAGGAATATTGGCCTGTTGATAGTGAGCAATCCTGCTGGCAATCTGCTGTTTGATATCTTCTAATAAAGTTTGTCGGTAGCCAGGGTCCAATGGGAAATGATATTGTTGTTCCAATGATTCCAAATAGCCAGGTAATTCCTGATCAGCATACTGTTCTAATGCCTGATGTACAGAAGGTAATGGACCACCATTATGACTAGGTAAAGAAAATTCATCCATTGATTGTAAATCTTCCGGAGTGACCCCGATGTGAAGTGTACCATCTAAACGTTCTATTTTTAATTGGTCAAAATGATATTCTAACTTTTCTATAGTTGTTTTAGGTGAATGTTGTTGTTCAAGCTGGCGGATACGATTCTCTAAGGAGTTGATTTGATTGTGTAATTGTTGAACTTGCTGTTGTAATTGAGTTATATAATAAATCATCATCTGATAATCCATCAGAAATCACTCCTTAGAGAATATTAAAACGGTGATAAAGGAACTAGTGGTTCTGTTACGCCTTGCGGTGTTGCTTCTTCTGCGGGAGTTTCGAATCCTCCTGTATTGTATAATTGAGAGACTGCCTGCATTTTCCCAGTACTTCCAATTTGTAAAACAGACGAATTCGTAATATTTTCGACTTTCAAAAAATGAATATAGATAGATTGATTAACGGTAAGATTCATTACATCACCTACAATACTCCGCTTATATTTTGATCAAATTTATCATTATCTACCATTTTGGTTTGCGCATTTACCATGTGAATACGTATTCCATCCCCTGTGTTAAAGGAACCACCTCCAGCGAAGGTTTTCGATTGCGTGTAGGGCTGTATTGTATAAACATCACCAATGTGAAAAATGCTCGAGGAACCAAGATTAATTACTTTCACTGCTCCAACAATGGCTGGCATAGACATCATCCTTATATTGATACATCATTTTCTAATTATTTTATGAACTTCGCAAAGAGTTTGTGAAAATAACGGTTAAACAATAGTAGTTTTTACCAGCTAATTAAGATAAAATGAAAGCAGACATTAATAGGGAGAGTGAACAATATTGATTAATGCAACACCTTTAGCAGACTCGAAAAGGTTACCATGGATTGATACCGCTCGTGGATTTGCAATTTTTGGTATCTTTATGGTGAATCTACCAGCCTTTCATGCACCATATTTTATTTATGGCAACGGTACTAACTATTGGGGGACTGGTGAACCAGGGGTTTGGCAATGGATTATAGATATTTTTTTCCAAGCAAGCTTCTATTCATTATTTTCTTTTTTATTTGGCTTTGGAATGCAGGTCATTTACGAAAATTTACATGCTAAAAATGTAGAAGCTCCGAAAAAATGGATGATACGCCGTTTACTAATCTTGCTTTGTTTTGGTCTCATTCATGCATTTTTGATTTGGTATGGTGATATTCTCATTACATATGCCATAACCGGATTTTTGTTACTGTTATTTTTGAATCGTAAAAATGTTACATTAGTTGTCTGGAGTATCTGTGTTTTACTCATTCCGACACTTCTGTTTACGGGATTGTTATTTTTAGCTAGTTTAATTGAAGATTTGAGTAATATTGCCAATGTGGCTGCTATTGAAAGTGCCTACCAGCATTATGGACAAGGCAGCTGGGGTGAGATTCTGGCACAGAATGCGAATGACTGGTTATTTGGAAATACGGTATTTAACTTTATATTAGTGATTTGTAATCTATTACCAATCTTTTTAATCGGATTACTTTTTGCCCGAAATAAATGGCTACATGATTTACAAGCTCATAAAAAAACGTTGGGGAAATGGTGGATTGGCTCACTTATACTGTTTGTACTGTTCAAGGCAGGACCGTATGCTTTTGGGAATCCATTTTGGTTTTCCATGCTACAAGACACTGTAGGAGGTATAGCATCAGCCATTTTTTATATGCTCACCATCACCTTTCTTTATCAAAAGCTGAAGAAAATATTCACGCTTATCGGTTATGTGGGCAAAATGGCACTATCTAATTATATTTTGCAATCGATTATTGGTGTCACATTATTCTATTCGATCGGATTTGGATTGTATGGGAAGCTAACCCCTTTTCAAACTGTATTAGTCGGCCTAATCGTTTATCCAATACAGGTTATACTTAGTTATTTATGGCTGAAAAAATTTAAACGCGGACCGTTGGAATGGGTATGGAGGAGTCTTATTTACAAAAAAAAATTGTCTAATAAACGCAAACCTCAGGAACAGTCTGGAAACTAAGCAAACATGAAAATTGTTTACAATGTAGTGACAACTCAGTCTCACAAATGAAATCTGTTCCAATCCATGATATGATACATTTAGTTCATTTAAAATTGGGGGTGCATGAAAGATGACAACACATTTACACATAACGGCATGGGTAGTGGGATTAATTCTACTATTTATAACCTATGCACTGTACAAAGGTGGAAATAAGTCAGGGAAAATGCTACATATGATTTTGCGATTAGATTATTTATTGATTGTGATTACAGGTATCCTGCTGTTTACAAACTATCTGGATGTGTATACAGGTTCAGCAGGTACGCTTGGGGAAGTAATCGTAAAAATGCTTGCCGGAGTCTGGGTAATCGGTGCGATGGAAATGGTGTTAGTTAGGACAAGTAAATCCAAAGCAACTAAAGGTGCTTGGATACAATTAATTATTGCCCTCTTATTAGTAATAATTCTTGGATTTGGAAGACTGCCAATCGGATTTCAATTTATGGGCTAAAGAAGATACGGATATTTTTCCGTGTCTTTTTTTCTATCCTTTTATTTTTCCTTGGAGGCGTTACGATTCGTTCTAAAAAACAAGGAAAAAAAAGTAAACCTCCAATGCGAGCACAGGATAAATGCCAATCACCTGTTCATTTTCTGCCTACCGCTGCATACATTAATAAAAGCTACTATGATAGGGAAAGGTGTGTCAATACAGTATGTGTGGGATTACAGGTTGGGTCGATTTCACCCGAAACATGGAGAATGAAAGAGAGCAAATACAGCGTATGGCAACTAAAATGATTCATCGTGGTCCAGATGAAACAGATTACTATTTTGAGACGCATGTCGGATTCGGTCATCAGCGCCTAATCGTTGTTGATCCTGCTGGTGGCAAACAACCAATGTGTAATGCAAAAGGCGATCATCAGTATGTTTTAGTGTATAATGGGGAGCTTTACAATACAGAAGATATCCGCAAGGAATTATTGAAACAAGGGTGGCAATTTAACTCTCATTCAGATACGGAAGTACTACTGAAGAGCTATATGGAATGGGGAGAGGCTCATGTTGAGAAGTTAAACGGTATTTTTGCATATGCTATATGGGATCCTTCCAAGCAACAACTGTTTCTAGCTCGTGATCGCCTTGGGGTGAAACCTTTATTTTACAAGGAACACCAAAATGGATTACTATTTGGCTCAGAAATAAAAGCTCTTCTCGCACATGATGAAGTAGAACCTGTGATAAAAGAAGAAGGATTATCCGAGATTTTTGCGCTTGGTCCTTCACGTACTCCAGGGCATGGTGTGTTTGATGAATTGAAGGAATTACGTGCAGCCCATGTAGGCATTTTTAACAGAGATGGTTGGAAAACCAGACGTTACTGGAATGTGGTAAGTAAACCACATGAAGATTCCATAGAGGAAACTGCCAAAAAGGTACGAAGTTTATTAATAGATGCTGTAGAGAGACAGCTTGTTTCCGATGTTCCGCTTGGCACCTTTTTATCCGGTGGAGTGGATTCGAGTGCAATCACTGCTATAGCTGCCAATTATCTTGATCAAAATCAAAAAGATGCTCTGCAAACCTTTTCCATCGATTATGAGGATAATGATAAATACTTTAAGAAAAGTAGCTTTCAACCCAATCAGGACAAAACGTATATTGAAAAAATGGTTCAGTCATTGGGGACAGAGCACCATAGCTTTGTGATTGATAATGTTACATTAGTTGATTTATTAAAGGATGCAGTCCATTACCGTGATTTGCCTGGAATGGCGGATGTCGATTCTTCTTTATTATGGTTTTGTGAACAGACTAAAAAACATGTAACCGTTGCTTTATCAGGAGAATGTGCGGATGAAATTTTTGGTGGTTATCCTTGGTTTTATCGTGAGGATGACCTTAATCGGGAAGGTTTTCCGTGGATTCGTTCTTCAGAAGTCAGACAAAATCTGTTGCGATCAGATGTGAGTCAACAATTAAATCTTGCAGCATACACCCAAAAAAAGTATGAAGATACGGTGAAAGAAGCTCCTTTATTAGAGGAAGAAGGAGAAGAAGCAAAAGCAAGAAGACAAATGTTCTATTTAAATATGCAATGGTTTATGCCAACGCTGTTAGATCGTAAAGACCGTATGAGCATGGGGGCAAGCTTTGAAGCACGTGTACCGTTCAGTGATCACCATCTTGTTGAGTATGTTTGGAATATTCCCTGGGAAATAAAAACATATGGTAATCGTGAGAAAGGGATATTAAGAAAAGCATTAGAAGGAATTCTACCAGACGAAGTACTTTATCGTAAAAAAAGTCCATATCCTAAGACACACCATCCCGCTTATACGCAAGCAGTCATTCATTGGATGAATGAGATTATTAATGACAAGGATGCACGCTTATTTGAAATATTAGATCGAACAAAGGTAAAAGCGTTAGTTGATCAAGAGGCAGCAAATATCAGTGCCCCGTGGTTTGGTCAATTAATGACCGGCCCCCAGCTCCTTGCTCATATTGCTCAAATCGAATACTGGCTGCAAGAAAATGATGTGATGATAAAGATATAATATTATGGTGTTAAAATTGGATGAAAGTAGTGACCTGTTATGAAGAATTTATCTGTTAGTATGTTGCTTCTTCTTATTATTCCTAGCACATTATTCGCACTATCATCGAATAGCCCTTATGTTTTATTAGACGGTCGTGTATATGAGATAACAGATGAACAAATCAATCATGTACTTATTGGCCAATCAGTTGGAGAAGTAACTACTCAAGCAGATGATCGCACTACTACGTATTTTGGCAATGCATCTAATCATTACTCAATAGGTACCAAGTATTTTAAAATAGAAGGTATAGATATTGCTGAGGCAATTGCCGTCGAGGAACAAGCAGCATATGTCAAAGCCGAATTTAGTCATCGAGCACCTTTACACTGGCGCACTATCATCTCCTATCTTACACCTATCCTCTTTTTGACGGGATTGATTGTCATCTACCGAATTCGAGAACAACTAAAGAAAACCTACCAAAGCTCTCTGTCAAGATAAGATAGAGAGTTTTTTTATTGTTCGTATGATAATAGCTACTGAAATAGATTAACATTCCCTGTCAACTTTACTGTGTTGATGGTAGACGATTGGTTTCTTTGTTTCGTCCCACATACTAGAATAGGAATTATATATTTACTTGGTCACAAAAATTTCATCTTATTTTTTATTTAGGGATTTGACTTTCTATCATTGTCTAGGATAATAGATGAAGAATCTATTTCAGAAAAGGGGACCATTATGCACTACATAAGAAAAGTATTACTAGTTATGGTTCTACTCCTTTGTTTATTTCCGGCATTATCAGTAATGGCAGAAGAACAAACTGGAGAAAGAATCTATTATATTTTAGTAGACCGATTTGTAAATGGAGACAGCAGTAATGATATCGAGATTAATATTGAAGATCCATCTGCCTACCATGGCGGGGACTTACAAGGTATCATTGATAAAATACCTAATTTAAGTGAATTAGGTATAACAACCCTAAATTTAAGCCCAATAATGAGATCGGCTTCCTATCATGGTTTTGATCCTTTAGATGTACAGAGTATTGATCCGCAATTTGGCAATATCGCTGAATTACAAAATCTAGTTGCAGAAGCAAATGAAAACGAAATGAAAGTTATCCTGGATCTTGTACTAACACATGTTGATAGTCAACATAGTTGGGTTAGTGAACATTCTGATTGGGTAAATGAGCCAGCTGCAAATCCATTAAAAGAAGAATTGCCAACTGTCAATTTGGACAACGAAGAGGTACAGCAGTATTTTCTTGAAACTGCGGTTTATTGGATCAAAAGTACCGGAATAGATGGTTTTCATATCTATGTAGATGAACAGACACCACAAACATTTATTGATGAACTTCGTCAAAGGATTCAAGCAGAGAAAGAGGATGCGTTTTTAATAGTGGATGGGAGAGAAGATGAAAATGCACTCGCTCATGATTTTCAAACACAAGCAGTTAGTAAATTGAAGCAACCTGGTGAATCTTTAGAAGAGTTATTTTCTCAAGAGTTAAGTGGAGTACATTACCTGGAATCTGCTCTTACTCCACGTTTTACACATGAAATAGTGAAGGAAGGCTTTCATCCTGTTTCAAGGTGGAAACTTGCAACGACATTACTATATACACTGCCAGGGTCTACTTTTCTTTATCAGGGAGTAGAAGTACCGATGGATAATGGATTAGATGAACCAGATCATCGAATGGCTGAATTAAATAAAGAAGATGAAGAAATCGTCCAGCATTTAGAAAAGTTGGCGGCAATTCGTCAAGGATCTAGTGCATTAGAAGCGGGAGATATAGAACTTGTCGCTCAGACTGGTGCAATGTCTGTTTATAAAAGAAGCACTAATGAGCAAACGATGTATATAGCGATTAATAATGATACGGAAACACAGGTTGCTTCATTGGAAGGAATTAGTGAGGATATGCAGCTGAGAGGGTTGCTGGAAGATAATATCGTCAGAAAACAAAATGATAATACACATAAGGTGATTTTAGAACGTGAAACAAGTAATATCTTTATCTTAGAAGAGGATACCGGGTTTAATTGGTTCTTTATTTCTATGATTATAGTGATTCTTGGTGGGTTTATTGCATTTATTGTTGCAGTTGGTGTGAAGAATCGAAAAATGCAACAGCAAGCTAAATAGTAATAAGCAGAATATTTTCTTCAAAGTCGACATGTCCTGAATGTCTTAGTGAAAATTCAAACGATTATTCAAATAGACCTTGAAATCGTTTGGATTTTTTTACATATTTATTAGGAACATACTACGCACTAACTTATTTGCTTCGTAGTAATTTTGAGAGGCTATAGTTGCGAAACCATCGCTCCGGTTGTCCACTTTCCTTTCCACGGGTTTTTCTCCTCAGCTAACTTTGGTAAGTAAAGAACACTTACCAAAGTGGATCTTCGGATAAAAATATCCCGTAGGAGTGAAAGCGGACCCTACGCTATAAGAGGTGTTCCACACTATTTACTACAGCTAGGATGCTTACAAAGAAGCTGGCCATTAATGAAAGAGCATATTATTGAATTAGATGCTGCTTATCCGGTAGCTATTCCTGAATTTGCCTTAGTTTCTGGTATGGAAGAATATGTAGAAATGGCAAAACAAGCATTAGAAGTTGCTGAGAAATAATAGGCTAGTTAAGTTTAAATAATGTGAGAGCTATATACAGAAATGACTAAAAGCATGCTAATACATAGAGTGATTGGCACGCTTTTAGTAAATGTTTGAACACTTATTCTGTTTCTTTGTGGACAAATGCTTTTCTTACCCAAATCCGAGATCGCCATCGCCTTAGCATTAACACGCCTCTTAGCCATTCATCAGCAATAAAGGCGATCCAAATACCTAATAATCCTAAGTCTAAAAAGATACCAAAGAACCATGCAAAGGTAACGCTGACTCCCCACATCGAAGCAATTCCAATTACAACCGGGAATTTGACATCACCGGCCGCTCTCAGCGAGTTAATGACAATAAGGTTAAATGCCCTTCCTGGCTCCAGAATAATGGTAATTAATAAAAGG
The DNA here is from genome assembly GCF_052063305.1 of Gracilibacillus sp. HCP3S3_G5_2. Classification (NCBI taxonomy): domain Bacteria; kingdom Bacillati; phylum Bacillota; class Bacilli; order Caryophanales; family Bacillaceae; genus Gracilibacillus; species Gracilibacillus sp. HCP3S3_G5_2. The sequence goes on along the minus strand of NZ_JBQHXU010000001.1, from coordinate 179,389 downwards.
AACACACCTTGTTCGATAATGGTTGGATCATCAGTGAAAATGCCAAGTAAGGTTGGACTGAAACAGTAGAAAATGATTGCCATTAATGTGCTGATGACAATCGCTATTTTTAAACTTTTGATACAACGCTTATAGGCACTTTCTATATCACCTGCACCAATCATGTGTCCGATTAGAATTTGTGATCCCTGCCCAATTGCAATCGAAAACAGAAGGATGAACATCATTAAGTTTTGTACGTATACTTTTGTTGTTATCGCAATTGTTCCCATTTGGGCAACAAAATAGGTGATTGCCATTTGACTTGTATTATAGGATAACTGTTCACCTGCAGAAGGTACGCCAATTTGTAATAAATCCTTCACATGCTTTTTTTCGTAACGGAAAAATGATTGAAAAGGAAGTTGTCGTTCACTACGCCAAGCCAAAATAAATAATAAAATAATAAATCCGATAAAACGACTTATCATTGTTACATAGGCAACTCCCTCGACACCAAGCACTGGAAATCCAAACGGGCCGAAAATCACAAAAAAGTTACCGACCACATTTAAAATATTCATTCCGATCGTGACATACATGGTGTCCTTGGTAAATCCATAGCTTCGTAAAATAGCTGATACTGTCATTATCAGTGCTTGAACGAAAATAAATCCGCCGACAATGTTCATATAAATAGACGCTTCATCCATTAGTTCTGCAGGTAAATCCATCAATCGTAAAATGAAATCACTGAAAATAAATAAAATAATACTTAGTACTAAAGAAAACCATAAATTTAGACTGATGGATGTTACTGCAATTTTTCCTGCTGTTTTCGATTGCTCCGCACCGAGATTTTGAGCAACGAGTATCGATGCTCCTGCTGCTACAAAGCCAAACATTACGATGACAACAGATAATACTTGATTGGAGACACCGACTGCAGCAACTGAATGATCTGAGTACTGACTTAGCATCAAAGTATCCGCATTCCCCATTAACATATGCAGCAAAATTTCAACAAAGATTGGCCAAGTTAAGGCAAATAAACTCAATTTTTTTGTCTCTGTTTGTTTCATTATGCTCCTTCTTCCATTTAGTTTATATACTAAGAATATTACTTTACACCAAATCACGGAAAAAGGAAACGGTTAAATCTTTAGTAAATGCTAAATAAATGTAAGTTTAGATTGTGGTAAAATATTACATGTGAAGGAATAGTAGCTATCATCGCAGGGATATTATCTTAATACTACAGCAACAAGGTGTACCAATAACTTATTTGTTTTTTCTCTTCAGGTGAATGTCGTGACCTTTACTCGATTTAAATAATTTTCCCACCATTAACATGAATCGTTTGCCCTGTTACATAACTTGCATCATCACTTGCCAAATAGACATATGCTGGCGCCACTTCAGCTGGTTCGCCTGGACGACCCATTTCTGTATCAGAACCAAATGTTGCAACTTGCTTTTCGTCAAAGCTTGCCGGAATTAATGGGGTCCAAATTGGTCCAGGTGCTACACTATTTACACGAATTCCTTGTTGGACAAGTGATTTTGCTAACGATTTTGTGAATGTTGTAATGGCCCCTTTTGTACTGGAATAATCAATCAGTGTTTCATTCCCTTGAAAAGCAGTAATAGAAGAGGTGTTGATAATTGTACTACCTTGTTTCATATGTGGAAGTGCTGCTCTGGTAAGATAAAAATAACCAAAAATGTTTGTCCGGAACGTTTTTTCTAACTGATCGTCTGTAATTTTGAGAAAATCCTGTTGAGGATATTGAACGGCAGCATTATTTACGACAATATCTATTTTTCCGTGTTCAGCCATCACTTTTTCTATCACATCTTGACTAAACGCGCTATGGGAAATATCTCCACGAAAGAGACTACATGCACTACCTTCTTGTTCGACCAATTTTTTCGTGTCATTGGCATCTTGATCTTCATCAAAATAAATAATGGCAATATTTGCTCCTTCTTTGGCAAAATGTATTGCTACAGAACGACCAATTCCACTATCCCCACCAGAAATGATCGCAACTTTATTTTTTAATTTATTACTTGCTTGATAACCTTCATTTGAGCTGAGAGGGAGAGGCGTCATCTTATATTCAAAGCCTGGCTGTCGATCCTGATGCTGTTTTGGTAATACTTCTTTTTTCTGGTTTGCCATTCTTTACACTCCTAAAAACTTTTTCTCCTAGTATGGCAAAAATGGAGGGTAACATACATAAAAAAATCCCTGTTCGTGAGCTCCTCTGATATTCGAGGATCCGCTTATCGAGCAGGGATTTTTAAAAGTTTGCTAAGCCTCAGTGGAGGAAAAACGCCAATGAGTGGCATACTTCCTTTATTTCGGGGAATCATTCAAGAAAAATAGAGCGATTGTACCAGGACCGGAATGGGCGCCAATGGCAGACCCGACCATATTAATTTTAATATCTTTAACCTTCCATTTTTCACGAATCATACTGGCGATATGTTCAGCAGTATCAAGAGCATCACCGTGGCTAATTGCAACTAATTGATTATCAAGATCCTTACCGCGTTCTTCCATTACTTCTATCATCCGCTTGTACACTTTTTTGGAACCTCTTACCTTTTCTAAAGGGATCAGCTTCCCATCTTCCATGTGTAACAAAGGCTTTACTTTTAGTAATGTACCAACAAAAGCTGCTGTTTTGCTGACACGGCCTCCGCGATACAAGTATTCCAAGTCATCGACGGTGAAAATGTGCTCCATATGCTCATAGTAATGTTTACTTACATCGAGAATTTCCTCGATACTTGCTCCTGATTGTGCTAATTCGGCAGCTCTTTGTACGACAAGCCCATATCCTAATGATGCACATTTTGTATCAAGTACGTGTAATTCAAAGTCAGGAAATGCTTCTTTCACTTCTTGCTCCATTAATTTTGCCCCTTGATATGTACCAGACAGTTCGGAAGAAAAAGCTAAATATAAGACCTGATTACCTGCCTTGGCATGTTTTTCAAAGGCATCTTTGAAAACTTGAGGACTGACTTGGGCGGTTTTTGGAGCCTTGCCTGCTCGCATTTCATCGTAAACCGTTTTGGCTGAAATCGATACACCGTCTTGATATTCTTCACCATCTAATTGAACAGTCAACGGCAGCATTTCGATATCATATTGTTGTAAATCTTCAGATGAAAGATCACATGCTGAATCAGCTAGAATTTTTACTGTCAATGTAACCCCTCCTTTTTTCTTTTCGATCATGTATGGATGATCGTTTTTAGCTTAATATAAGTGTAAGCTTAACGGATAGATACGTCAAAATAAATTTACATTTTTTTTGCTCAAAATACTTGGTTTCCCGAAAAGATTCTAGTATAGTTTATTCTTGTGCAAAACAGATTATTAAATTTAAATAAGGGTATATGAACCTTATGGGTTCTGTTAATAGGAGGGATGCTACATATGTTTCTAATGGAAGCAAAGCGAATAGCCATTGTAATACTTGGTGCGGTTTTTAACGCAATTGCGCTTAATTTTTTCTACATTAGTGCAAATGTTTATGCAAGTGGCTTTACTGGTATTTCGCAAATTTTATCTACTATTTTTTCTGATTACTTAGGCATTAATATTGCTAGTACAGGTATTATTTTACTTATTTTAAATATTCCCGTAGCTATTATTGGTTGGTTAATGGTTGGAAAAGGTTTTACGATTTATAGCTTTCTGTCCGTTATTGCTACATCTTTTTTCCTTGAAGTATTGCCCATTGTTACATTATCTAGTGATATCTTTTTAAATGCGGTATTTGGTGGTGTAATCGCAGGGGTTGGTGTCGGTATTACGTTGAAGTGGGGTGCCTCCACAGGTGGTTCGGATATCATAGCAATGATACTATCGCGGATGAAGGATAAGCCAATCGGTGGTTACTTAATGATAATCAATGGAATGATTATTGTCATTGCCGGGATTTTAAATGAACCTGAGAATGCACTTTATACATTAGTAGGCTTGTATGTTACAACACGTGTGATAGATGGCATTCACACACGACATGAAAAAGTAACAGCTATGATCGTAACGAAAAAAGCAGATGAACTGCAAAAAGCCATTCACGACACCATGATTCGAGGAATTACGATATTACCGGTTAAAGGTGCTTATACAAAAGAAGATAAGCATATGTTATATTTAGTTATAACTAGGTATGAATTATATGATTTAGAAAAAATCATCCATGAAGTTGACGAAAATGCCTTTACCAATGTCATTCAAACAGCAGGTGTATATGGATTCTTCAGAAGGAATGACTGAAACCTTTTTTCGTAGTTAACGTCTAAACTGATAAGGGGGAAGAAATATGAGAAACTATTTCTTACTTATATCCATTATGTTGATGGTCTGGTTAGCGGCTTGCGGTACGGCTAATACAAATGAAGAGGATTCATTGAATGCAGAACCGGTAGATAGTTCAGGTGAGTCTTCTACAGAGGAAACGGAGGATATTTCTTCAGTTATGGAAAATTTAGAATTACAAGTTAAGGCAGAACAAGAAGGAGATAAGATTGACTTTACATTTCAGTTAGTAAATAAAAATAAGAATACAGTTGATCTAACGTTCTCTTCTAGTCAGCAATTTGACATTAAATTATCCCGTGGTAAGCAGTTAATTTATCAATATTCTCATGAACAAATGTTTTCGCAAGCTTTAGTTGAGGAATCATTAGCGCCGGGTGAAATGAAAAAGTGGACAGAAACTTGGGAGATTTCACAATCATTGGAGCCTGGTGAATACGAAGTAGAAATGATACTTTTACCTTCTCAGATAAATGGACAGCAAGTAGAAGGGGAGCCGTTACAACAAACATTTACGATTACATTAGAACCAGTAACTAGCGAAGAAGATCCAGACAATCAGCATGAGTCATTTCGTTCTGTGGAAGTTGAAGGAGAAAATGGTGAGTATACCGTTACAGGTGAGGTAGATACAAGTGCAGGTGTAACCTATTACGAGGTGGAGGATGGTCATAATTACTTCGTTGAACAAACAGAGATACCTGTCGAAGGTGATGGCTGGCAAGAATTTGAGATAAATGTATCAATCGCTGAGGATTTATTACCGCAGAACGGGGCAGTTGTTATGCTGCTATTTAATGAGGATCGCACAGAACAAATGCCAGTACAATTAGATGTAACAAAATAGAAAAAAAGAGGAGGTGCTAAACCTTCTCTTTTTTGATTAGAATCAACAAATTCAGTATAGCTTAGCTAGAATTTGTTGATTTTTTCACTTGGATATTAATATCCATATTTAGTAATGATTTCTTCAACCCTTCCAACAAGCTCGTCCCATTCGACATCCATTTTTTTGTTGACTGTTATAAAGTGTTGGAAGCCAAATACATTATCCACACCATCTAATTCCATTAGTTCGTTTAAAATGTCATGTTCACTTGTTTGGCCAGGCATAACAGAAATACTATTGTTACCTTCAAAGATCATTTTGTCACTGGTAAATTTCATAGCATTCGGGTTTGGGGTTGCTTCTACATGAATACTCATTGTTATTCCTCCTATAAAACGTACTTAATCACGATGTTAATCCGTAAAATCCCCATTGGAAGATTCTAAATAAATTAAAAGAAGTTATGTGAGGGATAACGGATTCTAACGCCCTAATAAGCTGCGCTACCATCAGTATGGGACTAAAAACAGTCTCACTTTACCACCATCATATCAAATTGTCATTAATTATGAAAGGAATTCAACAAGTGTTTCCATAGTTAGGCGATTTCATCTAAGCAAAAAAAGAAGGTATACAGATCGTATACCTTCTTTAAACAGAGGAACTTACTTAAGTTCATCCTGTTGCTTTAATTGATTCTCTAGCTCTTGAAGTTCTTGTTGTTCCTCTGCTGTTGCATTTGTATAAGCAGATTGAATCGCGTTTTGAGCTGCTTGTTTATCCTGTTCACTGAAGTTACCATTCCCACGATTCATTAAGCGATTGACGGCATCTCTTGCTTGCTGAAATAATCGGTTTTGCATAGAAAATCCTCCTGTTGATTGAATCACTAGGCATATCAAATGGATTACCATCATGATCCTTTTCAGTAGATTTTTGATTAATGGTGGAGCGATAAATAGCTAATGAACCACCATAGAACCAATAGTAAGAAAAAGCATGAACATCATTTGATGTTCATGCTTATTATGGATGAATCACACGTTTTTATTCAGAGTGTTCTTTGCCAGCCTTAACGTTTGCTTCCAGTTTTAAATAATCGGCAAGAAACTTTCCAATGCCATCTTCTTCATTTGTTTTCGTCTGATAATTAGCAATTTGTTTTAATTCGTTAATTGCATTACCCATAGCGACACCTACACCGGCATATTCAATCATTTCCAGATCATTATCTTCATCACCAAAAGCAATAATATTATGGACAGGTATATGGAAATAATGGGCTATTTTTTTTAATCCGACTGCTTTGTTAATGCCCTTTCGAACGATTTCGATGATATCCCAAGGCACGCCCCATTTTCTATGTTCAATAATTGATGCGTGTTTATCGTCTAAGTATTTTCGTAATTCATTGATATGATCATCCTTTGGATGGATTAATAATGATGTTGGATCCTCTTTTAAGTGATTTTTAAGGCTACCAATCGTAATTAAATCTTTTTGTGCTGGATCTGAAAACATATCAATAATTTTTTGGTCAAATCGATCTAAATACATATTGTCTTGAATTTCCGCGAAAATATTATCGACTTCAAAGTCATAGCATGTTTGAATAATTTTTTTTGCCGTTCGATTGGGTAATGGTGTGTGTAATATATCCCATTTCTGATCAGTTGGATGATGGATAAGCGCACCATTAAAGTTAACCATCGGAGTTTGTAGACCAAGCTCGCGATAATATGTAATACTCGCACGATGTGGTCGGCCTGTAGCGATGACAACTATATGTCCTACTTCGATTGCTTGTTGTACGATTGATTTAGTATATGGGCTGATTTCTTTGTGATCAGTTAATAACGTTCCATCTAAATCTAACGCAATTAAATGTCTACCTGTTTGCATACCTTCACCTCACTCTTGTAATTATAGTGTATAGATCTTTTTTTATTATGTAAAGTTCGTGTCTCATTAATTTCTATATTTTGCAAGTTTGATCAAGAAGTTATATCATGAAACTAAAGAAACGATTGGAGAAAGGATTGAACTGATGATAGCGATAAGTAAAGAAAGCTGGAACGACATTCCGTTATTACATGTTGTTGACCAAGAGAAAAAAGAACAACCACTACCAACTTTAACGTACATACATGGTTTTACAAGCGCCAAAGAGCATAATTTGCCATTGGCTTACTTACTAGCTGAAAAAGGATATCGTGTTTTGTTACCGGATGCCATGTTACACGGAGACAGAGAAACTGATATTTCCTATAAAGAAAGACAATTACAGTTTTTTGATATTGTCCAACAGAATTTAGATGAGATTGAAAGCATTTATGAGGAATTAATTGCTAAAAACCTGTTAGACGGTAATCGCTTTGGGCTAGCAGGTACAAGTATGGGAGGGATCACAACTGCAGCAGCTTTAACACAATTTTCCTGGATTAAAACGGCAGGTGTGTTAATGGGTTCGCCAAAAATCACAGCTTTTGCAAAGCAGTTAATTGAGCATATGAAGCAAGAGCAAAAAGATTTTCCCATTCCTGATGAACAAATTAGTGTTTTATTAAATCAATTAAAAGAGATTGATTTATCGTTACAAGTTGAAAAATTATTTGGTAGGCCACTGTTTTTTTGGCATGGAGAAGACGATAAAGTTGTACCTTTTGAACAGGCATATAGCTTTTATGAAGAAGCAATTAATCATTATAAAAATCCTGAAAATATTAGTTTTTTAAAAGAAATGGGACATGGACATAAAGTTTCTCGTTTTGCTATAGTCGAATTCGTAAAATGGTTAGAATATCAACTATAATTTTAATGATTTAAAAAGTAGTCATTTTGTTTTATAATAAAGACAAGTGTTTTTGAAGGAGGGATAAGATATGGATCAAGCATTGGAAGAAAATTTAATGGGAGCACTGGAAAATGTGATTGACCCAGAGCTTGGTATAGATATCGTTAATTTAGGTTTAGTTTACGGTGTAGATTTAAATGATGAAGGTATTGCAACTGTCACAATGACACTTACTGCAATGGGATGTCCGCTTGCCGGTCACATTGAGCAAGATGTGAAACGTGTTATGGAAGATATTCCGGAAGTAAAGGATACAGAAGTGAATATTGTATGGAATCCACCATGGTCAAAAGACCGTATGTCAAGATACGCTAAAATTGCACTTGGCATTCCGGATTAATGAAAAAGGAGATTGGAACATAACCGATTTTCTTAACATCCAATACGAACGATGCAATACGTATTATTGCGCAATATAGGGATACGCAACTATAGCCTATCAAATTATTACCAAGCAACATAAGTTAGTGCGTAATATGTCCCTAATAAATAGGAAAATCCAAACGATTTCAAGGTCTATTTGAATAATCGTTTGGATTTTTGTGTTTATACATTTCTTTTGTCCAGCCTCTTTTATAAAAGAATGAAGGCAATAATACCTACGATGAAACAATAAAAAGCAAAGTATTTTAAATTGCCTTTTGCCATAATGTTCATAAACCAGCGTAAGGAGAAATAAGTGGCGATGATAGCTGCCATAAAGGCGATCAAATAAGGAATCCACAGTGAACTGAAATTCGGATCATTTACTACATCACCAACCGATAGCATCATCGTACCGGCACTTACCGGAATATACATCAGGAATGAAAACCGTAATGCGGTTTCCTGTTTCATTCCTAATAACATTGCAGCTACAATCGTTGCACCTGAACGACTGATTCCCGGTAATAAGGACACTGATTGAGCTAAACCAACAATAATCGCATCTTTCATTGTTAGAGCACCGTCATTTTTGTTTCCTCTCAAGTTTCGAATAATCCAAAGTGCAAGGCCGGTAATAACTAGCGTAATCCCAACTATTTTCGCTTGATTAGCAAAAGTTGCTTCTATATAATCTTTCAATAAAAACCCTAATACACCGGCCGGAATAGTAGCAACAATTAGATAAATAATAAACATGAAGTCATCATGTGCATCCTTGTCTTTCGTTGAGATATAATGAAGCCCATTTCTGGCAATTTTAATAATATCCTTCCAGTAAATCATCAATACTGCGATTAAAGAACCGAAATTCACTAATACCTCAAAAGATAAATTTTCTACTATCCTTACATTGAATATTTCTTGCAACATAACTAAATGGCCGCTGGAAGAAATAGGAATAGGTTCTGTAAAACCTTGAACCAATCCAAGAAATAAGTATTTAATCAATATTAAGATATCTTCCATATGTTATCCCCCTATAATCTGTCTTACATAAAGATAACCCTTGTCGCTATAGTTGACAAGGGTTATCTCTGAAGCCGAAAGTGATCGCTCATCTTTATTCCTCTTCTTCTTTCAATACGCCTTCACCAAGAATGATGGCAACGATACTGAAAATAGCTGCAATAGAAACTGCAGAAGCTAGGTTAAATTCCTGACCACCCATGCTAGTTAAAACATACGATACAACAGTTAAAATTATGACTGCCCAAAAAATAGTTGCGAAATATTTCATCGTATCACCTCTCTATCTATTCTGTAGCAAATACTATTTATTATCAATTATGTATACCCTTACGTTTTTCATCATATATAGTTTATCAAATTTTATTTATAAAATAAACAACAATTTTGTCCAAATGAAAAGTTGCGATGATTTTGTCAAAATTATTATTACAAGGAAATATACTTATTTGTAATCTATTTGTAATGTTTTCTTAGTTTACGGAATCCGAAGTAAACGATACAATAGTCCTAAGGATAATCTGTTCGTCTAAGCTATTGTTTAAGGAGTGCGGATCTTGATTAAATATTTTAACTTGCTTGTTCTTACGCTTATCATTATTATTCCTGTATTGACAGGCTGTAACTCCCATGCAAACAGTGAAAAAATAGAACGTGTTGGCATGTTAATTGAACACACGATCCATGATCAAAATTGGGGAAGTAAAGGATATAGAGGATTGTTGGATATTCAAGAAGAATTAAACATCGATATTTATTTTCGCGAAGGAGTCCAGACACAGCAGCAAGTAAATATTGCCGTTGAAGAATTTGCAAATCAAGGAGTACAAGTTATTATCGGTCATAGCAGTAACTTTGGTGAATATTTCGAGCGGCTCCAATCATCTTATCCGGATATTCAGTTTCTATATGTAAACGGAGGCTATTCTGCAGAAAATTTAATAAGTTTAAATTTTAATTCTTTAGCAATGGGATTCTTTGCTGGGATGGTTGCAGGTGAGATGACCTCAACTAATCGAGTAGGTATTATTGCCGCATATGAATGGCAGCCAGAAGTAGAAGGATTTTACGAGGGTGCTCTCCATCAAAACGCTGATGTTACGGTAGATATTCAATATGTTTATGACTGGGATGAAAAGGATCTGGCGATGGAGCATTATCAAAAGATGATTGAGCAAAATATAGACATTATATATCCGGCAGGGGACGCATACAGTGTTGCGGTTGTAGAGTCAGCTATGAATGACGGGATATTTTCGATTGGATATGTTAATGATCAACAGCCAATTGGTGGTAATTCTGTATTAACTAGCACCATACAACATATAGATAAGTTATATGTTTACGCTGTCGAGCAATTACAAAAAGGCAATTTAGAAGGCGGGATTTATAATTTTGGCTTTGAGGAAGAAGTTATTTCGATTGGACCTTATAGTGAACATGTATCAGAAGGTTTTATCGAACAACTTGATCAACTGGTTGCTGAATATAAGGAATCGGGTTTACTACCACATCAAAATGAAAAATAGCTGTCTTTGGTGGTGTGACAGCTATTTTTTTATGCTTTTAAACATATCTTTTAGTGGCGACAATTTCTGGTAAGTATCGTTTAGTAATTCTACTGTTTTGAATAGGTCAAACGACTCATTTTCTTCTTCATTGTTCTCAAGATCTTTGGATTCTTCTTCAGTTTTTTTTCCGAACATTAACTCATCAAATCGATTTTGCTTTGCCATATTAACCATCCCTCCTACCTCTATAATATTGGAGTATCAACCATCTCGTATAGGTGTATGCCATGAATAATATGGAAAAGGAGAGTGTTACCATTAATTTAGGAAAACCTAACAAAAGAAAATAAAAACTTGAAAAAAAAGTCGCCATACTATAAAATTAGTACCAAGTCTTAATAATTGATAATAAACTCCTTTGAGAGGAAGGATAACCATGAAAGCAGGTATTCTTGGTACAGGACATTATGTGCCTGAAAAAGTGTTAACAAATAAAGATATGGAACAAATAGTTGAAACAAGTGATGAATGGATTAGAACAAGAACAGGAATTGAAGAAAGAAGAATTGCTCATGACAATGAAGATACTTCAAATATGGCATATAAAGCAGCTGAGCAAGCTTTAGAGGAAGCAGGAATTTCAGGGGAAGACTTAGATCTCATTCTAGTGGCAACTGTTACACCTGATCAACCTTTTCCTACAGTATCTTGTAAATTACAAGACCAATTAGGTGCAAAGAAAGCTGCTGCAATGGATATTAGTGCTGCATGTGCTGGATTCATGTATGGTTTGATTACAGCAAAACAGTTTATTGAAACAAATGCTTATCAGCATATCTTAATAGTAGGTGCTGAAAAATTGTCGAAAATTACAGATTGGACTGATCGTAATACATGTGTCCTTTTTGGTGATGGAGCAGGCGCAGCGGTAATGGGACCTGTTAGCGAAGAGAGGGGTATTCTCTCTTTTGAACTAGGCGCAGACGGTAGTGGTGGACAACATTTAGAACAAAAGGACGATTATATTTTTATGAATGGAAGAGAAGTATTTAAGTTCGCTGTACGTCAAATGCCGGAATCCTCTGTACACGTAGTAGAAAAAGCAGGATATGCTAGAGAAGATGTTGATTACTTAATTCCACATCAAGCAAATATTCGGATTATGGAAGCTGCCAGACAGCGTTTAGGTATTGCAGAAGATCGGATGGCAGTAAATGTTAATAAATACGGAAATACTTCTGCAGCATCGATACCTATCGCTTTATCTGAAGGCGTAAAAAACGGTAAAATAAAGGATAATGATTTAGTTGTCTTGGTTGGTTTCGGAGGAGGCTTAACCTGGGGAGCTGTGGCATTAAAATGGGGTAAATAGAGAAAGGGAGGAATCGATATGAGTAAAAATCGAGTGGTTATTACTGGTATGGGTGCCGTGACACCTTTAGGAAATACCATTGATCAATTTTGGGACCATCTTAAAGCTGGTACTTCAGGAATCGACTATGTGACAAAAGTAAATAAAGATGACTTTCCGGCAAAGGTAGCAGCAGAAGTGAAAGATTTCAATCCAACTGACTATATGGACAAAAAAGATTCCAAGCGGATGGATCTTTTTACTCAATATGCAGTTGCAGCCGCAAGAATGGCAGTAGAAGATGCTAACTTAGAAATAACAGATGAAATCGCCAATCGTGTCGGTGTTTGGATTGGTTCTGGTATCGGTGGAATGGCCACATATGATGAGCAATTTAGAAAATTTGTCGATAAGGGTTACCGTCGTGTCAGTCCATTTTTCGTACCTATGCTTATTCCTGATATGGCAGCTGGTCAAGTTTCAATCCAGCTCGGAGCAAAAGGAATTAACAACTGTTCGGTAACCGCGTGTGCATCAGGAGCAAACTCCATCGGTGATGCTTTTAAAGTAATTGAACGTGGAGATGCTGATTACATGATTACTGGAGGAGCAGAGGCACCATTAACACCAATGGCTTTTGCCGGATTTTCTACAGCAAAAGCATTGTCTTTCAATGATGACCCGAATACTGCAAGTAGACCTTTCGATAAAAATCGTGATGGATTTGTTATGGGTGAAGGTGCCGGCATATTAATTCTCGAATCGCTAGAATCTGCAAAAGAACGTGGAGCGACGATTTATGCTGAAATCGTCGGTTATGGTGCGTCTGGAGATGCATATCATATTACTTCACCTGCCCCAGAAGGCGAAGGAGCAGCTCGTGCAATGCAACAAGCATTGGATGATGCTGAAATCTCTCCAGAGCAAGTAGATTATGTTAATGCGCATGGAACGAGTACAGAATATAATGATTCTTTTGAAACGCAAGCAATGAAGACAGTATTTAAAGATCATGCTTATAAGATGAATGTATCTTCAACAAAATCTATGACAGGACACTTACTGGGAGCTGCTGGTGCCATTGAGTCTATAGCGTGTATTAAAGCACTTGAAGAGGGTATTTTACCACCAACAATTAACTATGAGACACCAGATGAAGAATGTGATCTTAACTACGTACCAAACGAAGCGATCGAAAGGGATATTACCATTGCTATCAGTAACTCCCTAGGTTTTGGTGGTCACAACGTAACACTCGCATTCAAAAAATATGAATAATAACAATTAGGAGGGCAGAATTGCTGCCCTCTTTTTTAGTCTTTGCTTTTATTTTTACGGTGAGCGTAGAACATCTCGCCAAGGGAAGCAATTATCTTGCTAACAAATCTATAAACCCCCTTTTGTCATAGATTAGAGGCTTGTACATATAATGAGTACAAAGTAGTTAAGGGGCGGGTTAAGGTGATTTACGTGTTGCTTTTTTTAATAGGGTTTGGTTTAGCGATTTCAGGTGGCGTATCTATTATTCTTTATTTAAATTTTATCCCTGCTGGGTTGTCATTACTTGATTATCTTGCGATTGTCCAAACAAAAATTGAATGTTATTTCTTCTTCCTCGGCCTTATTATTATGGGAATATCCGTACAAAAGATGACCCTCTTTTCTGTTAAATAATAACAAGAAAAGAATAAATTATCTTGTATTGGTCATACTGTTTGATAAAACAGATTAGTCAAAGTGAGGGTTCGTCATATGTTGTATTTACATGATGTATGGGTCAATTGGTTTGAAGGAGAAGAAAATGGCTATAATGTATGTCCCTTCCATGAATGGAGAAAATCAGATGGTATAGAAATTCTGGATCAAGCTCCGATACTCTTCATCGATGACAAAACCTTTGAATACATTGAAAATGATTTGCAAGATATACCTCAGTCAATGCTCGATCAAATTTATCAACGAGCATATATTCGTAAAAACCAGGAACGAGAACAATTGGATTATGCTTGTATCATCACAGACGGTTTCTCGGTACTAGCATTTGATACGATGGGATATCACATCCCCATTCGAAAAAGTAGATTAATACCTCGTCAGGAGCGATTAGTATACGATCTGATTAAAGGAAGAACCGCCAAATCATATTCCTTACCAACCCATATAGATAAAGAGTTTCACATTTTATCCTTACCGCCAGAATATATGGTCGGCCTTACTAGAAGAGAGCGTCAATTAAAACAATTGCTGATGATAGCAATGGATCAATTAGAAGTAGGAAATCGACTGGAAGAAATAAGATACTGGCTAACCGAATGGGCGCCTGAGCAATATCATACCATTAAAAAAATGACATTTAAGGAAGCATGGGAAAAGCTTTACCAAGATTTGGTGATTGGATGGAGTAGTAAGCATGAAAATTTCTGTGAACAAATAATTAAAGGTCAAGCCTTTTATGAGGATATCTGGGAACGAGAGCAACAACCATATTCAACTAAATCATTACGATCTTAAGTTGTTTTAATAAGAATAGAAACCTTGGGGTACCACTACCTCCAAGGTTTCTTTAGTTTATTTTTTCTTCTTTTTAATTCGGCCTAGTCCCATTGCTTTTTTGGCTTTTTGTAACATTTTATTTGCAGCTAGGTTAGCTTTATGAGCACCTTGATCAAGTAAATCATCCAATTCTTCTGACTCAATTAATTCATAATAACGTTCTTGGATTGGACGTAATGTCTCTATTACAGCATTCGCCGCGTCTTGTTTAAATTCACCATAACCTTTACCTTGATATCTTTGTTCCAATTCTTCAATTGATTCACCTGTACAACTAGCATAGATAGTTAACAAATTACTTATTCCTGGTTTATTTTCTTTATCATATTTGACTATACCATCAGAATCGGTAACGGCACTTTTAATTTTCTTTTCAATTTGTTTTGCTGAATCTAGCATAAAGATAGATGCCTTCTGATTATCATCTGATTTACTCATTTTTTTCGTTGGCTCTTGTAATGACATGATGCGAGCACCAACTTTTGGAATGCTGATTTCTGGAACGGTAAAAATCTCATTATAACGATGATTAAATCGTTGTGCTAAATCACGTGTTAGCTCAAGGTGCTGTTTTTGGTCTTCCCCAACAGGGACAAGATCTGTCTTATATAACAAAATATCAGCAGCCATTAGCGGTGGATAGGTTAACAAACCAGCCGATACTGCTTCTTTACCTTTAGATTTATCTTTGAATTGAGTCATTCGCTCTAATTCTCCTATGTAACTGACCGTTTGTAACATCCAACCTAATTGTGTATGTGCAGGAACTTCCGATTGAATAAAAAGTACAGATTTTGCTGGGTCAATTCCGGAAGCGATATATAGTGCTGCAAGTGATTTAATATTTTCCCGTAACTTTAATCTATCTTGGGGTACAGTAATCGCATGCTCGTCCACCACACAAAAATAACACTGATTATCTTCTTGTAGTGTCACAAATTGCTTCATTGCACCTAAATAGTTTCCCAATGTTAAACTTCCGCTTGGTTGAATACCTGAAAAAATTGTTTTCATCCATCTTCACCTCAATATAGTTCTTCGTTATTTTTTGCTGATAAAGAAGCTTATTTTATTATTGTATTAATATTAGTTCCATTAAGTAAACTTATTTTATTGATTCTATCACATATTGTGAATAATTTCTTATTATTACTTGCTCTGTTTTTCCCAACATATCATTATTTCTTTTTATTATGATGGTAAACGTCTGTAAGACTCCACTTCAAGCTTTAAGTAATATAAAAATGAGTTTAGGGTTAACTCCCTGCTATGTTTCACGAATATTCAGTGAGGGTAAAACCTTCATAGGTCAAAGTTCCATTTTATCATAACATTTGTGAGGAAAAGTTGGAAGCTTACTTTAGTGCCGATCAGGAAGATTCATCTACTATGAAAATCCTCATCATGCATTATCCTGTAAGCAAGGGATATAATAACAATGAATGATCCAAGAAAGGAAGATAATCAGTGTCAGAAAACTCAATCGTAATCGATGCTATTATTAATGGTGAGAAATATAAGGCTGAAAAACATGAACCACGTGAAAATCCTACCAATCCGGATGAAATTGTTGGCTATGCACCAGTTAATACAGTGGAAGATACACAAAAGGCAATCGATATAGCTCATGATACCTTTACAACTTGGCGCGAAAGCCCTATTGATGAACGAATTGATCGTATGAGGAGAGCGATTCAGAAAATAAAAGATGCAACATCTGAAATTGCCAAATTGTTGACACGTGAACACGGAAAGCCACTTTACGATTCGGAAGGTGAAATAGCCGTTTCTTTAATGTGGATGGAGTATGCTTGTGATAATGTAAAGGACGTCTTGAAAAATGAAGTGCAGGAGCATGATAATGGCAAGACCATCATTGCAAAAGATGCAATTGGTGTTGTCTCTGCTATTTCCCCTTGGAATTATCCGATCTCACTCTCCACTATTAAGGTGGCACCAGCATTATTAGCTGGTAACACAATGGTCTTAAAGCCAAGCCCTTTAGCACCTCTTGCTGTCAGTAAAGTAATTGAAATCATTGCAAATGAGTTTCCGCCAGGAGTATTAAACTTAGTTCATGGGGAAGCAGATGTTGGTGTGGAGTTAACATCAAATCCTAAAATAGAAAAGATTGCCTTCACAGGAGGAACAGAAACAGCAAAACACATTATGAAGGCAGCTGCCGACACTATTAAACATATGACATTAGAATTAGGTGGAAATGATGCTGCCATTGTCTTAAGTGATTTTGATGTGAATGATGAAAAGGCAATGAGACGTCTTGTTATCGCTAATTTTCTCACTGCAGGACAAATATGTATGATTGCGAAAAGAATCTATGTGGATCAATCTATTTATGATCAGTTTGTGGAGAAGTATATAGAAGCTGCTAACAAGTGGATTAAAGTGGGAGATCCTTTTGATCAGAGGGTGACAGTTGGACCTGTTAATAATCGAAAGCAAGCAGAATATGTGCAAAGTCTTGTGGATGATGCTGAAGATAAGGGAGCTAAGGTGATCAAATTAGGTACAATACTTGATCAAGACTTATTTGACAAAGGTTATTTCATGCAACCTACTGTCGTATTAGGAGCTGATCAAAACGATCCAATCGTTGTAGAGGAACAATTTGGTCCAACTGTACCCATATTGAAGTTTAAGGATGAACAACATGCAATTGAACTTGCTAATGACAGTATTTATGGATTGACTAGTTCCGTATGGGGACAAGAAGAACATGCTATTCAGGTTGCCAAACATATTCAGGCTGGTACTACAATGATTAATACAGCTGCAGTTCAAGGGCTTGATGTGCGCTTCCCATTTGGAGGGGTGAAGCAATCAGGAATCGGGCGCGAATATGGTAAGGAAGGAATCCTATCCTACACAGATACGCATGTCATTAACGTTCCTGAAAAGCGTGATTTACCATATATACCAGAGTAAAAGCTTGCTTAAATAATCAACTGGGATCATTTTTTTCCATTAATTACATTTTGCGATAATCAGGATATGTGATAAACTATTCTTTTATGATAAAAGGAGGTTGTCGCATGGCAAAAACGTCATTAGTGGTGAAGCAACAAAAGCCAAAGAAGTTCAAAGTACAAGAATATACTCGATGTAAACATTGCGGCAGACCGCATAGTGTTTTGAAGAAATTTCAATTGTGTCGAATCTGTCTTCGAGAGTTTGCATACAAGGGCCAAATACCTGGTCTTAAGAAGGCAAGTTGGTAAGCAATTATTGTAAATATTGTTAAAGCAATGTCTGCTAATTTATAACTAAAAGCCTTGGATAATTTCCAAGGCTTTTGCCTTACTAGGTAGTTTAACTCATTTTTTTCGTTTGGCTATCAGCAAAATTAAGAATAAAGAATCAAATTCGAGTTTTGTTATATTTTTTCAACATAAATTAACAAAAAAGGACTTAAATTCTTTATAATAGGCTTGTACATAATTTTAAGTCGCAGGAGTTTGATAGGTAATGCGTAAATATTTAAAATGGTCATTCAGCGTGGTAATTACAGTAAGTATATTGTTAGTTGCAGCTACAACTACGATAAGTGCAAAAGAAGAGGAAGCGCTTTTAGCACAATCCCATTTAAAGAAAAAAGCAGAATTCTCAAGTTATGAACTGCCGGAAGTGTTAGCACGATTTTCATATGTATCTGATTTTCAATTTGAGTATCCTGATGCTGTACGTGGTATTTATGTGACTGGAAATTCTGCAGGGGGAAGTCGCATGGAAACGTTAATAGATCTTATTGATTCAACAGATTTGAATGCGATGGTAGTTGATATAAAAGAAGATAATGGATATGTGACATATAAGCCTGAGGAAGAGTTACCATACGAAGGAGTTGCACAGAATCTCATAAAGGATCCAAAAGAATTATTAAAAACACTTGAGGAGAAACAAATCTACCCGATAGCACGAGTTGTAGTATTTAAAGATTCAGTTTTAGCGAAAGCAAGACCAGATTTATCCTTTACAGAAAATGGTGAAGTATGGGCAAATAGTAAAGGTGAATCATTTGTAAGTCCATTCCAACAAGAAGTGTGGGAATATAATCTTGACATTGCTAAAAGAGCAGCTGAGCTCGGTTTTAAAGAAATTCAGTTTGACTATGTGAGATTCCCAGAAGGTTTTGAAAAACGTGATAAGGAATTAGAATATGATCAAGGGGAATATGAAGATGTTGATCTTGACGATATTAAAAAAAGAGTAGAAGCTGTGACAGATTTTGTTGCATATGCAAGAGAAGAATTAGCACCCTACAACGTAGATGTCTCGGTTGATATATTCGGCTATGCGGCAACGATCGAAGAAACACCAGGAATTGGGCAAAACTTTTCAAGAATTGCAGATAATGTTGATGTCATTTCATCAATGATTTACCCAAGTCATTGGACACCTTACTTTGGCATTGACTTTCCTGATAAAGAACCATATCGGTTAGTGAATGAATATGCCAAGGTAGAAAATGAAGTATTAGGTGCATTAGACAATCCGCCTGTATCCAGACCATGGATTCAAGATTTTGAAGCACCATGGCTATATAGTGGTCCAACTTTCCAATATGGTGTGGAAGAAGTCGAAGCACAAATAAGAGCTTTAAATGAGAATGGTATTGATGAATTTTTAATATGGAATGCTGGAAATACCTATACAGAAGGAGTAGATTATACCCCATTAGACTAGCCGCGCATAGTATGAGGTCTTTTCTATAAATAAATGAATATTATTATTTTAACGATTAAATATAGCATATATGGGAATAATGAAATTGATTTATGCATAAATCGATGAATCTATGAAGGGGAGTCGAGTCTTTGAATTGGTATGAGAAATTAAATCAATATTTTCCTGTGGAGGAAATGAAGTCAAAGCAACATATGGAATTACTTTTGAAAGAAAAGGGGGACGTCTATTATAAAGATGAAGGACCACATCACGTATTAATGTATGCTGAGTTCCCCACTTTTCTTTTTATCGACTATGTATATGTATCAAAGGATGCACGTGGTCAAGGAATTGGCCATCAACTTATCGAAAAACTGAAGAAAAAAAATAAACCAATTATTTTAGAGGTTGAACCATATGATTACCAGGATAGTGATTCAACAAAAAGGTTACGCTTTTATCAACGAGAAGGCTTTAAACATGCGGTATCAATTGGTTATACAAGAAAATCATTAGCAACAGATGAGGCAAATAAACTTGAAATATTATATTGGTCGCCATCAGGAGAAAATGAACAAGAAATCTATGCAAAGATGAAAAAAATGTACGAAGATATCCATACGTATAAGGATCAAGAAATTTACGGTAAATCTTATCAACCTGTCGATGAAGTACTAACATATGACCAGGATAAAGGTACGGTTAATATCTTTGAAGCATTAGATAAACAAGAGGATGAAAAAAAAAATTAACAATCTGAAAAAAATGTGTTTATGGATAAAATGGGAGGGTATACTTTTTATATAAAAGATATGTAAAAAGTGAAGAAAAACACATAATACCCTATCATTCAGCTACAAGATATAGTATACTTAGTACATAGATGATAGATTAAAGTTATTTTAAAGTAATAAAAGATGTAAGTGACAAGCATCTAATTTATAAATTCCATTTTGAGGAGTGAAGTTACATGGTAACACTTTATACCTCGCCAAGTTGCACATCATGTCGTAAAGCGAAAGCATGGTTAGAGGAACACGATATTCCATATAAAGAGCGCAACATATTCTCAGAACCATTAACGCTTGATGAGATTAAAGAAATTTTACGAATGACGGAAGACGGAACAGATGAGATTATTTCTACTCGTTCGAAAGTATTCCAGAAATTAAATGTAAACTTGGATCAATTGCCATTAAAAGATTTATTTCAACTGATTCAAGATAATCCTGGATTATTAAGAAGACCTATTATTCTCGATGAGAAAAGACTTCAAGTTGGATATAATGAAGACGAAATTCGTCGCTTCTTGCCACGTACGGTTCGTACATTCCAACTAAGAGAAGCACAAAAAATGGTAAACTAAAATGGAAAAGCAGATCTTACTTTTAGATCTGCTTTTTTGTTAAAAACAAACAGTAACACGGTAGGTGTGCTTTAAAAGCTAGGTGATTTCCCGATGTGTGCTGTTATTGCTAATTGACGAATGATCATGTTATTTTTTCATGAATTGAAGCAATTAACTAGTGACAAATAGGGTATAATAAGCTACAATCTATAATTAATACATTATTGTAAGATCTTTTAAATTTTTTAGGTATTTATGTTTTCAAATATGCAGTAATTATCATACAATAGAGGTAACATCCTTAAAAGGATGACCAAAGGGTATATATATAATAAGGGTTTAGATAGATGAACAGTGATCCCTTCCAACCCAATCACTTAAATAAGAAGGGAGAGTTAAAGGATGGAAATAGAAAGAATAAATGAAAATACAATTAAATTTTACATCTCTTATATGGACATTGAAGACCGTGGCTTTGACCGAGAAGAAATTTGGTATAATCGGGAGAAGAGTGAACAACTTTTCTGGCAAGTAATGGATGAAGTCAATTACAACGAAGAAGATTTCCAAATTGATGGTCCGTTATGGATTCAAGTGCAAGCTCTTGAAAAAGGGTTAGAAATTGTGGTAACTAAAGCGCAAATTTCTAAAGATGGTCAAAACCTTCAGCTACCGACTGAATCAGGTAAGACGCTTGATATGCCAGTAGACGATAAGATTGAATCACTTTTAGAAGAGAAGTTCGGTCCAACAGAGAAAGAAGTACCAGAAATGGAACACCAATACGGTCAAGATTTTGTCGTGGTGGTAAACTTCAAAGAATTAGAGGATATTATTCAATTAAGTCATGTGTTTGAATCGTCTATAGGAATGCGAGATGAATTATATTACTACAATAACCAGTACATGTTGATTACCAGATTTGATGAAGAATATTTGACAGATGATGAACAAGAAGATTTAATTAGTCAAATTTTGGAATTTGGTCAGGAATCAACCGTTACTGTATTTGTTGTAGAAGAATACGGTAAAGTCATCTTTGAAGAAGATGCATTGGCACAAGTCAGTGAACACTTTTCACGATAACTAAGCGTCAGTAATGATGCTTAGTTTTTTTGTATCCATTTCCAAATAAAAGTG
The DNA here is from genome assembly GCF_052063305.1 of Gracilibacillus sp. HCP3S3_G5_2. Lineage (NCBI taxonomy): Bacteria > Bacillati > Bacillota > Bacilli > Caryophanales > Bacillaceae > Gracilibacillus > Gracilibacillus sp. HCP3S3_G5_2. The sequence continues at coordinate 157,401 of NZ_JBQHXU010000001.1, read as the reverse complement.
GTGGTTATACAGACGTTTAGCACTGTGATAAAGAGATAATTGAATTGGTTCCTTCTTCCTAAAGAAAAATATAAATTGTCAGATCAGCATATAATAGAATTACTGTCATTATTATAAAACATATGCATTTATTTCGTATATCGAAATATTGTGGTATGATATAACCTATATGCAAAAATAGAAAGAAGGAAAAGAATGAATAACGACATAGAGATAAAACGTATTCCCTTGATGATTGTATTAATGTCAGGTGCGTTTGTAGCAATATTAAATCAAACCTTACTAGGAACAGCATTACCACATATTATGGCAGATTTAGAAATCGACGCAGCTACTGCGCAGTGGTTACAATCGATTTTTATGCTTGTTAATGGGATTATGATTCCAGTTACCGCATTTTTGATTGAACGTTTCACAACAAGAGCACTATTTCTAACGGCAATGGGGAGCTTTGCTCTCGGTACATTAGTTGCAGCAGTAGCTCCAGTTTTTTCCGTGTTATTGGTAGGAAGAGTCCTACAAGCCGCTGGTGCCGGTATTATGATGCCGTTAATGCAGACAATTATGTTTTTAATTTATCCAATTGAAAAGCGTGGAACCGCAATGGGGCTATTTGGTATGATTATTGCTTTTGCACCAGCGATTGGTCCAACACTTTCAGGATGGTTAGTCGAAAATTTTCCATGGAGAAGCTTATTTTATGTCGTCTTACCGATTGCAATTATTGATTTAATTGTGGCCAATAAGATCTTAGTTAACGTAACGAAACAGACTTTTCCAAAGGTAGATGTTACATCCATTATTTTATCCACTCTAGGTTTTGGTGGAATTCTGTATGGATTTAGTATGGCTGGGGATGTTAATCATGGCTGGTTAAGTGCAATGGTACTAATTCCGCTCATTATCGGAGCCATAACATTATATTTCTTTATCCAGCGTCAATTTCGATTGGAAAAACCAATTTTGGAATTTCGCATTTTTAAGTATAATATGTTCACATTAACGACTGGAATCGGCATGGTCTCCTTTTTAGCGATGATAGGAGGAGCGATAATCCTGCCAATAATGATGCAAGATTATTTAGGATTTACTGCCTTAGAATCTGGCTTAGCATTATTGCCAGGTGCCATTTTAATGGGATTAATGAACCCTGTTACAGGCCGGTTATTCGACAAGTTCGGTGCTAAATGGTTAGCGGTGATCGGCTTAGGAATAATGAGTGTCACCACTTTCTTATTCGCCATTTTAACACCAGAGACAAGCTTTGCTTATATTACAACAGTGAATGCAATTAGGATGTTTAGTATTTCCATGGTGATGATGCCGGTAACTACTGCTGGATTGAATCAATTACCAAACGATGTAATACCTCATGGTACAGCAATGAATAACACGATGCGTCAAATGTCAGGAGCGCTTGGTACAGCATTACTTGTTTCGGTTATGATGACACAAGCGATTCCATCAGAAGGAATAGCTGGTATGCTCCATGGTGTTAATATTTCATTTTTAGTTGCTGGCATTATTTCGATAGTCGGGTTTGTTTTAGCGTTCTTTATCAAAAATACAATCCCTGGAAAACCAGTATCGTAATGCAGGAGAAATCACCTTTATGTAGAATAATATCTATATGGAGGTGATTGTTATTTTACAAGCTTTAAACCAAACAGGCGAACTGATAGCTATTTGGAAAATGAATCGAGATGAAATTAGCCAAAAGAAGGAAGAAATATTTTATTGTCCAGAGTGTAAAGAACGATTACTCATAAAAGCCGGATTAAAGAATACTCCACATTTTGCCCACTACCCTAAAAGTAAGTGCACTCTTTCAGGTGAAGGAAGTTATCATGAAAATGGAAAAAAAGACATATATCTTTGGCTAAAAGAACAAGGGCATTTGGTGGAATTAGAGTATTACTTACCCAATATTAAGCAAAGAGCTGATATCTACCTTGAAATAAATGGAAAAAGAATTGCAATTGAATATCAGTGTGCGCCAATTTCTACTTTAGAAATTTGTCAAAGGACTAAAGGATATCAATCCATTGGTGTTATCCCTATCTGGATTCTTGGTGCCAATAAATTGAAAAGAAATGGCGCCCACTCTCTTAGCATTACCTCCAACAATCTAGCCTTCTTACACAAATTCCATTCGTCATTACCGATAAGCCAATATTATTACTGTTCCAATACTAAAAGTTGGATTATCTATCAAGACATGATTTTCTTGTCGAAAACAAAGACATACGGGTCATTACATATATCTTCGCTACCAGCACTTAAGTGGCAGGATCTATTTCGACCAAGATATCGAAATAAAGATTTGTTTCATCATTATTGGCAACAATATAAAAAGAAATGGCGATATCGTCCTGTTCCTCAGACCCACCGTGAGGAGATAAATTGGCGCAAATGGTTATATCTGCATCATTTCAATACCCAGTCCTTACCTTCCTTTAGCTATCTTCCCATCACTACTCAATATCAGATGAAAACAGCCCCATGGATATGGCAATCCAAACTCTACATTGAGCTGCTGCTAAAAAAAGATTATTTCACCATCAATCAAGCGAAATACCTTCTTCGTGCTCATTATCATCCTTCTACACACTTTCCTTTAATCCTCTCAGTAAATGATCCTGTTTGTGAATATTTAAAGTTGTTAGTGCGTATAGGTATTTTAAGAGATGTCTCTGCAACCAAATACCAAGTAAATCGTACTACTTGTATGAACAACAGGTAAATACGTTATAATAAGGTAACGATGAGAAAGAAGGAGGAATAAAAATGGCAAAGTCTCAGAAAGCATTACCGAAACGTGAAGAAATACCAGTTGAATTAACATGGAGATTAGAGGATATTTTTCCAACAGACGAACAGTGGGAGAAAGAATGGGAAGAGGTAAAAGGGTTATTACCTAAATTTGATGATTTTCAAGGGAAGTTAAAGGATGGCGCAGAGAAAGTATATCAATTGTTACAATTACAAGATAAAGTTTCAGATCGATTGAGTAAGCTTTATACATACGCGCATATGCGTTATGATCAGGATACGACTAACTCTTTCTATCAAGCAATGAATGGAAAAGCGGAAAATTTAATTACCCTGGCTTCCAGTAAGATGAGTTTTATTACACCTGAGATCTTAAAACTCGATGAGGAAACGTTAGCACAATATTTGAAGGAGCATAAAGAATTAAATTTATACAAACATACTTTAGATGAAATTAATCGTCAGCGGCCACATGTTTTATCAGAAAAAGAAGAAGCACTATTAGCCGAAGCATCTGAAGTGACAGATAGCGCATCACAAACATTTAGTATGCTTAACAATGCAGATCTAACGTTCCCAGCTGTAGAAGATGAAGACGGAAACGAAGTCGATTTAACACATGGTCGCTATATTAATTTCCTTGAGTCAAAGGATCAACGTGTTCGACATGATGCTTTTAAAGCAATGTATGAGACATATGGTAATTTAAAGAATACATTTGCTTCGACGTTACAAGGTGCTATCAAAAAAGATAATTTTTATGCTAAAATCCGTAATTATGATTCAGCAAGGCAAGCTGCATTAAATAAAAATAATATTCCAGAGAAAGTATATGATAATCTAATTGAGGCTATCCATGAAGGACTACCATTACTTCAACGATATGTAGCATTAAGGAAAAAGGTTTTAGATGTAGATGAATTACACATGTATGACTTGTATACTCCATTAGTTAAAGATGTGGATATGACATTTACTTATGACCAAGCACAAGAAACAGTGATAGAAGCGTTAAAACCTTTAGGGGAAGATTATTTAAATGTCATGAAAAGAGCATTTAGTGATCGTTGGATTGATGTGGAGGAAAACAAAGGAAAACGCAGTGGCGCATATTCTTCCGGATCATACAGTACTAACCCATATATTTTAATGAATTGGCAAGATAATCTAAATAATTTATTTACACTGGCACACGAGCTTGGCCACTCCATGCATAGCTATTATACACATGAACATCAACCATACCGTTATGGGAACTATTCCATTTTTGTTGCAGAGGTTGCTTCAACTTGTAATGAAGCGTTACTAAATAATTATTTAGTAGAGAAAACGGATGATCCAAAAGAAAAATTATTTTTACTTAATCACTTTTTAGAAGGCTTCCGTGGCACTGTGTTCAGACAGACAATGTTTGCTGAATTTGAGCATAACATTCATGTACTGGCACAGGATGGGGAAGCACTTACGGCAGACCGTTTAACGGAATTGTATTATAATTTGAATAAAAAGTATTTTGGGCATGATCTCGTTGTAGATGAAGAGATTGGATTAGAATGGGCTCGTATTCCACATTTCTACTACAATTATTATGTATATCAATATGCAACAGGATATGCTGCAGCACAATCACTAGCCGCTCAAATTTTAGAAGAAAAAGAGCCAGCAGTAGAACGTTACCTCGGATACTTGAAAGCAGGAAGCAGTGACTATCCAATCGAAGTATTGAAAAAGGCTGGTGTTGATATGACGGAGAAAACGCCGATTACTAATGCATTAAAGGTATTTGAGGAAAAGTTAGATGAAATGGAAAAATTATTAGATCAGGCTAATTAAAATATTTAGGATAACAAAAAGGCCACTTCATCTGGTGGCCTTTTGGAATCCTTTGAATTGTCTTCTATCACGCATAAAGTATATCGTCATGTAAATAGTTACAAATAATAGTGGAATGGTAATATAAAGCGGAATCATACGCATTAATCCGAAAATATTAAGGATAAACGCAAAAAGCGGCAGTATAAATAGTAATACTTTCATGATGATCACCTCTCAATATGCCTAATATATCCTGTGTTTCAACTTATTACATATTATGCAACCTCCACTAAGTATAGAAGTGTGACACTTTTGTGAATTTGTGCACAAACATATTGTCAATGAGCTTCATGCTTGATATAGTGAAGATAAGTTAAACAAACAACCCCTTTGTTTGACCTGAAACTTTCTCCCATCCCTTATCTAGTAATAGGATAAGAAAAGAGGGCATGTTCTGTAACATGCCCTCTTTTCTATTTAGAATATTTCCAGAAATAACCAAACTTTACCGGTACTTTTTCTACTAGTTGCTTCAACTGTAACTTTTTCATTTCCTTTTCAGCTTTTTCTATAGACCAGTCATAGACAACCGCTATTTCTTTTGTTCCCACAAAATCATAATGTGATAAGAAATCGAGTAATTTAGGCTTTTTTGCTGGAAGTGGTTCTTTTTGTAGCATTTGCTTCAAAACCTTGACATAAATTTCGTAGGGATAGATACCGGAAATTTTTAATCCATCATCGTCTTCTGATTCATTAAAGAAAACCATTGTCGGGATATATTCTACGTCCATTTCTTTCGTGATTTTCAAGTCACATTGCAAAGCCTTTTTGGAAGATTGAGAGTACAGATCTTCTCGAAATTCCTCTATATCCAAGTGGACTTTTTTAGCACATTCCAATAATACTTCCTCTTGTGAAATATTTTGTTTTTCTAAAAAGGCAAGTTCCTGTAATTTTCGCAAAAATCGCTTACCAGCTTTTTTACCTTGCAATTCTGCCGCTTTTATTGCAATGGAAGCAAGCCAAGGGTAATGAATAGGGTTTTCAATCCAAAGATCTCCATCACAGCTCATGCCTGTACGGCTTGCTGTTTTTTCCCATATATCCTTTAATTTACGTGGCTTTTCAAATATATCTTTATGCAAATTGGTCAATTGTCCACTTAGAATCGTTCTTATTGTAAAAAAACGGCCGTATTCAATCGTGAGCTTCTTTATATACGGTTCTAAAGACCAACATTCTGGGCAAAGTGGATCAATAAAAACATAAATTTCAATTGGCTTTTTTAAGATATCGATAAAGTGATAATGTGCTGTTTGGTTACGATCTTGAGGTTGCCAAGACCCGGCAGAATTCCAATTCACAATGATTCTCCTTTCTCTTCAGGCGTATTCATCATGTGATTGGCTGTAAGGGTTAGCCGATCAAACATTGCACTTCGAAATGGCTCTTGGATGTTTGCTTCTTCGAGTGCACCCTCCATACAGGAAAGCCATGCGTCTCTCCGTGTTGGTGTAATAGGAAAGCGTAAATGACGCTTTCTCATCATAGGATGCCCATGTTCTTGTATATATAACGGTGGACCACCAAAAAATTGTGTTAAAAATTGTTTTTGTTTTCTTGCCACTTCGGTAAAGTCTTCTGGGAAAATTGGAATTAGATCAGGATGTTCCGATACTCGTGCGTAAAAAGCTTCCACTAATTGATCAATCGTTTCTTGCCCACCTATCGCTTCATAAATGGAGCTTACTTCTTCTCTCATATTCCTCCAAACCTTTCATTCATGTTTCTAAATAGTTCTCTCTTTATGTGACTATATTGTAACAGTGTTTACATGGAACTAGCAAATTATGTGTTTTGGTAGTTTAATCCTTTTCATAACAAGTGTTTATCTGTTATTGAACAGATAACAAGAAAGCGTTTCCTTGTTTTATAGTGTATGATAAAACCGTTCAATCTTATTCGCAGTTTTTCTTTTTGGGATATGATGAGCCGTTAATAGCTCTTGAAAAACTTTTCTTCCATGTTGTTCGCTTTCTGCTTCTAATTCTAATTCATAATCTGTATAGCCATTATAGTGACTCTTATCGAGAACAACAGTTGTATGGTTACAATTACATTCAAGCCGATAAGTTTCCAGCATTCCACCATATTTTAAATCTTGGATATCAATACGCAAAGAATTTAGTGCAGTTCCTATTTCTTCCTTCCAACAAATTTGTCCATCTATCCACCGTTGTGCTTCTTTAGATGTTAGATGACAATGGGTCTCCAATAAACCCGGACCATCTGGATTCGGTTGTTTTAATGTTAATTGGAATTGCCCTTCTTTTTCTCTAATTCGAAGTGCTGAATGCTGTTTTTTTAACTGGAAATCTGCTGTTTCAAAGTAGTGGTTTTTTTGTCTTGTTTCTATTAGACCATAGGTGCAAAAATGTTGTACTAATTGCTGATATTCATTTTCTGTTAGTAAATTTTTAAATTCGATTTCGATTTCTTGTGCCATATTGTCCATCCCTTCATGCTACTATATTTTGAATTATTTAAAGGAAAAAAGCAAAGAATTTGATAACTTAATGCAAAGGAGGGTACGGATGATGGGCACTGTCACAAATGGCAAAGATTACTTATTTATCAGGATATATGATAAAATATAATCTGATAATGTTAACATAGGTGGTGCAAGACATGAATTGGAGAAACTTCTTGGCACCTTATGCACAGGTGGTTGAGGAATTAAAAGTAAAACTAAAAGGTATGCGATCTCAATTTGAATATGAGTCCAGTCACTCACCGATTGAATTTGTGACGGCTAGAGTAAAACCAATTTCAAGCATAAAGGATAAAATGAGAAGAAAAAATATACATATTGATCATATAGATGAGGAATTACAGGATATTGCAGGTGTTCGTGTTGTTTGTCAATTTGTTGATGACATATATGATATCGTCGAGCGATTGAAGTCACGTAATGATTTTGAGGTGATCGAAGAGCGAGATTATATTAATCATAAAAAAGAAAGTGGCTATCGTTCGTATCACTTGATTATTTCCTATCCTGTAGAAACGATTCACGGAGAACAGAAAATTATTGCTGAAATTCAGATTCGTACCTTAGCAATGAATTTTTGGGCAACAAATGAGCATTCACTTAATTATAAATACGAGGGCCAAATTCCAGAAAAGATTAGAGCAAGGCTTAAGCGTGCAGCAGAGGCAGCATTTAAATTAGATGAAGAAATGGCCAAGATAAAAGATGAAATCCAAGAGGCGCAACGAATTTTTAAAACAAACAAAGATAATAATGATAAGTAACGGAGGAGGATAACATGCGCTTTGCAATCCTGTCGAGAAGTGACAATAAATCAGAAGTGATCAAGTCACGAATGAAGCAATATTTAGCAGAATTTTCACTTGTATATGATGAAGAGAAACCAGAGCTTGTTATTTCAGTTGGTGGGGATGGAACGTTTCTGGAAGCTTTTCATACGTATAAACACCGATTAAAGGAAACGGCCTTTATTGGAGTTCACACTGGTCATTTAGGCTTTTATGCAGATTGGGTTCCTGAGGAAGTAGAGAAGTTAATTATTGAAATTGCAAAGAAACCATTTGAAGTGGTGGAATATCCGCTGCTTGATATAAAAATCTACCCAGTTAATAGTGATCAGAATAAACAATTCGTTGCATTGAATGAGGTTTCCGTAAAGTCCTCAGAAGGTACGGTTGCAATGGATGTTCATATTAAAGGTGCTCATTTTGAACGCTTTCGTGGTGATGGATTATGTGTATCAACACCATCTGGAAGTACTGCGTACAATAAAGCATTAGGTGGAGCAATTATACATCCATCTCTCAACGCATTACAAATTACAGAGATGGCATCAATTAATAATCGTGTATATCGTACAATTGGTTCTCCATTAATTTTACCGAAACATCACGTCTGTGAGCTATTACCGTTATATCATGACAGAAATTTCCTCATTACCGTTGACCATTATACGGAAATGTACGATAATATTGATCGCATCGAATGTCGTGTTTCGGATGAAAAAATCCGTTTTGCTCGCTTTAGAGCCTTTCCTTTTTGGAAAAGAGTACACGATTCCTTCATCTCTGATGAAAGATCATAATAATTGTAGGTGGAATAATTGAAATGGAAAGTAAATAAGCAGCACGAGGGCTTATTATTACGAGATTATTTATTACAAGTCAGGGGACTATCAAGAAGAATTTTAACTTCTGTAAAATTTGAGGGTGGTAAACTGTTAGTCAACGATAAAAGTGTAACTGTGCGTTATCAACTGGCGGAGAATGATGTGATCGAGGTGATATTTCCACCAGAAAGAAGAAGTGAATTATTAGTCCCTGAACCGATACCGATTAATATTGTTTATGAAGATGATGATGTCGTAGTGGTCAATAAACCACCGTATATGGCGACAATTCCGTCCAATCATCATCCTAGACATACACTTGCCAATGGAATTGTTGATCATTATAATCAACATAAAGTGCCGTACACGGTACACGTTGTTACAAGGCTGGATCGAGATACATCTGGCTTGTTATTAGTTGCCAAACATCGTTACAGCCATTCCATCCTTTTTCAGAACCAGAAGGAAGGAAGAGTGAATAGAAGCTATCAAGCAATTGTTTCTGGTCAACTTAAGGAGAAGAAAGGAATACTTGACTATCCGATTGATAGATCACCTAATTCGATTATCAAAAGGATGGTTGCTTCTACCGGAAAAAGAGCTGTAACGCATTATCAGGTAAAAGAAGTCCTTGAGAATGTGTCATTAGTGGAAATTAATTTAGAAACTGGAAGGACCCATCAAATTCGCGTTCATTTTTCCTTCATTGGTCATCCATTAATTGGTGATAGTTTATATGACGGAGATAGTACTAAATTACAACGACAAGCTTTACACTGTCATAAACTTGGCTTTCATCATCCACTTACAAAGCAACGAATGGAATTTGAAATCCCCCTTGCAGAAGATTTAGCAGAAGTCTGGCAACAATTAAAAAAGAACTGACAAATCTGAAAAGGAAGCGCACTGTTTGTCGTAAAAGTCGAGATAAACGTTGAGAGTATGACTTGTATCCGTTCAGAAGTATACGTGCTCCTTTTACTCCTTACACACTGCGCTTTTCTTCTCAACATCATGATCATGGTTAAAAATTAGTAATATCTAAACTTTTCCTCTACAAATGGTAAAGTAGATGGGACGCTAACTATTTTTTCTTCCGGTAAGGAGAAGGCCGTTAGTTTATTGCCAAATACACAACCAGTATCAATATTAACCGTTTGATTGACAAATCTTGGTTCTATAACTGGGGTGTGTCCATATACGATCCATTTGTCACCATCATAATCCTTAGCCCAATCTCTACGAACGGGTCTGCCATCAGGATGCTTTTCGCCGGTAATATCCCCATATAAGACAAATGTTTTCACCTTCTTATCATGTCGACCGATATATTTTTCAGGTATCCCTGCATGAGCTATGATAGTATGTAACTCTTTTATTACATGATATAAAGGAGCACTTTCATACAAAGTTATCATCATTTCTTTTATTTCTTTTTTTGCTTGTGTAGAAAGTTGTTGGTATTCCGCAACTGTTGTTTCCAATCCATGTTGTTGCTTCACGTTATTCCCAAGAAAATAACGATATAATTTGTCACAGTGATTACCTGGTACATAATAGCCGATTTTCTGTTCGACGACAATCTGATAGACAACACGAATAACATCGAGGGAACGTGGCCCTCGATCTGTTAAGTCCCCTACAAAAGCAAGCTTACGTCCTTCTGGATGATGGAATAGACCGTTATCCGATTGATATCCTAATTGTTTTAGCAGTAATTGTAGCTCCTGATAGCATCCATGAATATCACCAATAATATCAAGTTTCATCGAAATGACTCCTATCTGTTAATCTAAAGAAGAAAGAAGAGGTATGTTTAGTTTTGATAGTTTTTCCCCTTACTTCATTTTTTATGATTCATCAAACATATAGGTTTTTATACGATAAAAAATACTCATGACAATACCAATAGCAATCATATAGGTAAGTGTTGAACTCCCCCCATAACTAATAAATGGTAATGGTAACCCAGTGATAGGGAGTAATTGGATTGACATCCCGATATTTTGAAATACTTGATAGGTAAACATACCAATAATTCCAGTAACCATATAACTAGCAAACGGATCTTTACATTTCAACGCAATGTATATTAATCGGTAGATAAGTAAGAAGTATACAAGGATTACAATACTGGAACCGAAGAATCCAAATTGTTCAGCGATAGCAGTAAAAATCATGTCTGTATGGTATTCAGGAATTCGGTGTGCCATTTCAAAACTGCCGATCCCTTTTCCAGATAATTGTCCTGAACCAATTGCAAGCATTGCACGAACAACTTGATAGGCACCGCCCTGACTATGCTCTTCAGGTATCAGCCATCCTTGAAAACGACTAACCACATGGTCCAAATTATTGTCATAGAAGAATTGATTCATTTCCTCTGTATAGGTTAAGTATAGGTATATAACTGTTACGAAACTGATGAGAAAAGTCCCTGTTATCGTTAGGATAATACGCCACTTGATCCCTGACACTAACACCATACATGCAGTAATAGCTGCTAATACAAGTACACCACCAAGATCAGGCTGCTGTGCAAGGAAAATAATTGGTATAAGGGCGATGATACCCATTTTACATAATAACCAAAGATCCATTTTGATTGTATGCTCAGGATATTTCTCATTATGTGCCACCATGATATGAGCCAAAAAAATAATCAGAAATACTTTCATGAATTCTGCTGGTTGAATCGTCCCCAGAACCGGAAACTCGAACCATCCCCAAGCACCATTAACTTCTTTAGCAATACCAGGTGGGAAATGGAAATAAAGCATAATAAGGGATAAAACACCCATTCCATAAAGTAACCAGGATACTTGCCGTAAGCGATCATAATCAAACATCATAATAATTGCAACCGCCATTGAACCGGCAATATACCAGACAATTTGTTTTAGATACATATTTTGATAGAGTGGATTCTGACTTAAATGCGAGTCCAGCGTATATAAGGTAAAGATACTAATAATGGCTAGTGAAATAATGATTAGTAGTAATGAATAATCGAGTTTAACATTTGAGGTTTTTTCCGACATAATTGATAGAACCTTTCTTTCTTGAAAAATATAATCTATTCCTAGTATAGTGTATAAATAGCTTTTTGAGAATACAAATCATTTTTTTCCTTTATTATTGTAACATCTTCTCTTTTAAATGAATGTAAAATTAACGTTTTTTCATAGAAGATATGTTATTCTTTTAACATCCTGATGTATGAAATGTACAGAAGTGTGACAGGGGGGCTGGAATAATGGAACATCTAGAACAACATGAGCGCATGGAAATGTGGGAAAAGATACAGAAGGCTTTAGTCAATGAACAGATTGACCAATTTCGGGCGGAATTTTTAGAATTGCATCCTTATGACCAAGCAAAGATTTTTGAAGACCAGGATGAAGATATCCGTTTTTTAGTCTATTCTTACCTATCCCCAGAAGAAATGGCTGAAGTAATAGAACAGGTTGATCGAGACTTAGTTGCATCATTTATCACTGAGATGGTTCCAAGGTTTGCAACGAAAATAATGGAACATATGTCTACAGATGATGCGGTAGATATATTAAATGAATTAGATAAAAATAAAGTGGCAAGTTTTTTAACGATAATGGACAAAAAGTCGTCGGATGAAATTAAAGAGTTGCTTCATTATGAAGAGAAAACAGCCGGAAGTATCATGACAACAGAATTTGTTGTGATTACGACCAAAATGACCGTGAAAGATGCGATGCGGCACTTAAGAAAAGAAGCACCTGATGCCGAAACGATATATTATATTTATGTTGTCGATTCCTTTAAAAAGCTTGTCGGTGTTATTTCATTGAGAGATTTAATCATTGCGGAAGGTGACTGGCTCATTCAAGATGTAATGAGCGAGCGAGTTGTATCCGTACCAGTTGGAGAAGACCAAGAGGACATTGCCCAAATGATGCGTGACTACGATTTTCTTGCACTTCCAGTAGTTGATTTTCAGGATCATCTTTTAGGAATCATCACAGTCGATGATATTATGGACGTTATGGATGAAGAAGCTAGTGATGATTATTCCAAGTTAGCGGGTATATCAGATGTTGAAAGTAGTGGGGATACAGCTATTTCTTCTGCAAAAAAAAGATTACCATGGTTAATCGCTCTATTATTCCTTGGTATGATTACTGCCAGTATTATAACCCGCTTTGAAGCGGCTTTAGAAGAAGTAGCCATTTTGGCAGCTTTTATTCCATTGATTGCTGGTATGGCAGGAAATACAGGAACACAAGCGCTGGCGGTTGCAGTTAGAAGTATTTCAACAGGAGAGCTAGAAAAAAAAGGCAAGGTTAAAGTAATTTGGAGGGAAACGAAGACAGGACTAATTACAGGTTTTTGTTGTGGGATTATTATTATCTTACTTATTAGCTTATTATATAATCAAGTATTTTTAGGAATAATCGTAGGAATTTCATTGATGGCTACTCTATTAATAGCAACTATATCTGGAGCTTTTGTTCCTATGATAATGGACCGCTTTAATATTGATCCTGCAGTAGCATCCGGACCATTTATCACTACGTTAAATGATTTAATTTCCATTTTTATCTATTTTGGCTTGGCAACTGCGTTTATGAGCTTCTTAGTCTAAGGAGAAGGGAGTGCTGTAGAAATGGAGCATGGTGAATCTATCAGTTCACTGGTTATTGTCATTATCGCAGCATTTTTAACACCGATTCTGTTACACAGATTGCGATTAAAAATGATCCCTGTGGTAGTAGCAGAGATCATAGTCGGTTTAATTATCGGGTATAGTGGTTTTAATCTTGTGGAAGAAAGTAATTGGCTCGAAACTTTATCTACTTTAGGTTTTATTTTCTTAATGTTTTTAAGCGGTTTGGAAATAGATTTTTCTATTTTTTCTACTAAAAAACAACAAAAAAACCAAAAGAAAACTAATAAAAAGATGCCGAACCCAATTTTATTAGCTAGTCTTGTTTTTGGCGGTATTTTAGCTTTGTCATTTATACTTTCTTATTTTTTCGTTTTACTAGGGTTTATCGATAATGTTTACTTAATGACGTTAATTATTTCCACGATCTCACTAGGGGTGGTTGTTCCTACCTTAAAAGAAGCACAAGCGATGCAGACGACCGTGGGACAAACTATCTTATTAATTGCGGTTATTGCGGATCTCGTTACGATGATACTGTTAGCAGTATTTGTTTCCTTCTATAGTGAAGAATCCGGTAATATGTGGTTACTACTAATTCTATTTGGTGCTGGTGTGCTGTTGTATTTCGTCGGTAAGCATTTCCGTAATCAGTCCTTTATTGAAACAATGTCTAAAGGTACGATTCAAATTGGGACAAGGGCAGTGTTTACGTTAATTATTTTTCTAGTTGCCTTATCTGAATCAGTAGGTGCTGAAAATATTCTTGGTGCCTTTTTAGCTGGTGCCTTAGTATCCTTGCTAGCCCCAAACCAAGAATTAGTACAAAAATTGGACAGTTTTGGATATGGTTTTTTAATTCCGATTTTCTTCGTGATGGTTGGGGTGGAATTGGATTTATGGGCACTTTTTGAGGAACCAAAAGTACTAGCATTGATTCCGTTACTATTTATCGCACTGCTCATTTCAAAAGTCATTCCAGTTGCTTTCTTGAAAAAGTGGTATGATACCAAGACAGTTATTGCAGCAAGTATGCTGTTAACATCAACCTTATCTTTAGTCATTGCTGCTGCGACGATCGGGGAGCGGTTAGAAATTATTACAAGTGAAATGCATGGAGCTTTGGTTCTAGTTGCTGTCTTGTCCTGTTTAATTACACCGGCATTTTTCAAGAAATATTATGTAAATCAAGAAGAGGCAGACTATCAGCAAACCATTTCTTTCATAGGTAACAATCAGGCAACTATTCCTGTTGTACGTGAATTGGATCCGAAAGAATTTGAGACACACTTATTCCATACGAGACAGGAAAAAGTAGAAGAAAAACAACGTCGGTCTATTTTTGATATTAACGAGCTCGATAATTATGATCTGCAAACCTTAAAAGAAGCGGGTGTATTTGACCATGATATAGTAGTGGTCTCTACTGGGGATGAGTATAAGAATGAAGAGATTGCTATTTATGCTAAAGAGTACGGCGTAGAAAGAGTAATAGCTCGTAGTGAAATAGCCTCTATCGAAAAAAGACTGCAGGAAATGGGGATAGATGTTTTCTCTGTATTACTGTCTTCTAAAACACTTTTGAAGGCATTAATTGAGTCACCAAATGTTGTCAATATCTTTACGCAACAGGACAATGCACTGTATGAGATTAACATGAATAATGCTAATTATGAAGGCACGCTTTTACGAGAGTTTCCATTTACAGGAGATGTAATCATGGTCCGCATTTTCCGTGGTAAGGATTCCATTGTTCCACATGGTGACACAGAATTGAGATTACATGACCGATTAGTCGTGACAGGGTCAACTGAATATGTTGACGAACTACAACAATTATTAGAGTATGTTTAGAAACAGCCTCGTTCCATCGTGAGCGGGGATTTTCTTTACTAAAAACAAAACAAATATTTTTAAAATGATTTTTTGATAAGATAGTGCGTATTGGCAGAGAGAAGTAATACGTTTTGTCTGTACATAGTAGATCTGTTATATTGAAAGAAAGAGGTGCTATGTATGCAAAGAATTATTTTATTTGATGGAATCTGCAATTTTTGTAGTAGCAGCGTACAGTTTATTATAAAGAGAGATCCCGCTCGAAAATTCCACTTCGCATCATTACAAAGTGAAATTGGCCAACAATTAGTAGATCGACATCAAGTTTCTCAAGATTTGGATAGTCTAGTTCTGTTGGAGAAAGGTCGTGTTTATACAAAGTCCTCTGCTGTATTAAGAATTGCGAAAGAGCTTAAAGGAGGTTATCGCCTCTTCGCTATTTTTCTCATTATACCAAAACCAATTCGTGATTTTCTCTATAACATTTTTGCCAACAACCGTTATCGTTGGTTTGGTAAGAAAGAACAATGTATGATACCAAAGCCGGAAGATAAACAACGCTTTTTGGATTCGTAAAGAGATTGGAACGTAACCTATTTTCTTCACATCCAATACGAACGATGTAATACGTATTATTGCGCAATATTGGGGATACTTTTCACTAACTTACGTCTTATGATATCGAGTGCAAAGCATATGCTCTGGCTGATTGTTACGCAACGATAGCCTCTCAAAAATTACGACGAAGCAACAGAAGTTAGTGCGTAGTATGTTCCTAATAACCTAATAAATAGGAAAATCCAAACGATTTCAAGGTCTATTTGAATAATCGTTTGGATTTGTTTGTATTATAAATTTCTGTTGTCCCAGTTCTTCTTTTGCTTAACTCTGTTCTCTTTTTTTTCTTTTTAATGTATACAACCGTGCTTCTTCTCTAAATGCTTTAAATATCGAGATGATCACCATGATCATGATAATAGCAAAAGGGAAGGCCGCAATGATAGAGGCTGTTTGTAATGCTTGTAACCCACCTTGCCACAATAATACAGCAGCTGTACCAGATTGTACAATACCCCATGCAACTTTTACCTTAATATCAGGGTTCAAATCTCCATTCGTTGTTTGCATACCAAGAACAAAAGTTGCAGAGTCAGCTGAGGTAATGAAGAAGGTACTAATAAGTAATACGGCTAATATCGACATAATTAAACTTAATGGAAAGTTTTCCAATACGGTAAACAGTGCCGCTTCAGAGCCGGCTTCGTTCATGATATTGTAAATGTTTATATTTTCGTTCATTTCTAGGTGAATAGCTGAACCACCGAATACACTAAACCACAGTGCACCGAAAAGTGTTGGTACTAACAAGACACCAATTACAAATTCTCTCACTGTACGTCCACGGGATACACGTGCAATAAACATTCCAACGAAAGGTGCCCAAGCAATCCACCATGCCCAGTAGAAAATGGTCCAATCCTCTAACCAGTTTGCATTATCCTCATTAAATGGAGCCATACGGAAACTCATTTCAGGCAGATTTGAAATATAAGAACCTAATGTCGTTGTAAAAAAATTCATAATGAAGTTCGTCGGACCGGTAAATAATAGGAAAAACATTAATAGAAATGCAACGACAATATTCGTTGTACTTAGAAATTTAATTCCTTTATTTAATCCCGTTAACGCAGAAAGCATAAATAAGACTGTTACTGCTACAATAATGATGAGCTGTGTCTCGATCGTATTAGAAATAGTGTTGGTAATAAATTCTAAACCACTACCGATTTGTTGTGCACCAAGGCCTAATGAAGTAGCCACCCCAAACACAGTAGCAAATACAGCAATAACATTAATTAATGTCCCATAGCCACCATTCATTCTGTCCCCGTAAAGCGGCTTTAAGGTACTGCTTATTAAGCCAGGTTCATCTTTTCTGAATTGAAAATAGGCTAAAGCAAGTGCTAATGTCGCGTAAACTGCCCATGGATGAAAACCCCAGTGGAAGAAACTATGCTGCATAGCCACTCGTGCTGCTTCTTCATCTGTTTCTGTCGGGAATGGCGGATCGTGCAAATGCCAAACAGGCTCTGCTGCCCCCCAAAAGACAAGACCAATTCCCATACCAGCACTAAATAGCATACCGAACCAAGTTAAATAATTATATTCAGGCTTGTCTCCGTCTTTTCCAAGTACAATGTTTCCATACTTAGAAACAATTAAAAATATCGCAAAAATAACAAAAGCAGTCGTTACTAATAAATAGAACCAGCCAAAACGTGTGACAAGAAAACTTTGAATTAGTGTAGTGACGTTATCGAGGTTCCAAACAGGTAATACATTGCTAGGAACAATTCCCCATATAATAAACAGCAGTGAAATAGCAAGAGAAATGTAAAAAACCTTTGTAACCTTTTTCATTCTAACATCCTTTCCCAATTATAGTTTTGTGTATGAGTGCACAATATAATCTTCCCTTTACTGTTAAAAACTATTCACCTTTCATTACACAACGTGTCGGATTTTATCAAATATTCGTGGAGGAATTCAAGTAATATGATTCTTCTATACAAAAAAACTCTTCCAGCTTTTATCACTGGAAGAGCATAAAGGATGATTAGAACAAGGAAACAGCAGGTAAACAAGTAATTGCGCAGAAGCAATTTAAGTCTACAGTTATACAAATACCTGTACGCACTAAATCATCTACTTTTTCGTTGTCTAATTGCTCACAAGGATCGCCGCAAGCTTTGTCATCATTGTCGAATACTAAGAGTTCTAATATTGCACAGCAGTCATCATCATCGACTTCGTTTACACGGAAAATGAAGCTACTGAAGCATTCGAAACGGCCATCACTGATCTCCGTACCAAAACCTTTAAAAGGCTTGCCTTTCTTATCATATAAGATAAAAGGTACTGTATCTAAGCCGTTACCTCTAACAGGTGATACCAAATCCTGGATAGATCTTGCACAGCTCACATCACATTCCATTTCTACAACATTTTCTTGTGCATCAGCAATTGCGCGGACAACATCACATACACAGTTTTCTCCACTTACGTCTAAAACATCATCGCGACAGTCGTCTTTTCTGCCCATATAATCATTCCTCCATTTTTAAGACTATTTCATTAACAATAACAATCTATGTGAAAATGATATATGTGTATGGACACTTGCCATGATTTTCAGATAAATATCATTATATTTTCACCATTAATAGGCAAATGACATATGATAGTTGTATAGAGAAGGAGGTTGTAAAGATGGACTCCCTTAACCGGAAAAATCAGATCCCAAAACTTTATATAACACAGCCCAAAATAACAGAACCTAACCGAACGATGCAATCCCACTTTCATTCTGCTGTTAAACATACAAAAAGTGAGACAAAGGATTACCCAAAAGGAAGTAAAAAAAGAAACAAAAGAAACAAACCTGTAGATAGTTTCGACGAAGAAAAGACATCTGAAAAAAAGAAGTTTAAAGATATGACACTGAAAGAGAAGGTTATGCATTTTGCTAAGATGCCTTTTCATGCTCCAAGAGTAAAATGTCAGGTAGTTACAGAAAGAAAAACATATATAGGAATTATTACTGATTATCATCAAGATATGGTTGTGATGAGGGTTGCGAGCAAAAATCAGCCAGTCTCCATTCCTTTTAAACAAATTTCCGAGATAAATCTGGTAGGGTTTTAACTGGACATTTGACACTAAATTTTCACTTTTGCATAAGATATAATGACCCAATACAACATAGTGAATTCCATCTAAAAGGGAAACAAGGAGTGAAGAACGTGTCAGATAAAAAGAAAGTGATTTATGTGAAGGATTTAGTAATTAAAGCTGACAATGTCAGAATAGAACCAACTCGTCGCCACGATCCATTCTTTGGACCACGTGGAGTCGAAGAAGAAGAAGAATTGCTTGAAAAAGATGCCGTCGAAGAAACTGCAGACGATAAAGATGATGACGACAAAGAAAAAGAAGAACGTCCGCCGTTTTCATGGATCTAACAATAAAACAGATAGCTTTATCGGAGAGCTATCTGTTTTATTTGGCTAGAAAAGCTGACAATTTCGGTGATAGATAATATCCACATGATAGGTAAAATGGAAGCCGCAACAATTTTTTGGATTAATGAACAAAAATAGGATTCATTTATCCAAAATAGGGGTATAGAATATAAAGAAAGCATGAAAGGGGAGACGGAAAATGGGATACATTATACCAGTTGAAAATTATCAGTATCAGCAATACCATAATCGTGTGAAGCAAGAAAAAAGCGACCCGTTTCCAATTGAGAAGCTATACCCGATCCAATTAGCTATGCATGATCGTAAGCAACAAACGAAAGAAGAGACAAAAAAAGTAAAAAGTGACGTCCAAAAACAGAAAAAAAGGAAGCGCAAACAAGTATTGGAGCATGAGAGTAATGTTGAGCAGACTATATATGCAGAAGTCACGGGAAAAGGCGTAAATTTTGAGGCTAGCGTATAGTTTATAAGAATGAGTCTGATTGAGATGTAGAAATAAACAGATAGAAATTCAAACAAAAAAGGAGTTCAGTTTGGTTTTTTACATTTTAATTCAATCCAAACTAAACTACTTTTGCTTCTCTGTCAATATTCTTGCACATATAAATTCTTGCCTATTTCATACTCAGCGTAAAACACTTCTTTCGCTGAAGTAATTTTCTGTTTTTTTAACTCTTCATTTAACCAATTTTCGTCTTTACCAATTTCATTTAAGCTATCCCAAATAATTTCACCATCATTAATAAGCATAAATGGAAGTACGACCTGTTCGGGTGGAAGGTTTAAGTCATCACGTGTAGTAGGTTGATATCCCGTTTTCTTTAGGACGGATACCGTACCGTCCGTTTCCAGTATTGCATAGTCTACTTCTCTAATCGAGAACACATCTTTAGATCGTAATAAATGTAAAAGCTGGTTCATATCAAGTCTGCCTTTTCTCATTTCTTCACGCTGTAGCTTTCCTTTGTGAATGATAATCGATGGACGACCTTCCAATAAAGCTCTCGTGCCTTTAAATTTTTGGGTTATCACTTCTGTTAAATATAATAATCCTCCCCATAACAAAACTGCAAAACCAATATCACTAATACCTACTTCTTTATCATAGAGTGCATTCCCTACTAATTCCCCAAGAATAAGTGCAGAGATAAAGTCAAATGCAGTGAGCTGTCTGATTTGTGTTTTGCCAAGCACTTTAGCTAAGATAAACAACATAAAAAAACCAAACAATGTCTCCACAAAAATTGAACCGTAATGCATCACTGTTTCTCCTATCTTTGTCAGAGTTTATCTTAGGATGTGTCAAAACCGTACAGTGCATACATCACTGAAGCGGTTAAAAATAAAATAGGGTTAAGGAATAATGGAGGAGGCCCTTGTTTTGATTGACTTTTTAAAATATAAAAAGCAAAAATGCCTGACGCATTTTTGCATAGAATGAAATTATAGTGATTTTGTCATTGTTACATGAGGAATTCCAGCATCCATAAATTCCCCAGATATCGTTTCATAACCAAGTGATTGATAAAATGCTTCTGCCTGGGTTTGAGCATTTAACTTCGACTTTTTCATCCCTTTTTGTTTTGCGGCCTCTTCCATAAACAATAGAATATCTCTGCCAAATCCTTTGCCTCTTTGTGCTTTTATTACGCAAATACGTTCCATTTTTGCATAATCATTAACGAATCGCATTCTACTTGCTACGGCCGGCTTCTCATTTTGATACCCAATAAAATGTAATGCTTCATTTTCGAGATCATCAATTTCTAAATCTTCCGGAACTCCCTGTTCTTCCACAAAAACTTCGAAACGTACTTTATATGCATCCTGTAATTCTTGTTCGGTTTTTACCTCTTTTAACTTCATAGTTGATCTCCTTACCTTAACATTTTGATTAATATATTTTTTAAATCCCGTTGCCAATATTTCCATGTATGATTACCATTAAATTCATCATAATAATATTGCTTTATCTTCCCGATTAATTCGTTATTTAATGTTCGGTTTGGTGTTAAAAAGTCAGCAATTTCCCCATTTGTCATCGCCACTTTTGTTTCTTCTAGACCTATCGAATGAAATAGCTCAATAGATGAGTATTCATCTGCTCTGGATGCCCTTTCCAAGACAAGCTCATCAACATACGGAGATTGCATGATAACCGTATTAAATGTATGTGGATATTGTGATGCGATCATAAATGCTAGTGTTCCGGCTAACGAGTCGCCCATTAAAATACGCTTTACCGGTGTTATATGTAAATAATTCTCGACATAAGGTACAGCTTCTTTCACGAGAAATGTAATGTAGGCGTTGTTTTGTTTTCCATTAGGGTGATATTTTTCTCGTCGATCGTGCTTATCTTGATAATGAATCCCCATAAAAATAGTCGGTTCAATTTCCAACTCTTCATGTAATTGATCGCTTAATGTTGCGACTCGTCCCATTCTAAAATAATCATCACCATCATTCATGATGCACAATTGATAATCTTGAAACGCAGTAAATCCTTCTGGAAGGTACCATTTTATTTGGATTTTTTCGTTTAGCTCTTCACTTTCAATCGTTACATCTTCCATTGTTCCTTTACGTCCCACAGAAACTCCCCCTTATCATACAAGTATTTTAACAGGATTTTTCTTTATATGCATTATTTTAACAACCATCTTGAAATAGGGGCCATGGAGAGGCTTTGAATAGTAAGTGACAATAAAATTACAGTAAAGCTGATGCCGACAATTAACTCAGTGTGAACACTGTTAGAATTGATTGCGTGTAAAGTTAAAATTAAGAAGACAGACATCGATCCTTTTAATCCAGCCCAGGATAATAACATGTTCCAACGCCAAGAGAGCGGATCGATCATATTTGAGATAACATAGCAGATAATAAAACGGACAGCAATCATTAACAGAAAAATGATGCCAGCATATAACCAGTAATCCATTGCTAAATATTCCGTAACTTCGATGCCGATAACTAAAAATAATATTGCTAACAAACTATTCTCGATGATTTCCCAAAAACCATCTAAGGAATCTCGGATATGTGTCTCTTTTACTGCAAGCCCATAGGAAATAATCATGCCTCCAGCCACAGTAGCTAACACACCAGAAACATGTAGAGCTTCTGCAATGAGGAAAGAACCATATGCCAAAATAATACTCAGCATAATTTGATAGTTACGATAATGTGAATAATGAAAAATTTTATTGACGATAAAGCCACAAATAATACCGATCCCTATCCCTCCTAACGAGACAAACAAAAAGTCACCAATAAAAGTAAGTAATGAAAAGCCCTGTTCACGAGTAGCAATTGCAAATAATGTAGTAAATAGTACGATACTAGTTCCATCATTTAACATTGCCTCACCTTCAACCGCACTGGTAATCTGCTCATTTCCAGTTGTTTTTTTGATAATGGAAACAACCGATACAGGATCTGTAGGTGTCAGTATTGCCGCAAGGAGAAATGCACCTGTTATACCTATTGGAAGGATTACTGAAATAAGAAAACCTAATAGGAGCACAGTCAGGATAATGCCGATTGTGGCGAGCGAAATAATTAATCTAATATTTTGTCGAAATTTCTTAATAGGTAATTGATAAGCAGAGATAAACAATAACGCAGGTAAAAAGATATGATAAATAATATCCTCCGTTAGTTCAATGGAATCGAAAAAAGGGAAGAAAGCAAGTCCAATACCAAGCAAGACTAAAACTGTAGGAACTGGAAAATCCTCTTTCTTTGTATCAATTGCAAAAATAATATAGCCAATAAAAAGCAAAATCACTATTTGTTCAATCGACATTTTTCTCACCACCTATGTTGTAATCATTCCCATATTTTTCAACAAAAACACATGTATGTTTACTAATATTCAAGGTAAGCTAAGCAAAAAAAGGATGTGTGCTTAAATGAAGAAGCTATTTTTATTCTTCCTTCTTTTTACAATGATGACGCCGATGGTATTGGCAAATAGTCAAACTGCTCTGGTAACAGATGAATTATATAAGGATATGGAGGCATTAAAATATCCTAAAGTTTCCGAATTGGAAAAAACTGAGATGGAAGATAAAATCAATAAAACGTTTGAGAAATATATTAAAGCGTCATATAAAGAGTTAAAGGAAAATGAAAAGCAAGGAGAGAAGTACGATTTTCAAGCAGAGTATCAAACAGACTATCAAGTAAAATATAATCAATCCCCTAAATTGAGTATTTTAACGAGTAATTATATTTTCAGTGGCGGAGCACATGGTAATACTACTGTTGAATCCTTTAATTTTGATATAGATGAAGGAAGCAGAATATATTTAACCAATGTTCTGACAGACGAAGAGCAGATTAAAGCGGTTCGAGATTATGTATGGGAGTATGCGATTGAACGTCCAGACATTTTTTATCCGGATTTAAAAAAAGAAGATATAAACTTAACAAAGGATACTGCTTTTTACTTTACGGATGACGGTATTACGTTAGTGTTCCAGCAATATGAAATAGCGCCATATGTAGCTGGTAATCAGGAAATTCATATACCGCAGGAAATATATAAGTAAAACATGAGAAAATAATGGATAATGTCCGGTACCCTAACATATGAAGCTTAGTAGCACAAAACCTGGTCAATGGTTTTGTGCTACGTTTTTTTTAGTAGAAGTGAAGAAAATTCTATCTTTTTTGGGTGTTTCTTTTAAGGCAAAATATAGAGATCTATTTTCCGATCAAAGGAGAAATGATTGACATCAGGTACGAGATCCCATATATTTAATTATATCTATTAAAAAGACTCCGTAGCTCAGCGGGAGAGCACTTGCTTGACAGGCAAGGGGTCGGTGGTTCGAACCCACTCGGAGTCATCATCAACTCCTGGTTACAAGATGTAACTCAGAGTTTTTTCTTATTGTAGAAATCCTTCTTATCCTTGTTTACCAACAAGGAAACTCTTCCAACATATGTTGGAAGAGTTAGAGGAAATTAAAGTACTGAAACTGCTGGTAAGCATGTGATAGCACAGAAGCAAGTTAGGTCCACAGTGATACAGATTCCAGTACGTTCTAAATCTGCTACATCTTCACCGTCTAATTGATCACATGGATCGTCTCCTGCATCAGTGTCATCATTGAACACTAATAATTCTACTACAGCACAGCAGTCTTCTACTTTCTTTACACGAAAGATAAAGCTCTCCACACATTCAAACTGTGCTGTACCATTGTTTTCTACTCTTACACCGACACCTTGGAAAGGATTCCCCTTTTTGTCAAATAGGATAAAAGGAATTGTATCCAATCCATTTCCTGCAGTTGGTGAAACTAAGCTTTTGATGGAACGATGACAGCTAATGTCACACGCCTTATCTTGTACGTCATCCTGAGCCTCAGCGATAGCTTCTACAACTTCACATACACAATCATGGGTAGTACTCATATTGATTTCCACTCCTCTAATAATAGTTTTTCGTTAACCGTATTACGTTAACAATATAATTTATGTAATAGTTAAGCAGGTGTATGGTTGGATAGCTTGGTGCGTAAACACAAATATTGCCAGGATTATCTTAGAACAGTTGTGAAAGGGAAAGAGACCTTGAAAATCATGAAAAATAGGGCGAATAATTAGGTCGAAGATTTATGTTGGACCCTAAATACACACATAGATAAAGCATGGATGTTATATAAATGAACCACAAAAGCAAATCTTATTAAAGTAACATGATAAAATTACTGTAAGGATAACCACCAAGGTGGTGATACATGCAGGTTATAATAGCCGGAATCATTATCATTCTATCAATTGTAGCAGACTATTTTTGGTTTGACGTTAATAAAAAACGATGGGGGTGGAGGAGAGGCTGGTCCACACGCAATAAAGTACTATTCTTTTCTGGTTTTATAGTAGTATCAGCATTCATTTATTTTGGTTTAAGTAAAGACTATCTCAATTAGGAAAAGAGAATGAGACATAATCAGTTTTTTTCAGATCAAATACGAACGATGCAATACGTATTATTGCGCAATATAGGGATCCTTTTCACTAACTTACGTTTAGGAACATATTCCGCACTAACTTCTGTTGCTTCGTCGTAATTTTTGAGAGGCTATAGTTGCGTAACACGCTCCGGCTGTCCACTTTCCTTTCCCCAAGTTTTTGCCCCTCAGAAAGCGAAACGATCAGCCAGAGCAAATGCTTTCCACTCGATATTATAAATAAATAGGCAAATCCAAACGATTTCAAGGTCTATTTGAATAATCGTTTGGATTTTTGTGGTTATACATTTATTTTGTCCTCGTCTTTTTCCGGTAACTTAGTTTCATTTAATAAATTAATGTGAGAGTCTTTTTATTAAACGAATTAATCGCTCGCCAGAAGGTATGTCATAGTTATAACTTTGAGATAGAAAGTTGGCGATGGTCGTTGCAGCAGATGATTGTAATTGTTTGTTTGTAAAATAATCCGAGACTAATTGAGCTAATTGTTTAGGATTGGACTGTACAAGTTCCCCCATATTATCGTAATAACCAGTATAGCCTGGGAACGAGTTGTTTAAAATAAATACAGGCTTTTTAGCCAACATAGCTTCCAAAGCTACGGTGGAAGAATAAGAAACTACCACATCTGCAATGTCGAAAAGATCATAATGATGATATCCTTTAGAAGCATAGACAAATGAATGGTTGTTCAGAAGCGGATGATTTTCTTTATACCTGAAGTCTTTGATGATTACATTTACGTCATCTTTCAACTTTAAAAGGTCGAGGAATTCAGCCCATTCTTGATAGAGAAGCTGCCCACGAATAATCAGTAAGATAGTTTTCTTAGTTGGATCAATCCCAATTTTTTGTTTGATTACTTCTTGTTCTTCTCTCGGGGAATGGTTGATCAAATCAAACCTTGGATGCCCAATGATTTCTAATCCTTGTTTGTTTATCCCGCTCTTTTGATACCAATCAATTTCAAATTGGCCATAAACGGCATCGATATCGGCAATTTTTGGAAGATAACCGAATTCACTAGAAATGATTCCATGCTGCATACAAATGGTAGGAATCCCATATCCCGCTGCAACAAATACTAAAGTTCGGCTTTCCGGATAATGTGTGGAAGGGACAATTACGGTCGAAATAGGTAACGTTTTAAACAATTTTGCTGCTTCTTCAATCCGATTTACCGTTTTTGCTATTTGCATTAGTAACCTTTTTTGGAAGGTACTATCACGGTAGACTACATGCTCAGGAAATTCTGCTAAAATTTCCTGAGCCTTTTTTTGTAGACTATCTATATTTCCTTTAACATCTTTACTATAGTTGTCAAAGCTTTCTATTTTATAGTCTTTCAATCCGACGAGATATTGTTTTTCTTTCCTTTGAGGAGTAGGGTCTTGCAGGATGAGTGTTCTTGTTTTATCAAAATAGTGATAAAAGGTGTCATTCGGAAATCGTAAAAGGTCATATACATCATGTAAGATTATTGTGCCATTGACATTTTTCTTAAAGGGTCTTTGAATGGTGGCTTTCTTCTTACTAAAAATTTGCTGAATTTCTGATAAGTTGTTTATTGGATGTTTAAGAGAGGTGGTATATGCCGGATCATGTAATAACTTGTTCAATATCTTATTACCTCTGATTAAGCTGCCATAGTGGAAAAGATAAACTAATGGATACCCTTTGTATTCTAACTCCGAAAAGTCATCAAGAAGCTCTAGATAAACCGTCCAATAATTCTTTCGATAGGTATGCATTCATAAGCTCCTTTTCAAAATAATGAACTGTTTGTTTATCATTAGGAATGGGTGTTTCTATTAATAACTAGTAAGCTGAAATATAAAAACAGACTCAAGAATATGTTAAGAGGATAATAGGCTGAAATTCAATTAAACCATCATATTTACTCTCTATATATATTCAAAAAAAGAAGATCGGTGAAAAATACGAGATTGATGCTCATAACATTTCACAAGACAAGCTACATTCAACAATAAAGAGTAATTCCGCCACTTCAACATTTTCCTTTCACATTGATGAGAATAACGGATAAATTTCTGGTTACCATAAGAATAGCTTACTCTTTATAAAACTGTTGGAAGACCAAAAGGCAACTAATACATATGTTAAAAAAATTCTCATGGAGGGCTGGTTCCAATGTCTAAACAACGTAAAAAGGAAAAACCTAATTATGCTCCTACAAATCCGGATAAGAAAATATCAGATGACCAAAAAAGAGGAAGAGGTAAATCGCCTTCACGTGGCAATCCGTTATAAAGTAGAATTTAGCAATTAGGAGGGAAGAGAGTAGAATCGATACTCTCTTTTTTTCTATTTGCC
Source organism: Gracilibacillus sp. HCP3S3_G5_2 (assembly GCF_052063305.1). NCBI lineage: Bacteria > Bacillati > Bacillota > Bacilli > Caryophanales > Bacillaceae > Gracilibacillus > Gracilibacillus sp. HCP3S3_G5_2. The sequence goes on along the minus strand of NZ_JBQHXU010000001.1, from coordinate 129,806 downwards.
CCAAATAATTCAGCCAGTTTCCAGCTACTTAAAGAAAGGATCATCAATTCCACTCTTTTCCTATGATATCTATTACATCCATCCTGGTTATTGGAACATATATTAGGATATAGTTTCATTTCATGACTTTGAAAAGAGGGGGGGTTCTTCGATGCCATGTTTACCTGGTTACCGATATTGTGGTCCTGGCTGTAGTGGACCTGGTGCGCCATTAAATCCATTAGATGCGCTATGCAAGCAGCATGATGATTGCTACCGAAGACACGGATCACATCGATACTGTGATGAGATATTCCTAAGAAAATTGCAACCATACATCTATCGGAGAGATAAGATCGGCAGGGATGCATCTCTTATGTATCGAGTTATGTCACTTAAAAGCTTGTTGTAATACTAACAACATGCTTCTACGTATTATAAATACGTTTCATAACTGTGTGAACGGCTAACTATATAACGTTCAGGTATTACTATTACTGCCTATTTAATTTTTTTCTTATCTCTACCAGCTGATCCTTTTTAGATGTATAACTCTTTATAGTTATGATAGTACAGGGAGTCCATCGACACTTTAAAAATCACGGACTCTGTTAGCAGTCATTTCAGCAGAATGAACTTCATAATGTTGTTTTGAAATCGAGCTATCGCCTCCGCTAGTGCCCAATTCCCCTAGACATTTACCCAATTATGATGTAGGTGAATATGATGTAAGAGGGCGAGAGGTGATTATTTTGATCAAGTTGTATAAAAATGACATAGATAAGCGTGAATTATTGGATCCTTGGCAAGAAACAATGATTAGACGATTTAAAGAAAAAATGTTGGATAAAGAGAAACCATTCCCATGTATACCAGCAACAATTGGCTTCGCTTTAGATCAGCTAAGATATGGTTTTTTGGGCGTTCCAACGGAAGAACAAACGATGCAAGAGCTTGCTGCATTATTAGGTATTTATTCGAAACATGCAAGAGAATTTGGTGATTATACTTCTCTGATTGTATTTTATAAAATACCTGAGGAACAGAAGAAAAGCTATACAGTTGAACAATATGAACAGTTATTCTGGGAGCAGCTCAGTAATCTGCGAATTTATGATAGTGAAGAATGGCCAAACGATATACCGGTCGATCCACATCATCACTTGTGGGAGTTTTGTTTTCATGGAGAACGGTATTTTATATATTGTGCAACCCCTTCACATAAACAGAGAAACAGTAGGTCTTTCTCTACCTTTATGTTAGCTATAACTCCAAGATGGGTATTTCAAAACTTTAATGAATGGAAACATGCGGAAAAAATAATAAAACAAGTGAGGAGAAGAGTACAAAATTATGATTCCGTTCCGATTCATCCAGAATTAAAATCGTATGGGGAACATAATAATTTTGAGTGGAAACAGTATTTCTTACGAGATGATAATCAGAATTTATCCAAATGTCCATTTCATATTAAAAAACAATGATCTTGTTACTTTCAGAAATAGAAGTACTAGCTTGAACAATTTAGCGGATAATTATAAAGTAGATATATGAAACTATTAAGATATCGAAAAATACGTAGATGAGAAAGCGAGGAACTTTAAATGGACAGACCAGAAAAAAAGGAATACGCAGATTACTATGCACCTTACGTAGCAATGGTTCCAGAAGGGAATATTACGAATATATTAGAAGAACAAAAAGAATCGGTAGTAAAGAAGCTTAGAAATATTACAGAGATCCAGGCTGGCTTTCGTTATGCACCTGAAAAATGGAGTATTAAAGAAGTGATCGGACACTTAACGGATACAGAACGTTATATGGCTTATCGTCTTTTTTGTATAGCACGTGGGGAAAAGAAAGGCCTACCTGGCCATAATGAGAATGATTTTGTCAAAGAGGCAAAGTTTGATCGTTATGCTGTTACGACACTTTTAGATGAATATGAATTAGTTCGAAATGCGACAATACAGTTACTGAAAAACTTACGCAAGGATGTCACGACTAATTGGGGCAATGCGAATGGATATCCGGTAACAGTCAGAGCATCTGCATACATTATTGCAGGTCATGAACTTCATCATATGAATATCTTATCAGAACGTTATTTCCAGAAAGATGCCTTTCCTCGTTGAAATAAGTGACTATCGTTTTTGCAAATTTTTCGCAAGTGTTTTCTGAATAAGGACCCAATTTCATTACATACACTAGTTAGGAATACGTACAAAGGAGAGAAGCTAAGTGGATAAAATTGGTCATCATCAAACACTTGCTTGGCATGAAACGTTGGAAATTCATGAATTAGTAGCATTTCAAGCCATTGGATTAATGAAATTAAAAATGGGCTTACAACATATTGAAGATTCTGCGTTACAAACGATCTATTTGCAAACGATAAAGGAACTGGAAATGAATTTGAATGAGCTACTACAATTCTATCCTTATGCGCCACATCCAGGTTCATCCAGTGATTATCGTATTTCAGACAGTTTTTATGCAGGGGATTTATTAGCTTTTGCTAAGACAGCAGTAAGAAATTACGGTATTGCTATTACGGAGGTTGCGACACCGTTAGTAAGAAATGTATTAAAGAAACAAATGAACATGGCTGTTGCCAGTCATGAACGAATCTATACCTATATGTATCAAACCGGTCATTATCCGTCATATAATTTAGAACAGCTGTTACAACATGATATTGTTCTGGCAAGAAAAGCGATGTCGATGTAGTACCGCTAATAATAGGAGAAAACGCTTGAAATAGTAGACGGTGTTTAGTCCCAGTTACGTGGGAAATCATGGTGAGCTAACACTTTGATTAGCATCGCTAACCCAAACCCACTGCGGAGGGAAGGCTTACTTTATCAAGCGTTTTGTATTGTTATCATTCACTCCATTTTCTTGGACTCCAAATCGTTCCTTCCATTTCGCCCTCCATCTGATCCATTCGTTTTGCTTGTTCTTTAACGATCTCCTGGGTGGCTTTAATTAGTGTACGTTGATAGTAATCATCTGTTTTGTTAAAAACATGTTTTAATTGTTCTAGGATCCATTCATTTTCTTCCATTATTTATACCTCCTATTCAAGAAACATATCATCTAACACCATTTTCAATTCATCCATTCTGTCACGATTTGCTTGAATTCGCTCAATTGCATACATGATTGTATCTTTATCGGAAGTAGACAGAGTCACTTGGTGAAGCTGTTCTATCAGCCATTTTTCTCTGCTAGCTAAACTAATATCTCTTTCCATTGTGAGCATCTGCCAATAATTGATTAAGGTATCCATTTTCTGTTGTTCTTCCATATAAAAAAATTGAAAAATTGATAATGGCCTAAGGTAAATCATGCCTAATTTATGTGCCATTGCTTGATAGGGCTTTGTAAGTTCACTAATGGTAAAAAGCTCTTCACCACCTGCTTGATATTCCTTTTCAGCGACACCTATCATCATAATCAATCCAAATTCTTTTCCAGCAAGTGGCTTCTTTCTTGTGCCATAACCAAAGCCTTCACTTAAAACGTCATCCTGCCATTTTTTTAGAAGAGGTGTAGCACTATACCAATAAAAGGGAAACTGAAAAATAATCCGGTCATGTTTCCTTAATAACTCCTGTTCTTTCACTATGTCAATTTTACCTTCTGGATATACACTTTCGAGGTGGTGAATCGTTATCATTTCTTGATTTTTAATAGAGCTTAAGAAATATTGTTGACTGCCGGAATCGATAATATCTGGATGAGATACAATTAGAAGAGTTCTCAAGATTACACTCCTTTTTGCATAATTATTACTCATGGTACTGATCGTTAGCAAAACTGCTATTGAGAGCATTACACTTTATCGAAATGCTACTTTTCTTATCTATTCCTTTTATGTAGTAAAATCATGCATGTTTCTGTGCTAAATATTCTTAAGAGAATTGCCCCGCTATAACAACATGTATAGCAGGGCTTGCTAGTAGTTTCTATTTGGTGAAATACTTCCATCAGCTCCCGAGATAGGTCAATCTGTTGGCATGATACATGACTCTCTTTAAGAGATAATTGTTATTATCTTGCCAACAGGAAACTAAATCTCACGAAGGGAAGGAGATACCTTGCCAACAAAACACAATATCTCGTGAACAGGGCTCACTATCCTGGCAACAATACAAGATGGGCAATTATACGGCTGGTAACTTGTTACTCGCACCTTGTTGCATTTTATACATCTGATGGTAGTTGCCACACTGTTCGAGAAGCTCCTCGTGTGTACCTTTTTCGATTATTTTTCCTCGTTCTAGCACAATAATCTGGTCTGCATGTTGAATAGTTGATAATCGGTGTGCAATGACCAACATCGTACGTCCTTTTGCCAGTACTTTCATTGCCTCCTGGATCATTCCTTCTGTTTCAGTGTCTATATTCGCAGTGGCTTCATCCAGTATTAAGATAGCAGGATCAAAGGCTAATGCTCTAGCGAACGACAGTAACTGGCGCTGCCCGGTTGAAAATTGGCTACCATTTTCCCCGACAGGTTCATCGTACTGTTTTGGTAACTTTTCAATGAATTGATTAGCACCTACCGCTTTTAGTGAAGCAATTGCCTTTTCCCTCGAAATAGAAGGATCATTTAACGTAATATTCGAAAGGACTGTACCGGTAAAAATAAAAGGATCCTGGAGTACGATACCAATATGATGACGGACCTGTTGGCGTGAAAGTGTTGATGTATCAACTCCATCTATTTTAATGGTACCTTTTTGATGATCATAGAATCGAAATAATAAATTCATAATCGAGCTCTTACCAGATCCGGTATGTCCGACGAATGCAGCTGTTTGACCTGGTTGTACATGAAAGCTGACATTTTGTAAAATATAGTTATCGTTTTCATAAGCGAAACTAACATTATCAAATTGCACGTCACCGTAAATTCTGTTCATTTCGATTTTTTCGATTTTTTCACCTTTTTCATCTAGCAATTCAAAAACTCTTGCGCCAGCAACTCTAGCTTGTTCTAATTGTGGTAGTTGATTAACAATTTGCGTCATCGGTTCAAATAAACGGGTAAGATAATCTACAAAAGCATATAATACCCCTGCTGTAATTATCGTTTCTCCTGATAACGAATGAGAACCAAAAAACCAAATAAATGCAACAAAAGCAATACCTCTTAGTGCATTAACGAGATTGAAGGAAGTTAATGCGGAGAGAACGATCATTTTCTTTTGATAAACATAATGGCGTGTATTTAATTGTTCGAATTCGTCCTGTGTTTCCTTCGTCCGACGAAATGCTTGAATAACAGGCATTCCTTGAATGGATTCATTTATGGACGCATTAATTTCACTATTAGTAGAGCGGATGACACGGTTATATTTTCCAGCATATATTTTAAATAGTTGCATCCATATAAACAAAAGTGGTACCACGATTAAACAGATAGCTGCTAACGTCGAATTCAATAAAAAGAGCGCGATGAAAATACCTGTCATATAGATAAATCCATTTACAAAGGTTTCGAGCACTTTTACATATAATTCTTTGATTGCTTCTGTGTCGTTGGTAACCCTTGCGACAATCTTTCCAGCCGGCCTTTTCACAAAATAATTCATTGGTAGCTGTTCAATATGTTCGAATACATCATTTCGCATTCGTTGAATAATCTTGTTAGCTGACACCTGTAATAAATATGTTTTCAAATATTGAAAGACGGAAGCAATTAATATCAGTCCTAAATATAATCCAAGTAACAATATAATGGGATGAATTTCAGGCTGAAAAAATGTATAAAGGTCACTAACTTTTAATTGAAAACCGGATACCTGCTCTGTTGTATTGTTGTAACTGATAGTAATGGTATCATCATTTACCGTTTGGACCAAGCTGTTCGCAGGGACTTCGTCATTAATCAAGTAATAATCTTTCTCCGATTGCAAAAGTGTATGCTGACTAATGACGTGATCATCATTTGTCAGACGATCAGCCCGTTTCAGAAAGGTACCGTTTAATTCCACGGTATCGGCATCCTTCTTCTCAGTGATCTGTGTCCAATTAGTTTGAATACCGACAATATGATTATCAATGACCCTTTTGGCAATAAAAGGTCCAGTAAGCTCTAATCCAACCGCGACGATCAAACAAAGCAATCCGATGATAATATATTTCTTGTTTGATAATGCATATTGAAATAGTCTTTTTTCGGTAGAGGGCTTCATTATTTCACCTCATTTTCCATTTGTTGAATGTTATATTGTTGTTGATACCACCCTTTTTGCTGCATCAACTCTTCATGTGTGCCATGCTCTTTGATTCTTCCATCCTCTAGGACGATGATTTGATCAGCATGCTTTACGGCTGACAATCTGTGAGCAGCAATTAACGTTGTTTTTCCTTGTCGTTCCTTTCGTAGGTGAGTGATGATATTTGCTTCGGTTTTCCCATCGACCGCTGATAATGAATCATCCAAAATTAAAATTTCTGGATCCATAAGCAATGCTCTTGCTAAAGATACTCTTTGTTTTTGACCACCAGATAAGGTAACACCACTTTCGCCAACGAGTGTATCTAATCCCTTTGGAAGGGCTTCAATATCCTCTTTTAAAGAGGCTGATTCGAGAACATCATTGATGTCATCGATCGATTTTTCTCCGCATCCAAATAGAAGATTTTCTTTTACCGTTTTCGAGAATAGAACATGCTCTTGTGGCACATAGCCAATCCAGCTTCTAGTCGTATCAAGCGTAAACCGATCGATGGAAATGTTATTGACGGTAAGTTTACCTTTTGGAGGCAAATATTCTCTAAGTAATTGTTTAAAAAGGGTTGTTTTCCCTGCACCAGTCTTACCGACAATACCGATTGTTTCACCACGCCTGATACAGAGGTTAATACCTTCTAACTGCTTACCCGTTGTTTCAGGATAGCTAAAAGATACATCGTGGAATTGAATAACATCAGGTATTTGTACAAATTCAGGCTTTGCTGGATCTTGTACATCGGCTTCTTGCCTGAGTACATTATCGACACGATCAATGGAGGCATTACCACGCTGCATCACATTGATTAATTCACCAATTGCAAACATTGGCCAGATTAACATACCTAAATAGACGTTAAACGTGACAAGATCTCCAAGTGAAATACGATTTTCAAATACCATCATGGCGCCATATCCTAAGCCAATCGTATAGGAAATACCAACCAATATGTTGATTGTCGGTTCAAAGAATGCTTCCATTTTGGCAACAGATTTATTTTTTTGAAATACTTTTTCAGTCATCCCGGAAAATCGTTGAAAATCTTGTTTTTCCTGAACAAATGCACGTGTTACTCGAACACCTCTTACGGATTCTAACGTATAATTGTTCAGCTCACTAAATGCTGATTGTGCTGCCATAAAACGTTGATGAATGACTGTTCCATACTTTTGAATGATAAAGGCCATAAGCGGCATTGGTAATAGTGCAGCAAGTGTCAATTGCCAGCTGATTGTAAAACCCATCATTAAGATAATCAGTAGCATAAAGACGGTAGAATCTACTAAAGTAAGAATTCCGAAACCGGCCGTCATCATTATTGCCTTTAAATCATTAGTAGAACGGGCCATTAAGTCACCTGTACGATTTTTACTATAAAATCTTGGACTCATTTTGAGAAAATGGCTCATTAAATTGGAGCGCATTTTTCTTTCTAACAATAAGGAACCACCAAAGAGGTTGTAATCCCAAAGAAACATAATCGCATAACTAATGACAATTAAACTAATAAAAATAAAAATAATCTCCGTTAATCTTGTTGCTGTCAGTTCGTTGTATTGAATGGCATCAATTGTCATACCGACTAATTTTGGTGGAATTAAGTCGATAAAACTGACAATAATTAAGGCTGTTATCGCAATGGTGTAGCGGAGCCAATGCTCTTTAAAAAACCAAGACAATTTGTTAAATACGGAAAACATTTTCTATCTCCTTTCTGCAGTAACATCTCTTATTTCTTAAGTGCTACTACCCACCGTCTATCCTTTTTATTTTGTTCGGAGCGATTTGTAGCATTTTTCTTTCCTCCTTGTCATGTCATTTATTTGCATTAAAAACAAAAAAGCGTATACGTTCCTGACGTATACGCTAAAAAGAAAAACTAATAGCAAGTGAATGCTGCTATCTTACATGATAGCAACAAAAAAGAATCACGAACGAGTCCGTGATTCTTTCATCAATGTAAAATTTAAATGAAACGTTACATGCTAATCGTTTTCATTGGAAAGGAAGTCACGGCATTTTTATTATGAAATTGTGTTGAGATAACCAAGTTAATAGTTGGATGTTTACGATTCATTTTGCCGCACCTCCTTTATGGTAATTTTTTTCAATGCTCAATAATTATATATTCAAAAAATTTAGACGTCAATAGAATGGACGTAAAATTTTCCATTATTAAGAAAAATCGTGCTCTAAAAGAGGTGCTTTGTTTTGTAATTGCTATTTCATTATGAAATTTAGGTGAATCAAATTATCATCCCATTATACTTCTAATGGTGGAATATCAATTGGTTATATCTGTTTTAAGAGAACCATTATCCATATATTTTTTTACGCATTGTAAATGCCAGATAATCTATTGCCTTTTGTAATGATTCAACCATTGCCATATTGCTCAACTCTTTGGATTTAATTATAAAGCTTTCATTATCTGAAAACCTGTCATTTTTTGCTTTAATAGAACTGAATTGGAAAAAATTTGTCATGGCACTAGCTAAGAATTCCTTGTTGAATCGAATAATTCTTAACATCTCTTCTCGATTCCCTTCATGAATATCATGGAAATTGCCATACATGCGTATTATTTAGCTTTTAACAATTACAAAAGCAGTATCCATTATTTTCTTTTTTGGTGCCATTGCTAGTTCCTTCGTTTTTATAGTAAGTATAATTATGGTATCAAATGAATGGAAGGAGTTAAGATAATGATAACACCAAAGACTAATTTAACTCTTTGGTGTTTTTTGTATTAGCACATGAAAAAAGCAATCTATAAGAAAGTTCCAGATTGTATTCATAGTAGAATAGACAAAAATCAAAGGAGAAAAAGATGAGAAAAGTAATATATTCCCAAATGGTATCAGTAGATGGCTTTATTGAAGATCAATACGGAAATATTGATTGGAGCAAACCGGATGAAGAAGTGTTCCAGCATATTATCGACCACGAAAAATTGTTTGATACACATCTTTATGGTAGGAAAACATATGAAAATATGGCTGATCATTGGCCATATGTGGTGGACGATCCAGAAAGCAGCACCAAGGATAAAGAGTGGGCACGGATGTGGGTCGACATTAAAAAGATTGTTTTCTCCAATACATTAACTAAAGCAGAATGGAACAGTAAAATAGTAAAAGATAACCTCCGAGAGGAAATGGAGAAAGAAAAGGCATTACCTGGTAAAAACTTGTTGCTTGGAGGGGCGACAATAGCCAACACTTTAACGGAATTAGATGTAATCGATGAATATTGGCTTTATGTTCATCCTGTTACCCTTGGAAGTGGAAAATCAATGTTCCACCAAATGGTCACATTGCAATTATTAGAAACGAGAGCTTTTCCGTCTGGAATTGTGTTTTTAAGGTACCAGAGGGGAAGCAATTAAAATGAGGAAAATCATCAGTCAGATGATGGTAACAGTAAATGGGTTGATCGAGGGTACTAATCAGGAGTTAGATTGGCATGTAGTCGATTCCAAATATCATCAATATAATGATCAACTTTTCCAACAAGTTGATACATTCTTATTTGGTAGAGTTACCTATCAGCATATGGAATCTTTTTGGCAATCATCTATTGCTTATGAGAAATTTCCGAATACAGCTGAAAGGATGAATCAAAATGCCAAACTTGTTATCTCCAATACATTAAAGCAGGTAAACTGGCAAAATACTAGATTGATCAATGGAAATGATCTTGAAAAGAGAATAAAGCAATTAAAAGAGAAAAACGGAAAAGATATGTTAGTGTTGGGGAGCTTGGAATTGGTGTCAGTGTTAACGGCGTATGGACTAGTTGATGAATATCATCTAATTATCAATCCAGTCGCTTTAGTTGATGGTAAGCGATTATGGAGTGAAATTAGCCGTCCGATAGTGTTAGAGCTCATTGATAGCCGAGTATTCCATTCAGGGAATGTGTTATTACGCTATCAGCCTAGCGATATTAAATACGAATATTTTTGGGGATAATTACGATATAATTCGTGATTTAATGAAAAATTTATCAAAATACCTTGAAAACTAGTAATAACGTGTTACAATATAAAAATAAAATTTTTATAGGATTCACTCGTATAATCGTAGGGATATGGCCTACAAGTTTCTACCAGATTGCCGTAAATAATCTGACTATGAGTGAGCAATGCACGTTATGGCATAGAGAAATATCCAATAACGAACTATACCCAAAGATCATTGCTCATCTCATTAGGTGAGTATCGATCTTTGGGTTTTTTATGGTTTATTTTAAAAAAGGGGTGACGAGCATGGAAAGACTACAGCAGAAAATAATGAAAGAAGGACTAGCACTTTCGGAAACAGTACTAAAAGTCGATAATTTTTTAAATCATCAAATAGATCCACAATTAATGCATGAGGTTGGTAAGGAATTTGTGAAACGATTTCGTAATAAGCAAATTACGAAAATCGTAACAATAGAATCATCAGGAATAGCTCCTGCTGTTATGACGGGATTAATCTTAGGGATACCCGTTATTTTTGCCCGTAAGAAGAAATCTCTCACATTAACAGAGGGATTAATCACTTCTTCAGTTTATTCATTTACAAAACAGGAAACAAACGATATCTCTATTTCAGAGAAATTTTTGCGTCCAGAAGATCATGTTTTAATTATTGATGACTTTCTTGCAAATGGACAAGCAGCATTAGCGTTAATCGATATTGTAGAAAAAACGAAAGCGCAAGTATCAGGTGTTGGAATTGTGATTGAGAAAGCATTTCAGGATGGGGGAGAGATTTTACGGAGTAAAGGCTATCACATAGAGTCATTAGCAAGAATAAAATCGCTGAAAAATGGCAAGATTGAATTTGTCAACGAGAAGGAGCATACACAATGAACTTAACGAAAGGTAAAATGGCATCATTAGGTTTTCAACATGTTTTAGCGATGTATGCTGGGGCCGTCATTGTACCATTAATTGTTGGTGCAGGTATCGGCTTAACCAATGAACAGCTTACGTATTTAATATCGATTGATATTTTAATGTGTGGGGTAGCAAGTATCCTGCAAGTTTGGAAAAATAAATTTACTGGGATAGGTTTGCCGGTTGTTTTAGGTTGTACCTTTACAGCAGTTGGTCCAATCATTGCGATTGGCAATCAATATGGCATTACGTCCGTATACGGAGCCATTCTCGTATCTGGATTAGTCGTCGTCTTCATTGCGAGATTCTTTAGTAAGCTGATCAAGTTTTTCCCTCCTGTTGTTACTGGTTCGGTTGTTACAATTATCGGTATTACCCTAATTCCGGTGGCAATGAATGATTTAGCTGGGGGAGAGGGAAGTGCTGATTTTGGTAGCTTCACTAACTTAGCATTAGGCTTTGGTACATTACTTGTTATTTTATTAATTTTTCGTTTTGGTAAAGGATTTATCCAGGCAATCGCTATCTTACTTGGGATTTTACTAGGAACGGTAATGGCCTATTTTATGGGAATGGTAGATTTAGATCCTGTAGCAGAAAGCACTTGGTTCCATTTTCCGACACCGTTCCATTTTGGAACACCGGAGTTTCATTTAACTCCCATTCTGACAATGACATTAGTTGCAATTGTTAGTTTAGTAGAATCAACAGGTGTGTACTTCGCATTAGGAGATATTTGTGATAAGAAGCTAGAAGATAAAGATTTGGAAAAAGGTTATCGAGCAGAAGGCGTTGCCATTATTTTTGGTGGTATATTTAATTCTTTTCCATATACAACCTTTTCACAAAATGTCGGACTTATTCAATTATCAGGGGTACGAACTAATAATGTGATTTACACAGCTGGAGTCATGTTAATTTTACTTGGTCTCGTACCAAAAATCGGAGCATTAACCTTGGTTATCCCTAGCGCTGTTTTAGGTGGGGCAATGGTCGCAATGTTTGGTATGGTTATTGCTTATGGGATAAAGATGTTAAGTAATGTCGATTTTTCTTCCCAACATAATTTATTAATCGTTGCATGTTCTGTAGGAATGGGGTTAGGTGTTACGGTTGTACCGGAAATCTTTGCGACCTTACCGGCAAGTTTACAAATATTAACGGAAAGTGGCATTGTAATTGGAAGCTTGACCGCAATCTTTTTAAATATTATTTTTAATTTTAAAAAGACTAATCAAAAGAAATTAGCAGATGCTAATAAAGCAGCATAAAGAAGAGCCAGCATGTAGTGAATGATATGCTGGCTTTTTCAGTTACATAAGTTATTTTGAACGATTGATGTTTCGATTTAGTAGAATAGTGATATTGTACGAGCAAGATTAGTAGATTTATCTGAGATAATCAACAAATCGAATAAGGCCATCCGAAGATTTGTTTAAAAAAAGGGGATAATCAACAAATCGAATAAGGTCGTCTGAAGATTTGTTTAAAAAAAGAGGATAATCAACAAATCCAATAATAACCCCTGAAGATTTGTTTAATAAATCAGAATAATCAATTAGTCTAGGCTAGAACGAAGGGCTAATCCTAATTATGAAGTTTTCGCCTGTCCCCACACTTAAGAAATAATTTTACCTGGTGCAGGTGAAGTTGGATGTGGTGGTACAAAATTTTTGGATATATATTGCTGAATTGCTTGTGCAACTGTCATTTTTTGTCTCTTGAGACCTTGATTGCCAAACAACACATTAAATTCTAATATATAATATTTACCTTCACTTACTACTATATCAAATCCAGCATGATTAATATTTAATAGATTAGCAATCTTCAAGACTAATCTTAATGCATCCTCAGGAATTAATTGATGACTAACCTCTCCACCTTTTGCTACATTATGAAGAAATTCCCCTTCTTGTCCAATTCGCCAATAAGCGTCATAAATTTGATCCCCTACAATACAGACACGTAAATCTCTTCCATCATTTGGCAAATATTCTTGCACATAGAGTATTTCGTTATGATGAGCGTAATCGATAAATTGGACATCATTTTCGATGAGAAAGACTCCTCTCCCCATTGAGTTTTTCGCTTCTTTCGCAACAAACGGGAAAGGAAAAGTTGCTAATACATCAGCAATGTTACCATCTGTATTTGCCAGTATTTCAGTATATGGTACATGCTCTTTGGCAACCGCCCATAATGCACGGGTCATTTCAATTTTGTTTGCTCCAATTTGCATTGTTTCAATACTTGGGAATATTTGTTTTTTTAATCCATAAACAAGTGTCGGAACTTGCCATGTTTCAGGAAACAGCACAACATCTGCTTCTTTAATGACATCGATCTCATTAAACATATGTTCCGGTTTAATATAACGTACTCCTGGAATTCCAATTGTTCGAAAAGCATTAAATGAAACTAGTTTCATATTTACATTTCCCCATCTTTTGTTTTCATTATTATATTAGCATGAATTTGAAAAAAAGCGAGGTTTTTTTCAAGGTTCAAAAATTTGGAATTAACAAAGCTAACACGTTATCATATTTATAAGAACCTATATCTTTTAAGGAGTGAAATAATGCTAAAGAAAGTGATGAGCTTTTCAGTATTTGTTCTAATTTTCATTACTGCTTGCTCCCAAGACGATCAACCACACAGTTCCGATGAACCGGAGAACGAAGACCAACTAGTAACAACGGATGCATCAGAAGAAGAGGAAGTAATCGCAGAAAATCTTCAAATTCCATGGGCAATAGCAAAGAATGATGATACGTTTTATCTGTCCGAAAGACCAGGAGCTATTGTAAAGATAGAAAATGGACAAGTAAATAGACAAAATGTAGATCTTGAAAAAGAGTTAGCGGATGCCTCAGAGGCAGGTCTCCTTGGCTTTGTATTGGATCAGGACTTTTCCGAATCAAATCTGGCATATGGTTATTACACATATGAAGATGATGCAGGGCAATTTAACCGGATTGTGACCCTTCGTTTAAATGGGGATACATGGACAGAGGAAGAGGTGCTATTAGATAAAATACCAAGTGGTACCTATCATCATGGAGGAAGATTAAAGATCGGGCCTGATGATAAACTGTATGCTACTGCTGGAGATGCATCTGATCCCGCTATTGCCCAGGAAGTTGAATCGTTAGGTGGAAAGATCTTGAGAATGAATCTGGATGGCTCGATACCTGAAGATAATCCTTTTGAAGATTCATATATCTATAGTCTAGGACACCGTAATCCGCAAGGCTTGACCTGGTCTGAAGATGGTACATTATATGCTAGTGAGCATGGTAATAGTGCAAATGATGAAATTAATCAAATTGCAGCTGGTCAGAATTATGGCTGGCCAATCATTGAAGGAAATGAAGAGCGAGAAGGTATGCTCTCTCCTTTATTTACTTCAGGATCAGATCAAACGTGGGCTCCTTCCGGTATGACTTATCATGATGGTAAATTATATGTAGCTGCTTTGAGAGGATCTGCAGTATTGGCATTTGATCTGGAAACAGGGGAGCAAAATGAGGTTATTTCTGACCTTGGTAGAGTCCGAGATGTGTTAATTGATGAGGACAATTTATATGTTATTACGAATAATACCGATGGGCGTGGAAATCCAGCAGATACGGATGACATACTTTATAAGCTCCCCCTAAAAGATTTAAATGGAATATAAGAAGAGGGCCATAGACTTAGCTAATAGTCATTTTTTCGACTCAACGAATTTTCACAATAATGAATTTATAACTATTGTAAAAAAGCTCTTTTCCGAATTCGGAAAAGAGCTTTTTAGCGGACTATTGAGCTGAAAGATCTTCTATTTGTGCTGGTGATAGTTCTCCATCGAAAATTTGCAGGTCATCAATAAAACCTTTAAATGGTGAGTCCCAGTGGTTTACACCAAGACTGAAATCAGCATCAGCATTTGTGAATACATCTGGGAAGTTAGATCCGGAGAACTCTTCTTCACCATTTAAGTATAGCTTAACCGAACCGTTATTGACGGAAAACACTACATGTGTCCACTCGTTCGTATTAATCGTGTAGCTAGCTGGAGCGTCATACCATGCTTCACCTGACCAGAGCATTGTTCTGTTTCCAGCAGGTCCTTGTGGTACCAAACTGATCCAACTGTTAGGCTCTCCACCGAAGAACGTGGTCGTATAAGTGGTCAGTTGTTCAGGTTTGACCCAGAATGATACGGAATACTGATGGTTCGTTATCAGATTATCGGGCAATAAGACCCCAGATTCTCCATCTAAATAGAGCGCTTCTCCGTGCACACCTTCTCCATAGGAAATGGATCCCCCGGTATTGGTAATACGATCGCCTGTTATACTGCCACTACCGAAATCACCATATTGATCTGATAAATCTCCATCAAATGGAAAATGGCTAGTCAATTCAGCGTTTTGATAGGGTAGTACTGTAATTGCAAAAGTTTTTGTAGCTGTAGCCTCTCCCATTGTAATAGTAGCCGTTAACATTGCATTTAGTGGGCCAACTTCTTCTGAGGGACGATTAATCTCTCCAGTATTTGAAATGACAGACTCGTCCGATGTTTCCCAGCTAATAGTTGCGCCGTTTGCACCTACTACCGGTAGCACCAAATTATTTACTACTTCGTTGGTATTGCCTAAATCAAGCTCTTCTTCAATTGCCTTTACTACTTCAGCATCAGATCTATTTTCTTGCTTACTGCCCCAAATGGCAATCCCTTCATCGGACATTGCTGTAAAAGTCATCACATATTGCTCAGATATTTCATCCCATTGCGGAACAAATACACCTTTGTATCTTTCACCATCAAGTGTAATTTCTGCTTTGTTAGGTCCTGTTTTCTTCCAGGTACCTTCTACTGCACCAGTTACTTTGTTGTTTTGCTCAAGTGTTACATACTCGGAAGTTTCTATTGCATCAGAGTATTCATTTCCGTGATTAATAAGTTTGTACAAACCTTCTATATCCTTTTTATTTACCTTTTCAAGTTCCTTGCCAGTATAACGGTAAGGTGATACCACTGGCCAATTGTCTTCATTCATAAAAATGGAATGGATTCTCATTTCATGTACTTCACCTTGATTAGGAAAACGAGTATGGAAGACTAGTAGCTGTTCACCTGTTTCGTCGTCTAAATAAACAGAATTGTGGCCTGGGGATACATATCCAAAGCCATCACCATAACCAGGTTCACCAACTTTTCGATCAAACATAAAGTTCCCCATTATTTTATTGCCATAGGTATGGTTAGAAACATTCCCAGGAAGTACAGCATCTTGACCTTTAGCATCCACATATGGTCCCTCGGGATCCGTTGCCCTAAAAACTCTCATATTATATCCGCCGTCTGCACCTAACCAGCCATATGTTACATATAAATAGTAATAATCGGCTTTCTCATCGTATACGATATACGGCCCTTCACCTGATTGAGTATAGCCACCGGCGATTTTCGTTCCAAAGTACCGGTCGATCATTCTGCCATCATCCGTTTCACCGTCTTCACCAGGATAAATAACCTGACCTGTTTCTTTATCTATTTCGAGCAGGAATATACCACCAGACCATGATCCATAGCTCATCCAAAGCCTGTCATTCTCATCATAGAACAGGTTGGCATCAATTGCATTAGGGTACATCGTATTATTAAATGATCCATTACTATTAAACCAGTTCTCATTTTCTTCTACTAATATTCCTTCATCAATCAAGTCCGGTATATTCGTATTTTCCCATTGCTTATTAACTGTACTGTTATTATCATAGGCTTCCTCTTCTGTGAAGCCTGAATAAACGACAGTATCCACATATTCATATGGCCCTTCAATATCCTTTGCAACAGCATAGCCGATTGCAGAGCGAATGTAGGTCGAGGATGCACTATAATAGATCATGTAAGCTCCTTTGGAACCATCTTCATTGATATAATCTTCATTATAGAAAATATCTGGTGCCCATACTGCAAATCCACCATAGCTATCCGCATCATTTTCACCAGCCCACTCAAACGAACCAGCCAAATTTTCAGAGAGGTCGCCATATAACGCGTTACCAGGTGTAGTATAACCATTTGTGAATCTTTCCCAACTCATCAAGTCTGTAGATTTTGCTGCTTCAATATGGGTACCAAAAGCATAGAAAGTATCGCCATCTTTAATAATGGAAGGATCATGTACCGATACGTTTTCAAAATGAGGTACAGGACCTGCTAAAGGCTGTCCAGGTTTATTGCCCTTATACGATTGTTCTTGATTGGATGCTGCCAATCCAATTGCTGGAACTAACATAAAAAAGACTAGCGTGATAACTAATTTACTACTGATAGATTTCATGAAAACTCTCCTTTCAAAATGGTCAAATTTAAGAAAGACAGTAATACCTTCATTTACCTTTAAGAATCCCTCCTTTCGTATGTATACGTTTTCATTTTAATAAAAACAATAACCAATAGAGAATAACAAGCAACTATCTATTATTTGATTATCATTTTTGTTAAGTTAATAACAATAGGCTAGAAAAATATGTATAAATTAATTAATAATATAATACAATAAGGGATTTTGATTTTCAATGTTGTAATATAAATGTAATGATAATATCTAGATTAATGATATTTGCATGCTAGTTTACATTTGCTATATTTGTTAAATAGAAAAGAGAGGTAAATTGCTAGAGAAATGAAAAAGCCCTGTTGCCAGAAGGGAACAGGGGCAATAATTATAATTATTCTAAAACTAATATATTTACTGAATGAGGCTCAACCTCTACAGCCATCTCTTTTGCATTCGTTTTCATCTTATGCTGGACAGTCTTACAGTTGTCTTGTTGATTGATGTCATTGTAGGCATCCTTAGAAGAACCAACAATAGAATAGACAGTTCCATGTTCAAATTGACTATCGGTTATTAGGTTAACGATTCTTTTTTCTTCTGGATGTCTATTAACCATAGCGATTCTTAAGTTTTTGGATCCATCTCTTGTTGTAGCTATAACGTCTAATGATGGTACTTCATACTTTTTCCCCTCATTATTCACTTCGAATATATCATTTTGAAAAGTCCATGAGTCAACTATTTTATCTCCCATATATTTTGAGTATAATTCAAAAACATAGTAAGTAGAACGTAATACAAGCCCATCCTCATGGGTGAAAACAGCACCACGAGTGTTCACAATAGGTGCGAAATTCGCCATTCCAACAATATCACTATGTTTTAAACAAATATTCAGGAAACATGCATTAAAAACAGCGTCTGCCATTGTATAGGTAGAATTAATATCATTGCGATCTCTTGCTGAAATAATGTTATCTGCCATCCAATCCCCTCTATGGACATTTGGATGGTGCCAACCCCGCAAGTTCCATTCGTCAAAAGCAATCTTTATTTTGTCTAGATAGCCAAGTGATCCTAGTATATATTTTGTTTTTAAGATTTGCTCTTCTATCTCTAACGTATGGATCATACAAGTTTCATAGGAGGAAGGATTGTCTACTTCATGGAGACGATCCCAATAACCATGTATCGAAATCCAATCTAAAAAGTCTCCTGCTTCCTTTAAAAGGTTAATATTCCAATTCAAATCAGAAATGCTGGCCGCGAGTAGCTCGATGGAAGGATCTACCCGTTTCATCATTTTAGCAGATTCTAATACGAATCGGCCCCATTCTTTTTGGTCTTTTGCCCCAATTTCCCAATTACCATAGTTTTCATTACCGATACTCCAATATTTTACATTAAATGGCTCTTCATGACCGTTTTCTTGTCTCATTTTTGCATACTTTCCTTCATTTTTAAGGTTGCAATATTCCACCCAATTACTCATCTCTTCAGCTGTACCAGTCCCTGCATTTGTACAAATATATGGTTCTGCTTCTATCGAATGGCAGAAGGTAACAAATTCGTCAGTTCCGAATAGATTTGGCTCTTCAACTCTCCAGGCTTTATCAAAAAAAGGCTTTCGTTCTCCCACACCATCCTCCCAGTGATAATTAGAAACAAAACAACCACCTGGC
Source organism: Gracilibacillus sp. HCP3S3_G5_2 (assembly GCF_052063305.1). NCBI lineage: Bacteria > Bacillati > Bacillota > Bacilli > Caryophanales > Bacillaceae > Gracilibacillus > Gracilibacillus sp. HCP3S3_G5_2. Next base: position 110,671 of record NZ_JBQHXU010000001.1, on the reverse strand, counting down.
CATCTGACAATAGGTGTTCCAATATTTTTTAATGCTTCGCGTACGTCGTTACGAAATCCGTGTTCGTCTGCGAAAGGGGATTCAGGATCGTAAATTCCTCCATAAATTTGCCGGTGAAAATGTTCCATAAAATGACCATAAATCAGGGAGCTACTACTACGTAATACACGCCTTGCATTCACTTCAACCTTTGTTTCTTTTCCCATCGTTTCCACCTCATTTTCCCATTAATTTTAAATCTGAAAAGCAGTGTATAGTTTTACTATACATGGTTAATTCCTTTTTATAAACCGCTTACAATAAGTTCTTGCTTCTCATTTTTAAAAATTTCGAGTATGAATGTGAAATGTATCACAATAAAATTATAGAGGAGCTGATATGATAAATATAATAAATGAAGGAGAGGATGGACGAATATGAAAAATGTTGAAAAGTTTCAACTACCCTTACAAACACTTAGTCTTGTAGTTGGTTTTATGGTGTGGGTGTTACTTTCATCCTTAATGAGTTTTATTAAACAAGATATTAGTTTAACTGCAGGACAAATCTCCTTTGTTACAGCAGTACCTGTAATTTTGGGTTCTATTCTGCGGATTCCATTGGGTTTTTATACTAATCGCTTTGGAGCACGTGGTTTGTTCGTTTTAAGTTTACTCTTTTTGATTGTTCCAGTTGGTTATTTGGGCATGGCCAATAGCTTTACCGATTTAATTATTTCAGGACTATTCTTAGGTATAGGTGGAGCAATATTCTCTATTGGCGTCACCTCCTTACCCAAATATTATCCGAAAGAAAAACATGGATTCGTCAATGGGATTTATGGTGTGGGTAACATCGGGACCGCTATCACCTCATTTGGTTCACCGATTATTGCAGGAATGGTAGGCTGGCGAATAGCGGTATTTACATTTATTATTCCTTTATTACTGTTTGCAATCTTAAATTTCTTTTTAGGTGACCGTAAGGAAACAAAAGTACAAACATCGTTAAAGCAACAAGTGTTGGGTGTCTATAAAAATAACAAATTATGGTTTTTAAGCTTTTTTTACTTTTTAACTTTTGGTTCCTTTGTTGCTTTAACTGTATATTTACCTAATTTTTTAGTGTCGGAATTTCAGCTTTCGGAAGTGGATGCTGGTTTACGGACAGCAGGTTTTATTGTGGTATGTACAATACTTAGACCTGTTGGTGGATGGTTAGGAGATAGACTTAATCCATTCAAAGTATTAATGTTCGTTTTTACCGGCTTAACGATTTCCGGCATATTGCTATCTTTTTCACCTACAATTATGTTATATACTGTTGGTAGTTTATCTGTAGCGTTGTTTGCCGGTATTGGCAATGGTACAATCTTTAAATTAGTTCCATTATATTTCACTAAACAGGCAGGGATTGTAAATGGTATTGTTGCTGCAATGGGAGGATTGGGTGGATTCTTTCCACCGCTCATTCTGACTTTTGTGTATGATATCAATGGCCACTATGCGATAGGGTTTATGGCACTGTCGCAATTGGCATTAGCCAGTTTAATAATCATCATCTGGATGTATTATACCGATAAGTTGAATCTCTCCAATTATATTGTAAATAATGCAGGGCAGGGTATTTTAGTAACAGATGAAAATGGCAAGATTACCAAAATAAATCATGCCTTTGAACGAATCACTGGTTATCAGGAAGAAGAGGTTATCGGTCACAATCCAAATATTTTAAACTCTGGAAAACAAGATGCAAATTTTTATATGGAAATGTGGAACCAACTAAAAGAAAAAGGAATTTGGCAAGGCAAAATCACTAATAAACGTAAAAATGGAGAGTTTTACACGCAATGGCTATCTATAAGTGTGTTACAGGATTCAGGAGGAAATATTACTAATTATGTAGGGGTATTTAGCGAAATGTATGACTAGTCTTTATTTAAATTTAAACAACCCTTTATTGACGTAAGTACCTTCAGGTTATTCTTCCGAGTTAGCTTTGCTAATCACATTATTTTCTCTCTTTTTGTTAAGTTTTTTACTTATCATTTATAATATGGAAGAGGGGGAATAATGATGATCGCTGCAATGTATAAGCGTAGAGAGAAATTAGCCGTAATTTTGTTAAGCTTTGTGTTGGTAGTTATTGCGATATTTTTGGTCTTTGACACGCCAACAACAGCAGATGAGTGGGTCGATGTAAGCTTTTTACTATTTCCTAGTATCTTTTTGCTTCTAATTGTTTTTATAAGCAGAAATAAATATCAGAAAGTAAAAGGTATCGATATTCCTTTGTCTAATGCTACTATAGAAGAAATTGATCATTTTGTCGTAAAAAAAGATGCAACATTTATTTCACAATTATTGGTTTTTGAAAAAACTGGAGCCTTTATGGGACTATATAAACTCAGTTCTTTAACTTGGTGGCAGTATCCATTCGTTTTTTTTAACGTTATCTCGTTTTTACCAATCCAAGTTCATTATTTTTCTAATCAAGGTGATAAAATATTTTCGTTTAAGAAAAGAGGAATAGCGAAAACAGTCCTAGATGTCTATGATTCTGATGATAATTATATTGGGCAATACGAACAGGAAGACTTTAAGAGTTTGGTTAAGATAAAAGGTAAACTATTGGATCGTCATGGTCTACCAATATTATCTGTCAAAACGAATGGAGCATATGGCGATTTTGATATCCGTGATGAACAGGGTCATCGTTGGGCATACTTTTACAATGGAAGATTTCCGTTCGAGTACACAACGATTTTTAAAGATATCGATAACGATATTGTGCAAGTTTCAAGTGATATTGATCGCGAAAAAAAGATCTTACTACTAGCGATGATTGGGTATATGTTTTCGACACGTAATAGTAGGTAAGCTAATACTACATAATTAAAGAAGCAGGGATAGAACGAAATAGGGGAAGGAGGATCCGAACAAGCCGAAGCGCTGAGAGCTTTCAGATATTAGTGTTCGGATTTTTCCTTCTGGACAACTCTTTTGCCACACCCTCATTTATCATGCCTTCTATAATAGCTATTTGATTATTCCTCTATTGTCAATTTTAATCTATTAAATAGCTTTTCAATTTTTGCATATCTTGAATGAGAATGTGTTTTCGATTATAAGACATTACTCCTATTTTCTTCAAATAGTTAAATACCCTGTTTACTGTTTCCCGAGATACACCGATCATATTTGCAAATTCTGCGTTCGTAATTGGTAATGTTAGGGAAATGATGTTATCTCTTCTCTTAACCCCTAGTTCATTAGCAAAACGTACAAGTATTAATACTACTCGGTGAAACACATCCTGAGTCTGCATAAACTGTAGCTGTTCTTGTACTTTCCACAACTTCTCCTCCAATACTTGCATCGTTTGTATAGCGATACCTGGTTTTTCTAATAACAACAGTTTAAACTCTCTAAGTGGTACCGATAGAAGACGAACATCTGTTAGTGTCAGAGCTGATGTAGGGTAGGGTGTTTTCTCAAAAAAGCCGGAATGAGGGAACATGTCATGTGTGTGTAGTATATTCGTGATCAGTTCCTGACCTGTAGAATTAACTTTATACACCTTAATAAAACCGGACAGAATGAAATAAACGGTATGTCTAGGTTCCCCCTGGTGGAACAAGATTTTACCTTGATTATATGTTCGTTCGATCGATATTTCTCGTAAACGATCTAGTTCATCTTCGGTCAATTGTTGAAATAATGGAAATTGCTTAAAGTTTGCTTTTACTTGTAACATCCATACTCCCACCTTCGTCGCTTTAGTTTCGTTGTAATCTGAACAGTTAGTTACTTTTAGCCTACCAAAAGTCGTTTCAAATGATAATGAGGGAATACCCTAAATTTATCTAAGGAGTTTCATGAATACATGAGAGACCATCGTTAAAGTGCTATCCACAACATACATCTATCTTCCGCAATCTTACACTTACCTGCTTCTTTTCTTTATTACTCAACACAGGGTAATTCCACAAGTTTATAGGTTTTTCCCTAATGTTCATTTCTTCACATTTGATTCATAATAAAAATAACGATTGATCAAACTACTGTAGAGATCTCGAGTAAAAGGAGTGAATACCATTATGAAACATAGATTGAAATATTTGAAGCCAATCGAACGTTATTCTGGTAATTGGTCATTATTAGAGGAAAAAAATCGAGAATGGGAAAATATGTATCGTAATCGCTGGTCACATGACAAGGTCGTGAGGACGACTCATGGTGTTAACTGTACAGGTTCATGTAGTTGGAAGGTTTTTGTCAAGAACGGCATTATTACTTGGGAAAATCAACAGATTGATTATCCGTCATGTGGCCCGGATATGCCAGAATTTGAACCACGAGGATGTCCGAGAGGTGCTTCATTTTCTTGGTATGAATATAGTCCGTTACGAGTGAAATATCCGTATGTTAGAGGTACATTATGGCGTTTATGGCGTGAAGCTTTGGCTGATCATAAAGATCCTGTAGAGGCTTGGGCAAGTATTGTGGAGGATAATGAGAAAGCTAAAATCTATAAATCTGCTCGTGGTAAAGGTGGCCATATTCGGGCTAATTGGAAAGATGTACTACAGATCATTTCAGCTCAACTCATTTATACCATTAAAAAGTATGGACCGGACCGTATTGCTGGTTTTACGCCAATTCCGGCAATGTCGATGATAAGTTATGCTTCCGGTGCTCGATTTATTAATTTGTTAGGTGGAGAAATGCTAAGTTTTTATGATTGGTATGCTGATTTGCCCCCATCTTCACCGCAAATTTGGGGTGAACAAACGGATGTACCAGAATCGTCTGATTGGTATAACGCTCAGTACCTCATTATGTGGGGTTCGAATGTACCACTTACTCGGACACCAGATGCTCACTTTATGACAGAGGTCCGATACAAGGGGGCCAAAGTGGTTTCCATCGCACCTGATTACGCAGAGAATGTTAAATTTGCTGATAACTGGTTAGCACCAAACCCAGGAACGGATGCAGCAGTTGCACAAGCAATGACGCACGTTATCTTAGATGAATTCTATGAAAAACGGAAAGAACCATTGTTTATCGACTACGCTAAACAATATACTGATTTGCCTTTTTTAATCATGCTAGATAAAGAAGGTGAGCAATTAAAAGCAGGTCGTTTCTTACGAGCTAGTGATATAGGCCAGGGAACAGAACATTCCGAGTGGAAACCTGTTATTTACGATGAAGCAGCTGGAGAAATAGTAGTCCCCAATGGAACAATGGGTCAACGGTGGGAAGAAGGAGAGCAATGGAATCTTTCTTTGGAAAAAGAAGATGGAACATATATAAGGCCAGCATTATCTATGGTATCTAAAGATTCGGAATGGAAGGAAATAGTTTTCCCATATTTCGAAAATAGTGGAAAAGGAACTTTTAAACGACCTATACCTGTGAGAAAAGTGACTTTTGCAGATGGTAAAAGTCATTATATTACAACAGTTTATGATTTAATGATAAGTCAATACGGAATTAAAAAAATCGGAAGTAAATACGAGGCAAAAGGCTATGATGATGAGAAGTCTCATTATACACCTGCATGGCAAGAGAAAATTACTGGTGTAAAAGCTTCTGTGGTGACGCAGATAGCACGTGAATTTGCTCAGAATGCTATTGATACAGGTGGCCGTTCGATGATTATTATGGGAGCGGGAATTAACCACTGGTTTAACAGTGACACTATTTATCGTTCGATCTTAAACTTGGTGATTTTGACAGCGTGTCAAGGTAAAAATGGAGGTGGCTGGGCACATTATGTAGGGCAAGAGAAATGTCGTCCGATTGAAGGTTGGTCTACTGTTGCATTTGTCAAAGACTGGCAAGGTACTCCGCGTTTACAGAACGCTACATCGTTTTTCTATTTTGCAACAGATCAATGGAAATACGAAGAGATGGGGACGGAGACTTTGAAATCTCCAACTGGTGGCGAACTTCGCTATAAACACCCAGCCGATTATAACGTTCTAGCAGCACGACTAGGCTGGTTACCATCATATCCACAGTTTAATCAAAACAGTTTAAATTTAGCCAAGGAAGCGGAGAAGCAAGGAAAAAAATCAAACGAAGAAATCGTAAAATACACCGTAGATAAATTAAAAAAAGGGAAAATGCAATTTGCCATTGAAGATCCTGATGCAGAGGAAAATTTCCCTAGAACGATGTTTGTCTGGCGATCTAACCTTGTGTCTAGTTCTGCAAAGGGACAAGAATATTTCATGAAGCACTTACTCGGTACACATGATGGGTTACTATCGACACCGAATGAAGAGGAGAAGCCAGAAGAAATAAAGTGGCGTGAAGATGTAGAAGGCAAGCTTGACTTATTAGTTGCTTTAGACTTTCGGATGACAGCAACACCGATGTATGCGGATGTTGTTTTGCCAGCAGCCACATGGTATGAAAAAACAGATTTATCATCTACAGATATGCATCCATTTGTCCATCCTTTTAATCCAGCGATTGATCCATTATGGGAATCTCGCTCAGATTGGGACATTTATCGTTCGTTAGCCGAAACATTTTCAGAAATGGCCAAAACCCATCTTCCAGGTACCTACAAAGATGTTGTAACGGCACCACTAGGTCATGATTCTCCCAATGAAATTGCGCAGCCTAATGGAATTATTAAGGATTGGAAAAAAGGTGAAATTGATGCGATACCTGGAAAAACGATGCCGAATATTTCGATTATTGAACGAGATTATACTCAAATTTACGATAAATACATCGCTTTAGGACCGAATGTCGAGAAAGGAAAGCTCGGTGCCCATGGTGTTACTTTTTCTGTCCAAAAACAATACGAGGAACTTAAATCTATTAATGGCACCTATTTAGATGAATCTATTAAAAATGGGAGGCCAAAGTTGAAAACTGCTCGACAAGTAGCAAATGTCATGCTGCACCTCTCGTCAGCTACAAACGGGGAGGTATCCCAAAATGCATATGAATCACTTGAGAAAGATACAGGTGTGAAGTTAAAAGATATTTCAGCAGATCGTGCAGCTGAAAAGATTACCTTTGAGCAAATGACAGCACAACCACGTGAAGTGATTCCGACACCTGTATTTACTGGTTCTAATAAAGGAAATAAACGTTACGCACCTTTTACCACAAATATTGAACGATTGGTACCGTTTAGAACTTTAACAGGTAGACAGCATTTCTATATTGATCATGAAATTTTCTTGCAATTTGGTGAAGCATTACCGGTATATAAGCCGACACTGCCACCGATGGTTTTTGGATCAAAAGATAAGAAAGTTATTGGTGGAAAAGATACATTGGTTTTACGTTATCTAACACCACATGGTAAATGGAATATTCATAGTACTTATCAGGATAATCTCCACATGCTGACATTATTCAGAGGCGGACCAACTGTGTGGATTAGTGATGTGGACGCAAAAGTACAGAATATTCAGGACAATGATTGGTTAGAAGTATATAACCGTAATGGTGTTGTGACCGCAAGGGCAGTAGTAAGTCATCGAATGCCACAAGGGACGATGTTTATGTATCATGCACAGGATAAGCATATTAATGTTCCTGGCTCAGAAATTACTGGTGAACGTGGTGGAAGTCATAATGCACCTACTCGTATACATGTCAAGCCAACACAAATGGTAGGAGGTTATGCACAATTAAGCTATGGATTTAATTATTATGGTCCGATCGGGAATCAACGTGATGTCTATGTGGCTGTTAGAAAAATGAAGGAGGTTGATTGGCTTGAAGATTAAAGCACAGGTAGCAATGGTCATGAACTTGGATAAATGTATAGGCTGTCACACATGTAGTGTTACATGTAAGAGTACTTGGACTAATCGTCCAGGTGCAGAATACATGTGGTTTAACAATGTGGAAACAAAACCAGGTATTGGCTATCCAAAGCGCTGGGAAGACCAAGAAACATACAAAGGGGGATGGAAACTGCATAAAGGCAAACTAGAATTGAAATCCGGCACAAAGCTTTCCAAAATTGCTTTAGGGAAAATTTTTAATAATCCTGATATGCCTGAGATGAAAGATTATTATGAACCTTGGACATACAATTACGAACACTTAACTAATGCAAGTGAAAAAAATCACCAGCCCGTTGCTAAACCAAAGTCTGCTGTGACTGGTGAGAAAATGGACCTTGATTGGGGACCTAACTGGGAAGATGACTTAGCCGGTGGTCATATAACTGGCCCACAGGACCCTAATATTGAAAAAATCGAGGAAGAAATTAAATTTAATTTTGATAAAGCATTTATGATGTATTTACCGCGTCTTTGTGAACACTGTTTAAATCCAAGCTGTGTAGCATCTTGTCCATCAGGAGCAATGTATAAACGTGATGAAGACGGAATTGTATTAGTCGATCAAGAAGCATGCCGTGGCTGGCGTTATTGTATGACGGGCTGTCCATATAAAAAAGTTTATTTCAATTGGCAAACGAATAAAGCAGAAAAATGTACATTCTGTTTCCCGCGAATTGAGTCAGGTTTACCAACAGTTTGTTCCGAAACTTGTACAGGCAGAATTCGTTATCTTGGTGTACTTTTATATGATGCAGACCGTGTATTAGAAGCAGCATCAACAGAAAATGAAAAAGATTTGTATGAGGCACAGTGTGATTTATTCTTAGATCCAAATGATCCTGAAGTGATCGAACAAGCTAGGCAAGATGGAATTGCCGAAGATTGGTTGGAAGCAGCTCAAAACTCACCAGTGTACAAGCTGGCGATAGAATATAAACTAGCATTCCCGCTCCATCCTGAATATCGAACTTTACCAATGGTGTGGTATGTACCTCCCTTGAGTCCGATTATGAGTTATTTTGAAGGAAAGGACTCGATCCAAAATCCGGAGATGATCTTCCCTGCAATAGAGGAAATGCGTACACCGATTCAATATCTTGCTAATATGCTAACAGCCGGTGATACGAAATCTGTTAAATTTTCGTTGCAGAGAATGGCGATCATGCGCTCCTATATGCGTGCACTATCTAGTGGTAAAGAGTTTGATGAAGCTCGATTAGAACGTGTAGGATTAACAGCACATCAAACACAACAAATGTATCGTTTATTATCCATCGCGAAGTATGAAGATCGCTTTGTAATTCCAACAAGCCATAAAGAAGAGTATATGGATCCTTATCGAGCTCAAGGTTCTGAAGGGTATGGTATGGATTGTGATGAATGCGGGCCAGCAATGCAAACAGGAAAGTCAGGTAAGGAGATATATGAAGAAAATTTCTATGGAGGGATCTGGCGTGATTAATCTTAAAAAGCTTGATCAATGTAAAAATGTTTTTGCTTTTTATAGTCAACACTTCTCCTATCCTGATCAGCTTCAAAGTCCTTTGTTGTTCTTTGATAAGACGGATCCAGGTGCAGTGGATGCTTTTCAATATTGGGAATTGATTAAGAGTATGCGTGTAGATAAGTTACAAGAGCTTTATATAGAAACTTTTGATTTTAAGAAAGAATCTTCTTTATATATGACTTATGCTAAATTCGAGGATAGTAAAGGACGCGGACAAATGTTAGCGAGATTAAAAGTTTTATATGAAATGTTCGGTTTAAATATGCCTAAAGGAGAATTGTCTGATTACTTGCCTTTAATGTGTGAATTTATTTATGCAGCGGAATGGGTAAATGATGATCGTGCACCAGAAAGTTTTGCCATGCTTTTTGCGGTAATAGAGGATGGAACCTATCATGTATTACATGATCTGAAACAACAGGAATCGCCTTATTATTATCTTATTAAAAGTTTACGTGAAACAATGAAATTTTGCCTGATAGAACAGGAGGTGCAGGCAACATGATCAATCAATTCCTTTGGGTAATATTCCCTTATTTATGTATAACGTCTTTTATTATTGGACACATATACCGTTATAGACATGATCAATTTACGTGGACCGCTAAATCTAGTGAATTTATTGAAAAAAAACAATTAATGATTGGTAGTTTCCTATTTCATATTGGAATTATTCCAGTTATATTTGGCCATGTAGCTGGTTTAGGTATTCCGAAAGAATGGATGAGGTCGATAGGGGTAAATGATCATTTATATCATCTCGGTGCCATTTATGTAGGAGGTTTTTTTGGAATAGTAACATTAGCAGGTATGCTTATTCTAACAACTAGAAGAATTACAAAGCGTTCTGTTCGTAAGTTAAGTTCTACTTCAGATATCGCTGTTAATTTCTTGCTACTTCTTATTGTCTTTTTGGGAGTTTACGCTACACTTGTAACCAATAACGTACAACATGATTTTGATTACCGTGACACCATTTCCATATGGTTTAGAGAGCTACTGATTTTCAGACCAGATATATCTTTTATGACAGATGTACCGTTAACATTTAAATTGCATATTTTCTTCGGATTTTTAATATTCGGATTGTGGCCATATACACGGTTAGTACATGTATGGAGTGTACCCTTAAATTATATAGGAAGAAGCTATATTTTATACCGAAAACACAGACATAAATAACGTTGGATATGCTAAAATAAAAGGAAGGAAGAGTGTTCATGGGAGAAAGTTTTGATTTTCAACAAGCTATTGTAACGATGAGGGAGAAGTATTCACTTGACCTTACAGCCTTGGCACTCGTTAAACCCGAAAGTAATTATATGTTAAAGTGGGAATACATAGATGGTAATCGAAATAACCGTTTAAATCGAATTACTTTAAAGGCTGAGAAAGGAATTGCTGGAACAGTTTTTAAAACGGGTAAGGATATAAAAATGCCTGATGTAGGTAAATCTATATCACCTAATTCTATCTTTGAATATCCGATTATTCAGTTTGAAGGATTAAAAAGCTTGATAGCTATTCCTTTATTTGATCGCTACCGGGTTGCAGCTGTACTATTAATTGCTTCAAGAACAACAGGTAAAGTGACAGAAGAAACATACGAAAAATTAATGGAAGATATTGGTGATCGTTTTGGCCCGTTTTATACTAAGGAGATGAAGGTGAATTGATTTCAATGACGAGATCACAAATGGTAGATTTTTTAATAAAGATGTATGAAAACAGTTCGGAAGCCATTTTCTTTTTAGATAGTACGGGCAGTGTATTAGCGTTAAACCCTGCTGCTGAACAAATTATTGATCCACGAGTATTAGAAGCTATCAAAAATCGAGAGGTACATTCTATTTGTTCATTTTGCCGTGGGTATACAAGTGATGAGCAACTGATGACTTGTTTTAACTGCTATTTAAAAGATCCAGAAGGCGATTTTACTTCATTTCAGGTTTATTTAGAAACCCGCGATAACGGAATTGTTCCATATGCAGCAAGCTATCATACGATTGATGAAGATGACGGAGTATATGTATTTATGCTTAGAGACTTAACGTTACAATACAAAACACAAGAAAATTATTATCAAAATAAAATGATGAGAAAAGTGATTGAGGCCCAGGAAAGTGAACGAAAAAGAATTTCAAGAGAACTTCATGATAGCGTGCTACAGGAATTAATTAGTACTCTAGTAGATATGAGAATAACAAAATATATGAAAGATGAGCGTGAAATTCAAGAACAGCTTCAACGAACGGAAGGGTCATTGAATCGTTTAATAGATGATATTCGCAATATTTCTGTTTTTTTACGACCGGCTTCATTAGACGATTTAGGATTAGAAGCAGCCTTCAGGTCACATATAAAATGGATTGAACAGCATTATGGTGTATCGCTTCGTTTCATTTCTACTATTAATCAAAAACGCTATACATCCGATATTGAAACAGCTGTTTATCGTGTGGGACAGGAAGCGATCTTTAATGCTGTAAAATATGCTAAAGTCAATGAAATCTTTGTTAGGTTAACAGAAACCAATAGCCGATTAGAATTATTTATTAAAGATGAAGGGGAAGGGTTTGATGTCAATCATCCAGATATAAAAGGATCGGGAATCGGTTTGTATGGAATGCAGGAAAGAGCAGAATTAATTAATGGTAATTTAAAAATTCACTCGGAAAAAGGGATAGGGACCACGGTTTATTTATCTGTGCCGGTTAAGGAAGACGTTATAGAGGAGAATGATTAAACCTATGAGAATTGTTATTGCAGATGATCATGCAGTTGTTCGCAGTGGTTTTTCCATGATTATCAATTACCAAGATGATATGGAAGTGGTTTCTACTGCAGCCGATGGTGTAGAAGCCTATCAGGAAGTAGCCAAACACCATCCGGATGTTATCTTACTAGATTTAAGCATGCCACCTGGTGAAAGTGGATTAATTGCAACAGGTAAAATTCATGATGATTTTCCCGAAACAAAAATCTTAATTTTAACGATGCATGATGATGATGAATACTTGTTTCATGTATTAAAGAATGGGGCAGCAGGTTATATACTTAAGAATGCACCTGATGAGGAACTAATTTCTGCTATTCGTATTGTTCATCAAAATGGAACATATATTTCACCTAAAATGGCTAACTCATTGGTGAAAGAATTTGTAAAGCAAGATGGAGAAGTTGACCGCTCAGATCCGTTACAAATTCTAACTAAACGAGAACTGGAAATACTTCCTCTTGTTGCCAAAGGGTACGGGAACAAGGAAATAGCCAATATGCTATATGTATCTGTTAAAACGGTCGAAGCTCATAAAGCCAAAATAATGGAAAAATTAAACTTGAACAACAAACCGGAGCTTGTTGAATACGCCTTGAAAAAGAAATTGCTAGATTTTTAAATGAGGTAGTGTTTATATACAGGCAGAGTGATGAAAATGTAGACATCTTTTACAATGTTTAGTAGAGAGATCCTAATGTTTAAGGAACTCTCTTTTGTGTATCTCCAATTAAAATGCAGGTCCTAATAAAGGGAATTTTATGAAGAGATAAATGAATGTGTAGGCGCATGCAATGAGACTAGATGTTATTGATTGAATACCGAGGGAAAAGTATATTGTTTTCTAAGTGAATATGCTGGCATAAATCAGCTTCCAATTCCTCCAATTTTAAATAAGTTAGTCTAAAAGTATTACAAACCCCTTTAGGAACTGTATAATCACCTGTTTTTTCACGAAGTATTTGTAGAAGTTTACCTACCTGAGTATGGTCATCCTCAAATTCTTTAATAAGTTTTCTAACTTCTTCTACATCATTCTCAAACATTTTTGGAAAAAGTATACTCTCTTCTTCAAATAGATGAGTTTTCAGCTCACCTTTCATTTTCTGGAAAACTTTAGAGATAGTACTAAGTTCTGGATGGCGTTCACCATGAACACGATATACCTTTGCTACATATTGATTTAATTCAGGTAACACTTGTTTTAGATATCCATGATGTACGTCTACAATATATTCCACAAGGTCAACAGTGTTTATGTTTGTCCAATCTATTGATTGATCCCGAATGTTCGTAATCTTATAAAGATGATTAATTTCTTTGAGAATCGATTCTGCATCGAGTTCTTTCTCTTCAAGTACCTCACCAATTGGTCGGTTTCCCCCACAGCAATAATCTATTTTATATTGTTTGAAAATAGAGCTTGCTTTTGGAAACTGTGTCACAATAAACCCAGTTTTCATATTCTGATTAAATCTATTATCCATCAAAATCCCTCCGTTTTAAGTATATAAACTCAATATATCGCTTCTGCCAATGTAATGCTGTGAGCATAATCACATTTAGGAAGTAAGCATGGCTGCCTGCTAGATGCAGAATTGGAAATTATCAAACTGATTCAACTCGTGGAGATTAAATAAAATAGAATGAGGTAATCATTCTAAAAGTTACTTCTATCTATTGTAGTAACGATTCTATGACAATAAGGTTAACTCTGTACTTTTCTTTGATAATGTGCTAAGTTTTTGAACAACATAGCAAGGTCAAAGAGGTGTTTAAAATGAAAACAGAAGAACAATATTTTCAAGAAGGTAGAACGATACAAATTTATATGGATGAAATGAGTAAACTGAAAGATGAGAGTTTTCACGTATATGATAATTTTATTTTACCAAATGATGGGTTACAAGAGAAATTAAAAGGGAGCGATATACACTTTTTGACTATTACCGAAGATTGGTGTGGCGATGCTATGATGATTAATCCAATTATTCGCAAAATAGCAGAAGCAGGTAATATTGAAGCACGAGTCGCGTTGAGAGACCAAGATACGGATTTAATTGACCGTCATTTAACCAATGGTGGTAGAGCAATACCAATCGTATTAATGCTAGATGGTCAGGGCCAACTAATTGGAAAATGGGGGCCGCGAGCTGCAGAAGTCCAAAAAATGGTTGATAGTGGACGTGCATCATTACCATCTAAAGACGACCCGACCTTTGAACAAAAACAAAAGGAATTCATTAAGACTCTAACATTAAGGTATACAGAAGATAAAACGATCTGGTTGTATGTGTATGAAAGCTTTAAAAAAACCCTCTTATCTTTATTAGATAAGTGAATAATGATCAACAGATGATTACGAATAAATTTATTCTATCTGTAACAGGGACACTCTCTTATAGGGAGTCTAGTTTATCCTTTTTAAATAAGAAAGGGTACCGCCCTCGTTAGTGATTCGGTACCCTATGCTTATTCCTATTATTCGGTATTCATTATATTAATCTTCTTCCTCACTATTTTTATCCTCAGATTCCACTTTATTCTCTTCAGTATTGGGTTTCTCCTCGGATTCTGATTGATCTGTCTGATCTGATTCGCTTGTATACTTTTCTTTATCGTTACGTCTTTCTTCATTATTATTGTTTGGTGAATTATTATGATCCTCTTTATCAGGTTTTTCTTCATTGTCATTATCGTCGGTGCTATGATTAGAGTCAGGTTGATCTTCATTGTCAGAGGAATTTTTCTCTTCTATCTCTTTTTCCTCGTTTGGCTGTTCGTTTTCCCTTTCTTCCCTTTGTTGTTCCTCCTCATCCTGTTGTTCGGAATCGTTGTTTGTTGTATTTTTTCGTTCAGGAATATACTTCGTTGGTAGCGTTGTCCCCTTTACAAATAGTTCGGTAATAATATGACTAGCAGGTGTATGCTCAGATGCTACCTGGCCATTACGAGTATCTATTTGTACTTCCTCTACACTGGATGGTTTTGTAAAGTCTGCTGTATTAATATCTTGCGAGACATGTGACATAATTTCTTTGAATATTAATCTGGAAATGCGTGCATCTTCTTGGCTGACGTATTGCTCACGAGTAGTGGTTTCGTACCCGGTCCAAACAGCAGCAGTATACGCCGTTGTATAACCTACAAACCAGGAATCAGTTGCACCATTTTCAACACCTTCTGGTGAATTGGTAGTACCTGTTTTACCAGCTACAGGCAAACCATCAATTTTAGCAAGTGTACCAGTACCTTCTTCGACTACATCTTTTAACATATCTGTAATCATATAGGCGGTATAATCGTTCATGACTTGCTCTCCTTTAGATTGCAATTCTCTTACTTCGCCAGTTGGATATTCTACTTTAGTTACAGCGTATGGTTCGTGATATTGACCGTTGTTACCGAACGCTGCATAAGCACCCGCCATCTCTAATGGAGAAACTCCGTCATCATCACCGAACCCACCAATCGCATAAGAAGGATAAAGATGCTCTAGGTCTATCCCGAGGTTAGCAGCAAATTCCTTGACTTGTTCATTTTCTAATTCTAAAAAAGTTTTGATCGCTGGAATATTATAAGAGTGTACAAGAGCCTTCCTCATCGAAACCATACCGTGAAATCTGCCATCAAAGTTTTTAAATTCCTTTCCATCGATTTCGAGTCGTTCGTCATTTATTTGGTGATACGTAGACCATTGATTATATTCAATTGCTGGTCCGTAGTCTAGAATAGGCTTTATCGTTGAACCGGGTTGTCGCTGGATGTCAGTAGCAAAATTAAATCCTCGTTGTACATTTTGACTTTCAGGGTCCCTGTTACCACCAATTGCTCGAATCGCACCGGTTTTTGTATCGATCAATGCCACTCCAGCTTTAAAAGCATCGTCAGGAAAAGGAATCGTATCTGTGCCTGTCATTACTTTGTTGGTGAAAGATTGTGCTTCCGTATCCAGCGTTGTATAAATGTGAAAGCCACCGTTAAAAAGCTCGTTTTCTTCAAAACCTTTATCGATTAGTTCATTGATTACATGATCAATAAATCCTTGATAAACTTGTTTTTTCTGTTCTTGATGAAGCATACTTTCAATATCGATACTTTTTGCTTCTTCAGCAGTCTCTGAGGAGATGAAATTATTTCTCTCCATCGCTGATAATACAATATTTCTTCTTTGTTCAGCCTCTTCTGGATTACTAAAAGGATTATAACCATTTGGTCGTTGAGGTAATCCGGCAAGTAATGCTGCTTCGGAAACGGTAAGTTCACTTACTTCTTTATTAAAATAAACTTCAGCAGCTGCTCCTATACCATAAGCTCCATTTCCAAAATATATCTTATTTAAATACATTTCTAAAATTTGATCCTTTGAATATTTTCTCTCCATCTGCAAGGCAAGGTATGCCTCCTGAGCCTTTCGCTTGAATGTTTTTTCAGGTGAAAGGTATGTATTCTTCACTACTTGTTGTGTGATCGTACTACCACCTTCAGCCCCCCATCCTTGCTCTATATTAGCTACAGCTGCTCCTGCAATACGTTTAATATCAATTCCAGCATGCTTACGGAATCGAGCATCTTCGATTGCGATAAATGCGTTTTGTACTTGAGGTGGAATATCCTCTATTTTTAATGGTAAACGATGCTCAACCCCAGCAATGTTGGCAACCTTATTACCATCTTTATCATAGATGACGGAAGTGCTTGGATTTTGTAATTGAGCTTCAGCTAATGCAGGTGTATCTTTCATGAAAGCGAAGAGAGAAATGCCCCCAATAACAAGGAATAAGAAAAGAAAAAAGGTAATCATTCTGTTTTTGATCAATCTTTTTTGTTTTCTTATAGTACTTCTCTTTTTCATCATACTCAACCTCTCTAACTTTATTTCTGATTAGAAACTACCCGTTTATTTATCCTATAAACCATATGTCATCCGTTGCTTGTTATATTCATTTATTTTATGCACTTTAGGATATTTTGACCGTTTAAAAATAAATAAACGTATTTGCTTTATGTCCTTTCAGATATACACATTACCTGATTGGAGCCAACAGAATTAGCAACCTTTATCATGAAAATCGTAACTTTATAAAACTCATAATCTATCAATATATAACCATGAAAGAGACTATAAGTTTAGTTGACTTAGCAACGAAAAGGTTTAAAGAATACTAAATCTATCATTCTTAATTATGGACACTTTCAAAAAAATAATACATGCCTGAGGGAAAATTTTAATTTTTTATTGTTACTTGTAAAGAAAAGTAGCTTTGTTAAAGAGAGGGTAGAAATATTATAAGGGAACATAAGCTAAAAATAAAAGTGAAATGGACAGTATCGTTCTGATTTTGATGAGGGTAAGAATGTAGCTATTGGCTAGATGGAGGAAACTTTCTTCAACTAAACAGGACTACAGTTGAAGAAATGTTTAGACATACATAAAAGATTTGAGTTACTCGTTTCTTGATCGACACTTCTAATACGGAGGGGGAGTATCGGAATTTATCATTTTTAAGGATTCTAGCCCTTTGTTATTAAACTGGTTTATCAGTTCGGCCATTTCCTTGGGCGATTGTTTATGGTCGTTAAACAGCCAGTCTTTAATAACATGAACAGATCCACTGATGATAAATGTACTTAAGTAGGAAGCCACCTCTGTGTTTGTTATAGGTGTGTTGTCCATTACACAAAGCTTTGCTATATCCATCATTCTCTTTTCAAAGCTTGTTCCAGTATTATTTTCCAACAATGCTTCAAAAATTTCTTTTCGTTCTCTAACGTATTCCAATAATTTTTCAGTCATTTTGATTGATTCTTCTTCTTTGGCAAACTTTAGTGCTTGTAGAGATTTGTTCATTTCTTCAATAATTTCTTCCTCTATAGAATCAAGTAAGTCCTGAACATCGTTGAAATGTGTGTAAAAGGTTGAACGGTTAATATCTGCACGTAAGCAGACCTCTTTGACAGTTATCGAAGAAAAAGTCTTCTCGTTCATTAACTGAATTAAGCTATTTTTCAAGACCATTTGGGTATACTTCTTACGACGATCTAATTTAGGGCGCACCAAAACACTCCTTAATTGTGAAAATTTTGTTAATTTCCAACAAAATAATTAAATCTGTTGGATAACTAACGCGGTATACATAACTGTTTGTTGAATATCCAACACAGTGTCTATATAATATTAAAGTGGATTGAGTAAATTTGCAAGAAAGGATGAACAATGATTGACTTTTCAGAAAAGATAATTAAACATAAAAAATCAATTGTCATCACATTTATTATCATTGCCTTGATTAGTGTGATCGCACAATTTGCAGTATCTGTTAACTATAATATGGTAGATTATTTACCAGATAATGCGCCATCAACAGAAGCGATGGATACAATGGAAGATGAATTTGAAGCATCCGTCGCAAACTCGCGCGTAATGGTTCACGATGTAACCGTACAGGAAGCACTAGCTTATAAAGAGCAATTGGCAGCTATTGACGGAGTCAGTGATGTGACCTGGTTAGATGATGCTATTGATATCAAAACACCAATTGAAATGGCAGATGAAGATACGGTTGAATCTTACTATAAAGATAATAACGCTTTGTTTTCTTTTCATATTCGTGATGGTGATGAAGTAGAAATCACCGATCAAATTTATGAATTGATTGGCGAAGAAAATGCATTGGATGGGGAAGCAGTAGATACGGCCACATCACAGAAAATGGCTGGATCTGAATCAGCATATGCTGCTTTACTCTTAGTTCCAATCATCATTATCATTTTGGTACTGTCGACAAATTCTTGGATAGAACCAATCTTTTTCCTTACCGCAATTGGTGTATCGGTGCTGATCAACCTTGGAACTAATATATTTTTGGGTGAAGTATCTTTTGTTACACAGTCTGTTGCACCAATCCTTCAGTTAGCAGTGTCGCTTGATTATGCGATCTTTTTGTTACATAGTTTTTCTGATTTTCGTAACAAAGGAGAAGGTCCGACAGCCGCAATGCGATTGGCATTGAAACGATCGTTCCCTGCTATCGCGGCGAGCGCATCCACAACATTTTTCGGATTTATGGCACTTACATTTATGGATTTTGAAATTGGTGCTGATTTAGGTATTAATTTAGTAAAAGGTATCGTACTAAGTTTTATTAGTGTAATGGTTTTCTTACCGGCATTAACACTAACCTTCTATAAATGGATTGATAAGACGCAACATAAGCAGCTTATACCAACTATTAAGAATCTTGGCAGACGTGTTGTAAAATGGAGAATACCGAGCTTAATACTTGTACTGTTAATCATTATCCCTGCTTTTCTAGCGCAAAGTAATACCAACTTTATTTATGGTGTAGGGGAACACCCTGATTCAACGCGTATCGGTGTAGATGAACAAAAGATTGAAGATGCATTTGGTAAGTATACGCCGATGGTTTTATTGGTGCCAAAAGGTGACCTTGCGAAAGAAGAAGAACTCGTACATTATTTAGAAGAACTCGATCATGTTTCTAGCGTACTCGCTTATGTTAATACAGTTGATGCAGCAATTCCACCAGAGTATCTTGATGAGTCCGTGACAGAACAATTTTACTCAGAAAACTATTCACGGATTATCATTCATTCAAATGCAAATGAAGAGGGAGATGTTGCTTTTACACTGATTGATGAGGCAACAGAAATAGCAGAAAATTATTACGGTGAGGATGTTCATGCTCTAGGCGAAAGTGTGACACTCTATGATATTAAAGACACAGTGGAGAAAGATAATGTCATAGTTAACATACTAACGGTTGTAGCTATTGCCATTGTGTTATTAATCACCTTCCGTTCGATTTCCATGCCTATTGTACTCCTGTTAACGATACAAGCAGCGGTTTGGATTAATTTATCTGTACCATACTTTATGGATTCATCACTCGTGTATGTAGGTTATTTGATTATAAGTACTGTTCAATTGGCAGCAACAGTAGATTATGCGATTCTGTTATCAGAAGCCTACCATGTGAACAGAAAAAAAATGTCTGCACTCGAAGCTATTAAGAAAACAATTGATGAAAAAATCTTTTCAATTTTGGTTTCTGCTTCGATTTTATCAAGTGTTGGGTTTATATTATGGATGACTTCTACTAATCCGATTGTTGGATCGATCGGTTTATTACTTGGTAGAGGAGCATTACTGGCCTTTGTATTAGTTGTATTTTTCTTGCCAGCAATGCTGTTAGTGTTTGATAAAGTAATAGAAAAGACAACATGGAAAGCAAACTTCTATGAAGGCGATAACCGTCCGTAAAACCCCACCTCAAAAGATTGGACAATCGGACGATAACCTTCTGATAAGTTTCACGAAACAATCAGCGGGTACTCATTTCACACTGATTGAAGTCTTACTACTATACAAGGAGAAGGGTTGATGATGAGAATTAAACGATTTTTATTATTGTTTATTATCACTATATTTATAATCTATCCGTTCAATGCTGTGGCAGCTAGTACTCCAGCAAAGGATGAGGTAATCTATACAACATTATCATCTAGTGGTGAAGAGTTGGATATGTATGTGGTGAACAGTTTTGAGGTAAAGGAACCAGGAGAATTCGTTGATTACGGCGAATATTCAAGTGTTAAAAATCTAACAGATCTATCTGATATCTCAAATGAGGGAGATGAAGTTTCCTTCACGGCTTCAGAAGATTCCTTTTATTATCAAGGTAATTTGGATAATAAGCCATTACCTTGGGAGTTTTCGATCAGATACCAACTGAATGGCAAAGAGTTGGAACCGGAAGAAATGTTGGGACAGGATGGTCATTTTAAGTTGGAAATAGAATCGTCAGCAAATGAGGATGTTGATCCAATCTTTTTTGACAATTATTTAGTGCAAATCTCTATCACTTTGGATGGAGGATTGTATCAGAATATTGAGGCGGAGGAGGCAACAATCGCCAATGCCGGAAAAAATAAACAAGTGACATTTACGGTAATGCCAGAACAAGAAGAGAACTTTCTTTTGGAAGCTGATGTGACAGACTTTGAACTAGAAGCTATCGAAATAACGGCAGTTCCATCCTCGATGTCGATTGATTCCCCAGATATTGATGGGGTAACAGACGATTTTGAAACATTAGCTGATGCAACAGCAGAAATAGATAATGGAGTAGGCGAACTAGTTAATGGGATTACCGAACTAAATAGCGGTGTTTCCAGTTTAAGAGAGGGATCAGGTGATTATCAAGAGGGTATCAATCAAGTCAGTGATGGCTCAGATGAGCTAATGAGTGGTAGTCAATCGATTAATCGTGCTCTCCAAACCATGAAAGATTCCATTGATCAAGACGTGGAAGCTGGAGATTTTAGTACTTTGCAGGATGGTCTAAAGCAAATGGCAGAAGGCTTAAAAGATGCAAGTGAAGGTTTGACTGAATTGCAGCAAAATTATGAGAACGCCTATCAAGCAGTAGAGGATGCAATAGATAATATCCCAACACATCAGATTTCAGAGAAAGATATAGAAGCTTTAGTCCATAGTGGAGCTGATGCAGAAGTAATTGATAAATTAGTTGAAACATACGAGGCAGCTCAAACAGCAAAAGGTACCTATCAACAAGTGAGAGAAGCTTTTGCAGCAGTATCCCCAACCCTTGAAGAAGTAAGCAATGCACAAAATGAAATAGCAACTTCTTTGGAAACAATAGCTGATCAAATTGCGGCAGCAAGTGAAGGAATAGATATTCAGGAAGGGTTAAAGGAATTGCAAGAAGGACTAACTGCTTTATCAGACAATTATACAGATTTTCATGGAGGACTTGAAGAATATACAAGTGGTGTTGAAGAACTTTCTCATGCATATCAAGACCTTCATAATGGCATTGTGGAACTAGAAGATGGAACAGCTGAATTGGAGGATGGAGCAGGCGAGTTGCATGAAGGGACAACAGAATTAGCTGACTCGACTAGTGATCTACCTGACCAAATGCAGGATGAAATAGATGAAATGATCAATGACTATGATAAGTCAGATTTTGAAGCTGTATCATTTGTTTCCGAAAAAAATGAAAATATACAGTCAGTTCAATTCGTGATTAAAACAGAAGGTATTACCAAAGACGAACAAGAAGAGGATGAAGAAGTGGCAGAAGAAGAGAAAAGCTTCTGGCAACGATTAGTAGATCTTTTTAAGTAAATGGGTGGAGACAAAAGTGGCAGGAATCTTCCTGTCACTTTTTTTGTAGCAGAGAAACGAAGCATGAAAGTTGCCTTGTTGGCATTCATAGTTCAACTTTTGCAATAGAAATCAGGAGCTATCATAAGCTTTTTTGTTTTCTTTTTATTTAAAACTAATTACACTAAAAGAAAGGAGCGAAGAATGATGAGATTAAGTGTTTTAGATCAAGCACCAATATCTAGAGGAGATACACCTGAACAAACGTTAGCAAATACACTGAAACTTGCCAAATGGACGGAGAAACTTGGTTATCACCGTTATTGGGTCGCAGAACATCATAATACCAATGGGTTGGCAAGCTCATCACCGCAAATTATCATGACAAGGCTAGCTTCCGAAACTAATAACATTCGAGTGGGATCTGGTGGCGTTTTATTACCACAATACAGTCCATATAAAATAGCAGAAGACTTTAAAACGATGGCAGGATTCTTCCCTGAGCGAATTGATTTAGGTGTTGGCCGTTCACCAGGCGGTTCGCAGTTAACTCGATCTGCACTGACTGATAATCAAAACAAAAGCTTAAGTGATTTTCCACGTCAGCTTACCGATTTACAAGGTTTTTTGCATAATTCATTACCACGAGAGCACGAATTTCGCTTGGTGAAAGCAGGTCCCAGAGTGGACAAAGTTCCACCGATATGGGTATTGGGGTTGTCAGAACGAGGGGCAACAAACGCTGCAGAACTTGGAGTCGGATTTGTTTTTGGCCATTTTATCAATCCTGCTAATGGTGAGCAGGTAATGCAGACTTATCGAGAGAACTTTCAGCCCTCTGTTACAATGAACCAACCTAAAACAATAGTATGTATTTTTGTGGTGTGTGCTGAAACAGAAGAAGAAGCAGAAGAATTAGCCATAACACAGGATAAATGGCTCCTTAGTGTTGGAAAAGGAGCAGACACGAAAGTCCCATCACGGGAAGAAGTACGCAAAAAAACATTTACACAAGAAGAGCTCGATATAATGAAGGAAAACAGAGAGCGCTGTATCATCGGAACACCAACTAAAGTAAAGCAAGAACTGACACGTTTGCAACGTGTTTATCAAACAGATGAATTTATGATGATCACGAACATTTACGATTTCGAGGCAAAGAAGAAATCCTATCAGTTAATAGCAGAAGAGATCCTGTAATGAATAAAAGAGAAAGTGGCAAATAAACCACTTTCTCTTTTAAAACTTATCAGAAAGTAGATAAGTCATTTAACGGAGGTATGCTTTATGCTTGCAGAAAATCTGGGTCTTCGTAGCTTGGGTTAGGATACTTGTAAAAGCCTTCACCTGTGGCTGTCCCTAATTTGTTTTGATCAATATATTCTGTTTTAAGATAATCTGCTAATATTGCTGCCCCTTTATCACCAGTTTTTTCTGCTTTTTGCTTCACAATATTATAGGCAGTATTAATTCCTACTACATCAAGTATTGCAAAAGGTCCTTTTGGTGCTCCGGTCCCAGCCATCCAAGTTTTATCAATTGTTTCAGGATCGGCTATTCCTTTAATAAATAAGCCTTGAGCAGCATCTAATAGCGGTACTAATAATGAATTAAGAATATATCCTGGTTGTTCTTTATGTAGTGGTAAAGCGATCATCCCAATCTGTTTCGCGAAAGCAATTACGTCTTCGAATACTTGCTCATCCGTCTGTTGATGTTTCATAATTTCGGCAGTATTATTTAACCAGATTTCATTAGCGAAATGAAGTGCTAGAAATTTATCAGGTCTGCCTGTTACTTCTGCAAATTGACTTGGCAAAAGTGTAGAAGTATTTGTAGCAAAAATAGTATTTTCAGGAGCAACCTGTCCAAGTTCCTGATAAAATGTATTTTTAATTGTTATTACTTCTGGAATTGCTTCAATAACCAGGTCAGCTTCAGCAACAGCTGACTTTAAATCTGAATAGAAAGCAATACGATCAAAGGCAGCATCTACTTCAGATGCTGTTGCATTTAGATCTGTTTGGTAGCGAGCTTTTAGTTTGGTAATGCGATCCTTTGCTTGATCTACGGCATCCTCATTAATGTCGTAAACTACTACATTTAATCCGTGGAATGCAGTTTGAAAAGCGATTTGACTTCCTAAAACCCCTCCGCCGGCAACGGTAATGTTTTGATATTGTGTCATATTTCTCCATCCCTTCCGTGATTACTCATATAAAATGAAATATTACTAAGTGGTGATCAATAACCCTCACCGACAGTTAGTAAAACTTATCAGCGTGTTAGCTCACCTCTCCTATTTGTGATTTGCAGACAATGAGCACATTGATAAATCTTCTTATTATTATGACACAATGCTATACAGTTATTCAAATGAAAATGGGTAATAAGTATTGAATCGATTTTCCTTTATAAAATAAAAGGTAATCCAATAACATAGATAAAAATCCATGGATAAAAAAATTAACCATGGATTGCTTATTTAGTATAACTTAGTTGGCAATATGATATTCTTCCATTTGGATGCACCTTGTTAACTCATTCAATGCTTTCCTCGCATTCTCTCCTTCAACAATTATTTGTAGTTTACATTTTGGATTCATTGTTAACGAAAAAGAAACCAGTTTTGGCAGATTTTCAAGTGTAATAGTTTCATAATTTATAACGAGATAGATATCACCATGATACCTTTTTTGATAAGTATGTATAGCTAGCAACTGCTGGATTGTTAATCTTTCATGCAGATAAATGTCTTTTGATAAAAATTCCTTCATGTTGCATCCTCCTTTTTGTGTTATTTATATATAACACGAATGCTATTAGTTAAAACGTTTGTGGATGTTAAAAAATGATAACAAATATTACAAAAGATTTGCGGTTCCCAAAAGGTCATTTACTATAACTCTTCTATTAATTTTTATATAATAAATGGAAGGGAGGGGTTGTCATCGAACAGCAATTACATAATCCAACAGGAAAAAAACGTATCGGCTTAGCTTTTCTATTAGCGATGTTATCCATGTTAGGTCCGTTTAATATTGATATGTATTTACCAAGCTTTCCACAAATAGCAGATGATCTTGGAGCCAGCGCCTCACTAGTTCAATTAAGCTTAACAGCCTGTCTATTAGGCTTAGCTTTTGGACAGTTAGTAATTGGGCCGATTAGTGACTCAGTTGGAAGAAGAAAGCCGATTCTATTATTTATTTCGTTATTTTCAGTCTTTTCTCTTGTTTGTGCATTTGCTCCGAATATTACAGTTTTAATTGTAGCGAGATTCTTACAAGGCTTTACTGCTTCTGCTGGTGTTGTTTTATCTCGGGCGGTAGTACGGGATGTCTTTAATGGAAAAGCATTAACGCAATTTTTTGCCTTATTGATGGTAATTAATGCAACAGCACCGATGATTGCTCCAATCTCAGGTGGTGCAGTATTATTAATGCCATTTGCGACATGGCATACGATATTTGCTTTTTTATTTTTATTAGGTGTTATGATGGTAGTAATTAGTGCGCTTAAACTGCCGGAAACATTACCAGAAAAAAATCGGAGACCAAGTTCTATTGGTAGTTCATTAAAAACAATGGTTGCTTTATGGAAGGATCGGTCATTTATTAGCTATGCAATCGTTGTTTGCTTTGTTCAGGGCGGGACATTTGCCTATGTAGCAGGGACACCATTTGTTTATCAGGATCTATATCATGTGTCTCCACAAGTATTTAGTATTCTTTTTGGAATCAATGGATTGGCAATCATTTTTGGTAGTTTTCTTGTCGGTCGATTGAGTAACCATTTCCCAGAAAGAAGCCTATTGAGAACAGGTGTTATCATGTCTTTAACAGCAAACACGATATTATTATTAGCGACAATTTTCCATTGGCCTCTTTATATGTTAGTTATTCCTTTGTTTATTCATTTAAACGCAGTCGGGATTATCTTAACAAGTAGCTTTTCTCTTGCAATGGAAAATCAAAAAGAGCGTGCAGGAACAGCAAGTGCATTACTTGGTATGCTGCCTTTGTTAATGGGGGCAATAGTTGCGCCAATCGTAGGATTGGATGAAACAACTGCTGTACCTATGGGGGCAGTACTGTTTTGCAATTCTTTTATTGGAGCCATTATTTTTTTATTATTTACGAAACAAAAAAGATGAGTTGTACTAAACAACTCATCTTTTTTTCTAATATTCTACTTTATCAGTAGTCATTTCCCATAATTGAAAAGGAAGCTTATCGCTATTGCAATTCAAGTGTGTCATCGCTAGGCTTCTGTCTTCCATGTTTAACGATATTTGATCATAGATATATTGATCATCAAATCCAATCTTTGCTGCTTCTTCTCTTGAGTTGAAATAATAAACCGCTTTTGGTCGAGCCCAATAAATCGCTCCTAGACACATTGGACATGGTTCACAACTTGTATAAATTTCACAATCTGTCAATTGATAATCATTTAAATTTTTGCACGCATCTCGAATGGCGCTAATTTCCGCATGTGCCGATGGATCATTAGTTGTTGTGACAACATTCGTTCCTTTACCTACTACTTTCCCTTCTTTAACGATTACTGCTCCAAAAGGGCCTCCGTTTTTGTTCTCTACATTCTCATAAGCAATTTGTAAAGCGTACTTCATAAATTCTTCTTTCATTTTGTTTCCTCCTAACATTCTAGTAACCATCATATAGTAATTGCATTAAGAATAGGATTCATTTGTAAGATCTTGTAACAAAAGAATAATAGAATGCGTTGCTTATTTGTTACTTTAGTAGTGTTATAAAAGGCTTACCAATGGAGTGGAATAATTTACAGGCATCGACATCTAACTTATAATTATAATAATTTAATTGAAATATTATAGGAAAATTGTAGAAATATTGTTCGTTAAATAGTATAATATGTTTAGAAAGGATATAGAAATGAAAAATACACATAGATACACAAATCTATTGAATGAAGAAAAAAGAACAACAGTATGGTTTTTGTGGTTGTTTTATACAATCTATTTCGGGTATGAGCTGATATACTTTTATATTTTACCTAAAATGCCTTGGGATATTAATACAATTGGCAATAAAAATAACTTAGATCTTATAACATACGCTGTTGTTTTAGTATTATTCCCTGTTGCTTATTATTTGCTAAAAAGGAATAAGCCATATTCAATAAAATATCTCTTTTTTATATCTTATACGCTTACAAATTTAATTGTAGAATTAATATTCTACATCGGTAATAATCAATTCTATTCAAATGGCAATATTGTAGAAATCGTTATTATTATCTTCTCACCAATATTTGTAAATAAGTCTTTCTTTTATTTGGTATCTTTTGGAACTGTTTTAAAATTTCTAGTTGTAGGAATTATACTGAATGATTTTGTTGTAATTATCCCGTTATTGTTAATAGTAATATTATCGATTGTAGCTTGTATCCTCTTATTTCGCTTTCTAGGGTACGTAGATGCATTAAAAAATTCTTATGATAAACAGTTAGAAGGTATTGTAAAAGGTGTAATTGCTACATTAGAGTTAAAAGATCCATATACTCGCGGTCACAGTGAGCGAGTAGCAGAATATGCTCATATATTAGTTAAGGCTACTGGTAAGTTTAGTAGTGAAGAGCTTAAATTCTTTTATTATGCTTGTTTACTACATGATATTGGAAAAATAAATATTTCAGATACAATTCTGACTAAACCAAGTAAGCTTACTGATCAAGAATTTAATATAGTAAAACAGCATCCGAAAGTTGGAGCAGAAGCTGTGCAATCAGTTGAAGGAATAGGAGAGTACATAGCAGTAATTGAACAACATCACGAAAGATGGGATGGAAATGGATATCCTTATGGACTTAAGGGTGAACATATTGATTTTTTAGCGAGAGTGGTGTCAATAGCAGATGCTTTTGATGCAATGACGTCTTCACGATCTTATCGAAAAGCATTGCCTCTTGATGTAGCCTATAGGAGTATTATTGAAGGAAGTGGTACTCAGTTTGACCCAGCCCTTGTAAATATCTTTAAAGAAGTTTACCCAGACTGGGTTCGTTATCACAATAACTATCATGATATTTCAGATAAATACTAATTTAGCAAAGGAGGTTAGTGGCCAATGAAAATCAAAAAATTGAATAAAATCAAAGCAACTTGCTGGTGGTGCCCCTTTTATAATAACTGGTAAGAAAACTTTATATGGATACTATGAACATAGTATCCTTTTTTCTTTTAATGAGGGGGGATTACTCTGGAATTAACACTTGAATCAAAGATAATCTTACAACTTCTTAAAATAAGAAAAGACAAAAACCATTATATAGTTGAAAATGCGGAAACTGGTGAATTTTTTGAAATGCCGAAAATATGTATTGAAGCAATCGATAAAATTAATAATCGTGAACCACTGGCTATCATTGAAGAGCAATTAACGGAAAAATACAAAGAAGAAGATGTTGATTTACTAGATTTTTTACAGCAATTAATTGATTTAGGGCTTGTAAGAGAGGTCAATGGTAAAGAAGTAATCTATCATAAAAAAGATCAGTCTGCAGCGGGTTTTACTCGTATCTCACCTACTTTTGCGTTATTATTTTTTAATCGATTTACTATCCCAATATTTATTATACTTATTTTGTTCAATGTTGGTATCTTTGCTTTCTACACTGATTTGCTCCCAACTTATACAGCTATATTTATATTCGATTCCATGGTGTTAAACATTTTGACTTATATGCTGATATCATTAATTATAATCATATTGCATGAATTCGGTCATATTTTAGCGATAAGATCCTTTGATTTACCTGCAAAGGTGCAATTAGGTAACCGTTTATTTTTGATCGTTGCCGAAACGGACTTAACAGCTGCTTGGAAGCTTCCGACTAAACAAAGAAATCTGTTATTTTTAGGTGGGATGTTCATTGATCAATTAATACTCATAAGTGTATTAGTGGTCAAATTGACTGTATCGATCGATCACTATATTATTAATGGAATTTTAACCTTAGTAGTTTTTGATATTTTTATCAAAACCATTTATCAGTGTTGTTTTTACATGAAGACGGACTTATATTATCTGCTAGAGAATAATACCGGCTGTTATAATTTAATGGAGAACGGAAAAAATTATATGGCAAAATGGGTACCATTTATCAAAGAAGATAAAACCACTACTACTTTTGAAGGCGAGGAAAAAGTAGTAAAGCTATATGGTGTGTTCTCCTTAATAGGGGTCTTATTAACAATGGCTTTGTTCGTTATATATTTCATTCCACAAACGACTTACTTAATGGTAAATATATTGCCAAACTTAATGAATCCATCCGGTAATCCATATTTTTGGGATGCATTAGTAATCGTCGTTCAATTCATCTTGATGATAAGTTTATTAATTTATTCCATGAGAAAAAAGAGGAAATCTTCCTCTGTATAATAACTCTTCTAGAGAATTAAAAAAATCGAGCAGCAATGCTCGATTTTTTTAATAAAATACAACCTCATTGATGACTTTCATTTCTTCATGTTCCAACATATTTTTAGGCACCACTTTCGTTATTTCCTTCGTCATATTATTAGAGATAATTTCTGCTTCTTCTTTATTTCCAACGATTACAATCTTCTTCCAACCTTTATCTTTTGCTATTTTATCAAGTGTAGAAGCGATGCTTTTATACCAACGGTAGCGGTTTGCATTAGAACGAGCTTCATATTGTTCCACTCGTGTATTTTTACCTCCAGAACCCATCGATGGCTGAGCCCTGTGTGGTCCGGTTTGTTCTCGCCAATCTTCCGTATTTAGATCTAGTTGATAATATTTAGTATCTTTTAAAATGCCGAATTCAGTGTCCAAAATTTTTATTGTTTCTTTCTGAGTAAGGATGATACCAGTTTCAGGGAACTGTTTGGCCATTTGCTTGATTTGGTCTAGCTTTGGAGTTTCCTCCCAATTAAATTCTGTTTTAACTGGTATTTGAAATTTTTTAGCAAACCAAACCGATTTGTCACCTGTGGCAAAAATCACCACACTTTTTGCCAAATCTTGTTCATTTTCATGCATATACTGCTCAACCATTTCTTTTACTGCCCAATAATTTCGTTTTTCCTCACTGTTCCCGTCTTTCTGTAAATAATTTTCGAAACCTTCCAATCCATTTTTCAAGTGTAATTTCCATTCCCCACCCTGTTGATCTGAGTCAGATCGGTCAGTGTTCAAATACATACTTAACACACGCTGAGGCTTTTCTTTATATACTTTTTCTAATTTTTCTAGCTCTTTGTGAATATTCATTAAAAATACAGCACTCCTTTACAGTAAGATATTCTCTAGTTATCCTCTAACCGTTTTCTATCTTATTAAACATAAATCATCTTAATTGAGTATTAATACTCAATTACATGCAGGATTAATAAAACCCTGCTGTAAAAGGCATAATAAGGAAAGAATTTCCTGGGAAATTTCTAAAAGAAATGATTTTTATCTTTAAAGGAGAGGGCCATATGTGTGGACGATTTACATTAGATACTTCGGTAGAAGTCCTAGAAAGTGAATTGGGTATAGTACTCACAGAAATTCAACCGAGTTATAATATAGCACCTACACATCAAGTGCTCTCCATTGTAGGAACGAAAGAGGGAAGAAAAGCTGGTTACTTACAATGGGGATTAGTACCAAGTTGGGCAAATGATTCTAAGATAGGAAGTAAAATGATCAATGCAAGAAGCGAAACAGTTGACGTTAAACCTTCATTTAAACGGTTATTAACACGTAGAAGATGTTTAATTGTAGCAGATAGTTTTTATGAATGGAAAAGAAAGGCTGAAGGTAAACAACCATATCGAATCACAGTCAACGATGGTCGTCCTTTCACATTTGCGGGACTATCGGATCGTTGGGAACAAGGTGGTCAGAAACTTGTTACGTGTACAATCTTAACAACGAAGCCAAATAAACTGATGCAATCGTTGCATGATAGAATGCCCGTGATTCTGCAAGATAATGAGCAGGCAAAATGGATCGATCCAAGGATTGATGATAAAACTTTCTTAAAAAGCCTACTTGTGCCATTAGATTCTTCGATCATGAAAGCCTATCCTGTATCAAAGAAAGTGAATAATCCAGCTAACAACGATAAAGCTTTAATAGAGCCTATTTGAGGTTGAGACAAAAAGAAAGTGTTTCGTCTAAAAGCCACCAATATGCTAATAGCGCGTAGGAAATATACATAACTTCTGTGGAAAAGCGCAGTGTGAAGACCCCGCGGAAAAAGTGAACTTTTTTTCGAGGAGGCTGAGGACAAGTCCACGGAAAGCGAAGTATATTTCCGAAGCGGGTCTTCGCACCATTTATGTTCGGAATTTGCTGGATAAAAAAATCCTTTTGTCTCAGTTTAGTAAAAAGATTTTTGTGAAGAAAGCAATAAAAGGAAGATTTAGTCTGGTCATCAAGAAAAGGTGATTGTTAACCAATTATAAACAAAATGATTGACTTTATATACTATAGGGGGGTATAGTATGTTTAAAGATAACGAAAGGATATGATGATCTTGAAGGAATCCTTGCATAAACACCCAAGCAAACCACGGTCAAAAGATGAAATCCAAGCTACTGTTAATCGATTAAAGCGAATAGAGGGGCAGGTTAGAGGAATACAGAAAATGGTCGAAGAGGACCGTTATTGTGTAGATATTCTAGTGCAAATTAGTGCCATTAATGCAGCTTTAAAAAAAGTAGGCTATTCGATAACAGAAAGGCATATCAAACATTGTGTCAGCGATGCAATTTTATCTGGAGAAGGTGATGAGACGATTGAAGAGTTGATGGAAGTGATGAAACAATTCTCCAAGTAGATTTTCCTTAGTGGGTTTTATGGATTAGTAAGGGGGGAACGATCATGAGTAAGGACAAAAAAGTAACTTTCAATATAACAGGTATGACATGTGCAGCTTGTTCCAATCGGATAGAAAGAGTACTGAATCAAATGGACAGTGTCAAGGCACAGGTTAACTTAACAACGGAGAGAGCAAGTGTTTCCTATAACCCAGATAATGTTCAAGTGAATGAAATTCAAACAAAAATAGAAAAACTGGGCTATGGAGTTCAGACAGAACGGGTCGATTTCGATGTGTTTGGTATGACATGTGCAGCTTGTTCTAACCGTATAGAAAAAGTATTAAACAAACAACAAGGAATACAGCATGCAACAGTGAATTTAGCAACGGAGAGTGCATCTGTCGAATATAACCCTTCCATTATTGAAGAAGCGGACGTGATCAGTCGCATTCAAAAACTTGGCTATGATGCCAAACGTAAGGCGGATACAGAGCAACAAGCTTCTCAAAAAGAGAAGCAACTTCAACAAATGAAGCATAAACTGATTGCTTCGACAGTATTGACCTTGCCGCTATTCGCAACGATGCTCGTGCATTTATTTAATATAAATATTCCCAGCATCTTTATGAACCCTTGGTTTCAATTTGTTCTAGCTACACCTGTCCAATTTATTATTGGATGGCAGTTTTACGTAGGTGCTTTTAAAAATTTACGAAACAAAACAGCGAACATGGATGTACTAGTTGCGCTTGGTACAAGTGCTGCCTACTTTTACAGTGTTTATGAAATGTTTATGAGCAGCATGCCACATCTATATTTTGAAACAAGTGCAGTGATCATTACATTAATTTTGTTTGGAAAATATTTGGAAGTAGCTGCCAAAAGTAAAACAACGATGGCGATTTCAAAGTTACTTCATTTACAAGCGAAAGAAGCACGAGTGATACGTGACAACGAAGAAGTAATGGTTCCAATCGAGCAAGTTGAAGTTGGCGATCAGTTAGTCGTAAAGCCGGGTGAAAAAATACCTGTGGATGGTATTGTTATCAATGGCCAGACTGCAGTAGATGAATCAATGATAACAGGGGAATCGATCCCCACTGAAAAAATAGCGGGAGATACAGTTATCGGTTCGACAATGAATAAGAATGGCTTGGTAACAATGGAAGCGACAAAAGTCGGGAAAGATACTGCGTTAGCTTCTATTATTAAAGTAGTAGAAGATGCTCAAGGATCAAAAGCACCTATCCAACGTTTGGCAGATGTGATCTCTGGTTACTTTGTGCAAATAGTTGTAGCGATTGCGGTCATTACGTTTCTTATCTGGATGACACTTGTATCACCAGGTAATATAGAGGCAGCATTAGTAGCGACAATAGCCGTACTAGTAATTGCTTGTCCTTGTGCTTTAGGATTAGCTACACCGACATCTATTATGGTCGGTACCGGAAAGGCTGCTGAATCAGGCATCTTATTTAAAGGCGGGGAACATCTAGAAAAAACACATAAGCTTGACACGATTATCTTTGATAAAACAGGTACTTTAACGAAAGGAAAACCAGAAGTAACAGACTTTATCGGTGATGATATGGCGTTACAATTGCTGGCCAGTGCCGAAAAGGGCTCAGAGCATCCTTTAGCAGAGGCAATTGTCACCTATGCGGAAGAAAAACAACTGCCGTTAAACAAAGCAGACTCATTTGAAGCAATACCGGGGCATGGTATTAAAGCAAAAGTGAATGGAAGAAAAATTGTGGTAGGAAATCGGAAGCATCTACGTGATAACGGGATTGAGACCAAGGACAAAGAAGAAACATTAAGAAATTATGAGCAACAAGGGAAAACGGCAATGCTAATAGCTATTGACGGATCACTTAGTGGAGTGATAGCAGTTGCAGATACCATAAAACCTTCTGCAATCGAAGCAATCAAGCAATTAAAAGCTCAAGATTTGCAAGTAATTATGCTAACAGGTGATAATCTAACAACTGCACAAGCAATTGCCGAACAGGTTGGTCTTGATCAGGTTTATGCAGAAGTATTACCAGAACAAAAAGCTGATAAAGTAAAAGAAGTCCAGTTACAAGGTAAAACGGTTGCAATGGTTGGTGACGGTATAAACGATGCACCAGCATTAGCTATATCTGATATAGGGATTGCGATTGGTACCGGTACAGAAGTAGCAATTGAAGCAGCTGATGTTACTATTTTAGGTGGGGAATTATTGTTGATTCCGAAAGCTATTAAACTAAGTCATGCAACCATTCGAAACATTCGACAAAACTTATTCTGGGCATTCGCCTACAATAGTGCAGGTATACCAATTGCTGCAGCTGGATTATTAGCGCCGTGGATCGCCGGGGCAGCAATGGCATTCAGTTCTGTAAGTGTAGTAACAAATTCACTTCGATTGAAGAGAGTAAAAATATAAAGGTATAAACAAAGAAAAGGGGAGATATAGATGAAACAAACTAGATTAAAAGTAGAAGGAATGACATGTGGCCATTGTCAAGCATCTGTGGAAGGTGCACTACAAGAATTAGCGGGTGTGACCAAAGCTGAGGTGAATTTAACAGAAGGAATAGTAGATGTTACCTACGATGAACAGAAGGTAACAATTGCTGCTATGGAAGATGCGGTCGAACAACAAGGATATGATATTGGTTAAGAAAATGAAGGTAGTTATCATTGTGATAGCTACCTTCATTGATTCAGTTGCTTTACTTTTTTCTTTTTTTCAATCATTAATTCATTTAAAGCCCTTACAATTCTTGCCCTCTCATCATTTGAAATATTTGTGAATTTGACACCATATGATATTCGGTTGGAATACTTGTGTTTTTCTTTTCGGATGATTTCCCCCATAAGCGTAAAATTATAGGATTTTATTGACAGTATTGTTTGAATGAGTACTTTTTTATCAATGGGAATATTGAAATTACTGGAAAATTTAAAACCACCAGCACTCATATTTTCTATATCGCCGTAAAAATATTTATTCTCAAGCATTGAAAGTTGAGGGTTTTCAAATAAAACCAGTTTAATATAGCAGTTTTTTTCGTTCATACCAATACGAAAATCATTTCTAGCGTTCTCTATGCTAACATCCTGAAATTGTTCATAGTTATCAGTAACTTTTGCTTTTTTCTCTTCTCGGTAGTAAAGAAAATAAAGGAATGAAAGGATAACAAGTGCAACAGTTGAAAGAATAATTATCAGTAATATAATTAATTCGATTAGAATAACCTCCTTTTTGGTCAAAAAGTATCATAATACTGAGAGCTGGAGAAGTTAAATGAGGGTCTTTAGACTCAATTATGTATTCGACGTTATAGTCCTAATCTCCTTCATGAAACGGAATTAAAATTTAGTAAAAAAAATAGCGATGGAGGAGTCAATGCTCCTCGTATCGCTATTGTAATTCTTGTAGCATTTCGTCAATTGCAAAAGCTACGCCATCTTCTCTATTCGTTTTTGTTATGTAATTACATGCTTTGATAATTCCCGGTTCAGCATTTCCCATAGCAACCCCGCGTCCAGCCATTTTTAACATCGACAGGTCATTATAATTATCACCGATTGCCATTACATCCTTCATTTCAATTCCTAATTGTTTGGCGAATTTTTCTAATGCTAGACCTTTTTGCGCGTTAGGGTGGTTAAATTCAAGGTTAGATTCACCTGAGGAAGTAATAGCAAGTTTTTCATCGGATTTTAATTCTTCATACACTTTTTTAATTGTTTGATTATCTAAAGAAAAGGCTAATATTTTATATACCTCAATATCTTCTCGAAAGAAAAGCTGATCAAAATCCTCAGTTATCGTAATTTCTTCTTCTTGGAAGCGCTCGGTCGCTCTTTTACGAAGGGTTTCTGAATCAGCGTCTGGAAAAGCTGTTTTGTTAATATCAACCATTACCTCTATAAATTTATCACGACTTTCAGAATAACCACCTTTATTAGTAAATACTTCAAAATACATTCCGTGTTGTTGACATGCTTGCTGAATAAGCTTACACGATTCTTTGTCCAAAGGAGAGGTAGATAATATATCTCCAGCTACATTATGTACTTTTGCACCATTTAAACAAATAATCGGACATGATAGCATTGCTTCATCTAGTGGCTTTTTGGCAGCGTTGTAAGATCGTCCTGTTGCGACAACAATCTCAATACCCTCTTCTTTTGCACGTAGTATTGCTTTTTTATTCTCTGGACTTATCGAATGGTTTGCATTTAATAATGTTCCATCTAAATCAGTTGCGATTAATTTCATTTTGCTGTCCCCCATGTATGATTTGTTTCTTTATATAGGTTAATGATACAGGAGGAATGTATTCATGTCTCGTTAAAAAATTGTTAATTAAGAAAACAAAATTTATGATTGACAGCTAATTCCTGTCGTATTGAATGGAGAAAAATATGAGATGAATATAGGTCCTTTACCACGCACGCCATATAGAGAAGGAATAAGGAAGACGATCTCTTCTTACAGAAAAGCTAATGAATGATGTTGTTTGATATATGGCATATGAAAAAATGGCCACTAAAAATGGCAAAGTGGCCATAATCTTTTACAAGAGTTGCATAGTAGTAATACATGTACCATCCTCTTCAAAGGTAGAGATTTCAGATTCAGCAACTTTTCCGTTATATACAATCTTTGCATGATAATGTTGATTACGAGGTAACCATAAATCAATAAATCCGTTATCAAATGATTCAATCGTTTCGTCTATAATGACAGTACCTTCAGCATCTTCTATATAAACATCAAATGAAGTATTGGTTAATTCCCCCTGGCAGCCTGTGAGACTGTGGTTTGTACATGGATGTGTTTCATCTATAAACGGTGCAATCGAAACAAAAAACTCATCATCTGGTAATGGATAACTTGTTTGATTTCCATCCAATTCTTCGATTATTAAGTCGGAAGAAGTAATGGAAGCAGTTTTGGCATCTTTTTCATCAATGCTGTATTGATAAACAAGATTTTTTATGTCTTCATGTGATAGTTCTTCAGTTTCTTGCTCTAGATTATTACTGCAGCCTGCAACGATTAATGCAGTGAACAAAAATAATAATAGTATTTTTGGCTTCATATGTATGCACTCCTTAACTTAAATACTGGTATCATTATAGCATTGATGATAATGCCAAAATACATTTCCTCTGAAGCGGACACAATATTGACAAAAAAGAAGCACACCTGATCGCTTTCAGGTGTGCTTTTTGTTCAATCTCCATTAAATATAGAGTTTTTTACTATTACATAATCCACAGTACGGATAGCATTCAACGTTGTTCCGCCTGCATAAGAAATGGAAGATTGGAGGTCTTGCTCCATCTCTGTTAGTGTATCTTGGAGTGAACCTTTATACTCCACATACATTTTTTTACCTTCGACGTTTTTCCTTTCACCTTTTTGATATTCAGAGGCAGAACCGAAGTATTCTTTGTACAATTTTCCGTTTTCTTCTACCGTTGTACCTGGAGACTCCTCATGTCCAGCAAACAGCGAACCGATCATGACCATTGATGCTCCAAAACGGATAGATTTGGCAATGTCACCGTGTGTACGAATCCCACCGTCTGCAATAATAGGTTTTGTTGCAGCTTTGGCACACCATCTTAATGCAGCGAGTTGCCATCCTCCAGTACCAAATCCTGTTTTTATTTTCGTAATACATACTTTACCTGGTCCAATTCCTACCTTGGTTGCATCTGCACCTGCGTTTTCTAATTCTCTGACTGCTTCTGGCGTACCGACATTACCAGCTATAACGAAGCTATCTGGTAAATGCTTCTTAATATGTTTAATCATATCTATTACAGCATTAGAGTGTCCATGTGCGATGTCAATCGTAATGTAGTCTGGAACGAGAGCAGCATTAGCAAGTTCTTCGATAAAACGATATTCTTCGTCCTTCACTCCGACACTAATGGAAGCGATTAAGTTCTTTTCCTTCATAGATTGAATGAAATCTTTTCTTGTTTCTGGTTCAAAACGGTGCATCACATAAAAATAATTACGCTCTGCTAAAAAAGTAGCAATCTTTTCATCAATAATTGTCTGCATATTGGCTGGAACAACCGGCAAACGGAATGTATGCTTTCCAAATTGAATGGAGGTATCACATTCACTACGGCTTCTTACGATACATTTGTTAGGAATTAATTGAATATCTTCATAATCAAATACATTTTCCATTTATATCACTCCTAAAGACGAACATTTTTTGATTGAATCGTTATAATCATTCGCCTTAGGTAATATAATATAGATAAAGAAATTTGTCAATAATAAGGATCAGTTAAATCTATATAGACTAAAGGAAAGTGTATTAGAAAGAAGAAAGAGGCTCACACAAAAGTCTTGTGAACCTCTATCTTTATTCAATACACGCACCCGGTTGATTATAACTGTAAAGGAATATATATATGGAAATTAATTAAAAAAGCAATAAAATATCGGCAATTTAGAAATATAAATAGCTAAATAGTTGAAAACTTCTGGTGTTATAGCAGTTAAAACTAGCTTCATTTTCACAGTTTTAGTAAAATAAAAAAAAATAGTCATGAGGTGTTTCTATGGTACATAACTCTCCGGAAGTGGAAGCAGCTATTAAATACATAAAAGCGAATTTACATGAAGAAATCACACTCCAAAAAGTAGCCAAGCACGTAGCGTACAGTCCCTATCACTTCTCAAGAATATTCAAAGATCAGATTGGTCTGCCGCCACACTACTATTTATCTGCTCTTCGACTACAAAAAGCCAAAGAACTACTGATCCATACAGATTTAACGATAAGGGATATCGGAATGGAGATTGGCCAACATAGCCTTGGTACTTTTACTACCCGATTTACACAAAAAGTAGGAGTGTCACCTTCTGTTTTTCGTCAATCGGAATCGAGCGTCACACAACACCTTCAACAAATTCAATTAAAACGTGCAAAAGCTTTTAATCCCTATAGAAATATTTCTCAAACCGTAAGAGGAAAGATTACATCACCTTCAGAGATAAATGGTATTATATTAATAGGTTTATTTTCTAAGCCGATTCCAGAAGGTTTACCCTTGTACGGAACCATTCTTGAATCAGTAGGAGACTTTGTATTCGAAAATGTGAAAGCAGGTACCTATTATTTACTTTCCACTACTGTTAATACGGGAATGAAGAGTTCTGAAATATTATTAACAGAGTCGACACTTAGAGCAAAACTAGAAGAGCCTGTTATTGTTCAATCTCATCAAGAAACGCCACACTTAAACGTTACATTACGCCTACCAAGAATAGATGATCCACCAGTTCTAATTTCAATTGGTTTATTGATGCAGCAACATTTATCATCTGAAATAGAATATAGCAATATATAAGAAATCATCAGGTTAATCATTAGATATAATTTTAAACAGGAGGTGCAAGTATGATTAAGAATATGCATGTTTATTTAGTAACGAATGGTGATGGTCAGGAAGCAGTGAAGTTTTATCAAGAAGCAATTGATGCTGAAATCATCAGTGTACAGACTTTTGCAGATCTTCCAAATCAAGCAGAAATGGGGATAGTGGAAGAAGGGAAGGATCGTATTTTAAATGCTCATTTAAGAGTGGGTGAAACCGATTTTATGCTGTCAGATACAATGCCAGGACAACCATATCAATTGGGAGATCAAGTTAACGTTGCGCTTGTTATAAGTGATAAAGCAACAACGAAGCGAGTTTTTGAAAACCTCTCAAAAGGTGGCAATGTTGTCATGCCATTGCAGGAAGTGTTCTGGAGTCCTTTATACGGTCAGGTGACAGATAAATTCGGGGTTGCTTGGCAAATATCTACACATGAATAAACAAAAGAGCTGATCGATATTTTGTAAAATTAGCTCTTTACCTGTCTTTTACTAAGGATGAACCTTGTTTTATAAAGAATAACTAGTGTACATTTTAAAAATATATGATATACTACACATTGTGCAAAAAATTACATACAAATCTGCAGATAAAAGCAGGAGAGGTTCTAGCTACACCCTCTATAAAAAACTAAGGATAATCATGCCATGCCTTAGGTGTGATTTTTTTGTTTTTGGGTGTTTTATAGAATTCTCTTTTCAATGTGAAAGGGGATTTTTTTATGGATAAAAATAATCGAGCAGTGGTTGTCTTTAGTGGTGGTCAGGATAGTACGACATGCCTTTTTTGGGCGTTAGAAAAGTTTGAGCATGTGGAATTAGTGACCTTTGATTATAACCAGCGTCATCAAGCGGAAATAGAGATAGCGAAAGAAATTGCTACAGAGCAAGGTCTTAAACATCATATTTTGGATATGTCATTGTTAAATCAATTGGCACCAAATGCTTTGACAAGAGATGATATTGAAGTTGCGGATGGAGAAGATGGTGAGCTTCCCAATACGTTTGTTCCAGGAAGAAATCTATTATTTTTATCCTTCGCAACGATTCTAGCAAAACAAATTGATGCGAAACACATTATTACAGGTGTATGTGAAACAGATTTTAGCGGTTATCCCGATTGCCGAGATATCTTTATTAAATCATTAAATGTCACCTTGAATTTATCGATGGATGATGATTTTGTTGTGCACACCCCATTAATGTGGCTCGATAAAGCAGAAACATGGGAATTAGCAGATCAACTAGGAGCTTTTAACTATATCCGAGAAAACACATTAACTTGCTATAACGGTATCAGAGGAACAGGATGTGGAGATTGTCCAGCCTGTCACTTAAGACAAAAGGGATTAGACACCTATTTAGCAAAACGTAATGGAGTGAATCAATAATGTATGGCTTTCGAATTGTCGATGATTTACAGAAAATAGATCAGGACATTAAACGTAATCAATTAAAATATCACCAAAAACGTGTGCTGGTTAGTAAAGAATTTACCTTTGATGCTGCACATCACCTTCACTGTTATGAAGGAAAATGCAAAAATCTACATGGACACACATACAAAGTAGTGTTTGGTATTAGCGGTTTTGTCGATGAGATAGGGATCGTGATTGACTTTGGTGAGATCAAACAAATTTGGAAGGAAAACATTGAAATCCATTTAGATCATCGCTATTTAAATGAAACATTACCAAAGATGAACACGACAGCAGAAAATATGGTGGTTTGGATTTTTGAGAAGATGGAAGAAGCATTAAAGGATTTACCGAATCAATGCCGGGTAGAGTTTGTCCGCTTATTCGAAACCCCAACAAGCTATGCAGAAGCTAGACGGGAGTGGATGATCAGTGAATAAGCTACCTGTTTTGGAAATATTCGGGCCAACTATCCAAGGAGAAGGCATGGTAATTGGCCGTAAGACGATGTTCGTTCGTACTGCTGGGTGTGATTATAGCTGTGCATGGTGCGATTCTGCTTTTACATGGGATGGCAGTGCAAAAGAAGATATTGTCAAGATGACTAGTGAAGAAATTTTCAATCGATTAAAAGAAGTTGGTGGCGATCAGTTTGATCATGTGACGATTTCAGGCGGGAATCCGGCACTTCTTAAACATGTAGGTGAATTAATAGATTTGTTACACTCGAATGAGATCGAGGTTGCACTGGAAACCCAAGGAAGTCGTTGGCAGGACTGGTTTGTGGAAGTAGACGACTTAACGATATCTCCAAAACCTCCAAGCTCCAAGATGAAAACCAATTGGAAAGTGTTAGATGATATGTTGGCGCAACTAGACAAATCCGGACGTCTGACCAAAACGAGTTTAAAAGTCGTTATTTTTGATGAATCTGATCTGGAATATGCCAAATATGTTCATAATAGGTATCCAGGCGTAGCTTTTTTCTTACAAGTAGGAAATGATAATTTGGAGGAAATAGAACCGAGTGAAATTGCTGATCATTTGTTAAGGAAATATGAATGGTTAATTGAACAAGTGATGAAGTCAAGTGATTTAAATGGTATCCGTGTGCTTCCACAAATTCATATATTGGTATGGGGGAATAGAAGAGGTGTTTGAAAACAAACAAAGGCGTGCAATTTTAGGCGCGTCTTTGTTGGTTTGGTTGCTAGATTACCTTTCCAGTCGCCACTTCAACAGATTATTTTCTGAACCTATTCTATCAAAATGTAATTTTTCTAGAACTCTTATTGATGGAATATTGTTATCCTGACATTCTGCAATTACTTGATGTACATTTTCAAAAGTAAATGCCCATTGGATAATTTCCGCTACTGCTTCCGTTGCATAGCATTGCCCTTGTGCTGAAGCTGCAATTCCATAACCTACTTCAACGCTGTTAGTTGAATTTGGCTTCCCTTTAAATCCTATATCTCCAATAACAATGTCATTTTCTTTCTCCATTACAAACCATACACCCCAACCGAAAGGTGAAGGGAAGGTCTTCTTTAAGTGCATCTAGATACATTTGAATATGAGAGCCAATTTCATATTCTTCTGATGTGGAAATAAGTGATAATGATTCTTCTGTACAAGGGATGATTCTTAGTCTTTTTGTTTGTAACTCCATTATTTTTCCTCCCGTTTTATAAGTATTTTATCTTTATGAATAGAAGAAAGTTAGCTTCAACCTTTTAAGTGGGTATAGCTTTCGTTTACTAACAATGGGCAAAATTATTCTACATTTAGCTTATGATAGAATTGTCTTATCTTATAGTATAGGAGTTGTTTAGCTTGGAAATTCGTTTAGTGAAAAGTTCGGACTATCAGATCATTTCCCCCTTAATGAACGACTGGTGGGGAGGTAGACAAATGTCTGATATGTTGCCGAAATTATTTTTTGTACATTTCAATAATACAAGTTTTATCGCAGAAAAGGATGGAAAAATCGTTGGTTTCTTAATTGGCTTTTTATCCCAATCTTATGCTAATGAAGCATATATTCACTTCGTCGGGGTTCACCCTGAGTATAGAAAGTATGGGATAGGAAAACAACTTTATCATCGGTTTTTTAAAGTGGCTCAACACTATAATAGAACGATCGTTCGCGCTGTCACCTCACCAGTGAATAAAGTATCCATCGTTTACCATGAAAAAATGGGGTTTGAATTAGAACAAGGCGATAGCGTAGTAAATGGTGTGCCAGTTCATACCAATTATGATGGTTCCGGTCAAGGTAGAGTGTTATTTAAAAAATATGTTGGATAATTTATTGCTCATTGTATGAATATACTAAATGGTGTATTATTATACAAAAAGGGGGTAGAAATAAATGCAACTAATACCAGAATCTTATCATATGGAAGAGTATCTCCAAGAGCTAGATGTTGTTGATTATTCACATGCCGACATACAAAGGAAGAAAAATGAATTATTTAACGATGAACAGAATGAAATGGAAAAGGTGAAAAGAGCTTTTGAATTCGTAAGAGATGAAATCTCTCATTCTTGGGATATCCAAGGTTCAAAAGTAACCTGTCAAGCTTCAGATGTGCTAATAGCTAAAGAAGGTATTTGTTATGCAAAAGCTAATTTGTTAGCTGCCCTATTACGTGTTGAAGGAATTCCTACCGGATTCTGTTACCAAAGGTTAATGATCTTTGACACACCTGAAAAGGGTTACTCATTACATGCATTAAATGGCGTTTTTCTCCGTTCGTTAAATCGTTGGATACGAGTAGACGCT
The DNA here is from genome assembly GCF_052063305.1 of Gracilibacillus sp. HCP3S3_G5_2. NCBI lineage: Bacteria > Bacillati > Bacillota > Bacilli > Caryophanales > Bacillaceae > Gracilibacillus > Gracilibacillus sp. HCP3S3_G5_2. The sequence continues at coordinate 66,981 of NZ_JBQHXU010000001.1, read as the reverse complement.
CGCGGAAATAAGCCTGGAGTTCAAGCGGAATTTTCTCTAGACAAAGAAAAATTAGCATTCACCATTCAAGAAGAGTTTGGAGAAATAGATTATCCTATTATTTATCATAAGCCTAATGGCAACACAATTGCTACGTTACAAGCAAATACAAATGTGATTGAAATGTATAAAAATCACCTTCCAGATACTTTATAATAAAACAAAGGCGATCAGCAAATGGATCGTCCTTTTTTATTATGAATATATACCGGAATTTGGAATATTATGCTAATGTTGAAGTGTATATATAGTCAAAGGATCCAATTTTATTCGAGAGAAGGGTGAAAATCGTGAAAATTATGGAAACAGAAAGACTTTATCTTAGAGAATTAAAAATGGAGGATACAGAAAAGTTAGCAGAGGTTCTCTCTGATTCAGAATCGATGCAATACTATCCAAAACCATTTAATAAGAAGGAGGTGGAAAAATGGATTCAATGGAATATCGAAAATTACCAAAAATATAATCACGGGTTATGGGCAGTAATTTTAAAAGACGCTGATCTATTCATTGGAGATTGTGGCATTACAATGCAAAAAATTGAAGAGGAAACAGTACCTGAGATCGGATTTCATATTATAAAGGACTACTGGAATAAAGGATATGCAACAGAAGCGGCAGCAGCTTGTAGAGAATATGCATTTGAAGTTTTACATTATCCAAAGGTCTTTTCCTACGCCACCATTAAGAATATACCGTCACAAAGGGTAGCAGAGAAAATAGGGATGCAGCAATATAAAGTTTTTGAGAAAAATGGAGAAAAACATATTGTGCAAGTAGCGTTTAATACTAACGTACTATCCTAATCATTTGCTCATCATTTGTTTAATCAACATAGAGAATTAAATAATATTGCTCAAAAAACTAAAGGTGGTTGTGTGATGAGTAAAATTAAGTTTGATTTCCCCGTAGCTGAAGAACTTATAAGGTGATAGAGGATAGAAAATTAAAATTGTTCATATTTGAGCTAGAGTTACAGCCTACAGACAGACCAGCTAATGGAGGTAGTTTTAAGAAAAACCCTAAAACTCCCGTCCAATTCCAACATCAAGCAAATTATTGAGGGTACCGCCTTCTCATGATATCCACGCCATTTTTTATTCATCTGTTAAGTACCAAGTTTATTAGATCTAGTCTTGATTTTGATACTTATCAACAGGTTAAGTGCCAACTTTGGTCGTGTGTTTATTAATTTTGGTACTTAATTGTGGTTTAAGTACCATTTTGACAAAGTCCTTTTTTAATTTGGTACTGAACCTTCTATAAAATGAAATAACTTTTTATCTTCAACTAATGGGTATCTACTTTAAGCAAATGAAACGTCCCATTCTTAAAATTGGACAGTATATTTAGGAACGAAAATATATCATTTAATAGATTTGACTAATTAGAGTTTGAGTTTGTAAACTAAGGTACTATTACCAGAGGATTATATTGAAAAATTAAGAGAAAACAGAATTATTAAAGGTGATTTATTTGAGTCAAACACAAATCCTTCAACAAGTTATTGATTATATTGATGATCATATTAAAGAAAAGTTATACCCGGAATACCTTGCGAAAATGGTAGGATACTCCCCTTATCATTTTTATCGGATTTTTCACAAACATCTTGGCTATACTCTAATGGATTATGTACTGAAAAGGAAACTACAATATGCATTACATGATTTAGTGATGGGAAAGAAAATTATAGACATTGCAGTAGAATACGGTTTTGAGACACATGCTGGTTTTACAAAAGCCTTTAAGAAATCTTTTGGTAGCCCTCCAAGCCTTTACAGGATCCACTGTCCAATTTCATTACCGCAGAAGCCCGACTTATCGAGACTTCAACATATGAAACTTGGTGGGATTGTGATGCAGCCTAAGATCACTACTAGACCTGCATTCTGGGTAATTGGTAAAACGTTCGAAGGGAAGGTTAAGAACGTTTCTTATACAAGGGATGAACCTGCTTATTGGAATCAGCCGGGATTAAATGATGGCTCTATAGAAAGAATGTTATATGAGCAACTTAAACCAAAAAAACATGGAGAGTATTGTATTAACCTACATAGTAGTGAAATTGATGGAGGATTTACCTATTTATTTTCTGTTGAATACGAAGAGGATATGAAACCTTCGAAAGAACTAACACGTGTAAAAATACCAGCTTCAACCTATGCCGTTTTTAAAACACCATCGGTTTCAGTAGAACATTTTTTCACTTCCATTAAAGGTACTTGGCAATATATCTTAGAGGATTGGTTGCCACATTCTTCGTATGAGGTTAATGAGGATTCATTTGATTTTGAATACTACGATGAAAAGTGTCATTACTGGGATTTTGACAAAATATATATGGAAATACATATTCCGATAAAAGAAAAAGATAGAACGTAAAAAAAATTACGCTCTATCTTTTTTTAAGGCAATATAAAATAAGAGTAAAACTGGTGATAATAAAACCGTACTAACGATAAGAGCAACTTTAATCGTGTATTTTGTTGCAATCAGACCAATAGCAGGACCACCACTTATTTGCCCTATTGAATCAACCTGTCCCTTTACTGAAAAGAATGTAGCACGCATGTTCGAATCTTCAATCAAGTTATTTAACCATATGTCAAATAAAGGATTTATCGATTCTCTGCCTATTTGAATGATTATATACCACACTAATAGCCCAATTATAAAAGTGGAAAAGGCAAACCCAAAAAGAGCTCCTATAATAAGAGCAGTACCAATAAAAAGAGAAATATACATATTCCTTTTTTGATTGTGTATGCTACTCTTACTAATATAATGAAGAACTACAAATGATATTAAAACAACAATAAATTGTATGGTCCCCATAAATAGTACTAAATGGGAATCTGATAAAATAGCAAGATCACCCTTATCAATCAGATGTGGCATCCATAAACGGTCAAATCCTTCACTATACAAACCGAAAATTAAAGCAATCAGAAGTAAAATTCTCAATATAAGACTTGCCCTGAAATAATGCATCATATTATTTAGACTATTTTTCATCTGAATTAACGAAGTTTCTCTTTCGTCCTTTTCAATTGGTTTAAAGTTATCTTCCTTCATGAATAAAAATAATAGTAATGATAGAGCAATCATACCAATTCCTCCTAAGATGATTGGTAAATTAACCATCATATAACCAACAATCATACTTATTGGAATTGCTATTACTTTACCAAGATTACTAGCCCTTGCTCCTTTTATTAAAGCCAATGATGCCCGTTCCTCACCAATTTCATCTACTATCCACGCCTGCCCAGCACCACTTGTGAACGTATAGCCGATACCCCATAATATTTGTGATAACAATACAGTAAGGAAAAATGGAAAAATTCCCTCAAGTAGAAAGCCAAGTCCTATTAAAATATATCCTATAGTAATAGAAAGTTTTCTGCTTTTTATATCTGCAACAATTCCGGTTGGAATTTCAAATAAAAAAACGGTTAGTTCTAAGACAGTTCCCACTAATACGAGTTGAAGAGGATTTAGTCCTACAATTTGAACATGATATACAAGACTAACCGTAAAAACAAATGTAAACAGAAATGCTGACAAAAAGTGAGTATAAATATATACCGTATATGGATTCTTTGACTTTAGTATGTTCATTCTTTTGGCCCCCTCTTTGCACTATTATAAGAAGGAGGTACATTCATTTCTTTTCCAAATTTGCGATTGTGCTGTTTCATTAGAAAACTCATTACTTTAGTGATGAGAGGTCCATTGTTGGAATAATATGATAGTATTAAACTAAGGAGTTAGCATGGCTTTTGAACGGAAAACTAAATCGAGGGGAATGGAATTGATAATGGTGGGGAAGCTTGTAAACCGGATGAACAATGCAATAGAAAAAAATAATTTTTCAGGAAGTGTGATGGTGCAAGATAAGAATAACATGAATGCAGAGATTAGTTATGGTTTTGCAAACCGTTCAGAACAGTTTGAGAATAAAGTAGAAACTCGATTTGGTATTGCATCGGGCTGTAAGCTGTTTACGTCGATAGCTATTTGTCAACTGGTAGAAAGAGGTAGGCTATCATTTGAGACCAAGTTACAAGACTGTCTAGACATCTCGTTTCCTTATTTCGATCCATCTATTTCCATTCATCATCTACTAACACATACTTCTGGCATACCTGACTATTTTGATGAAGAGGTAATGGACGATTTTGAAGAATTATGGATTAAGTACCCGATGTACACGATCAGAGAGTTAGAGGATTTTTTGCCATTATTTCAACAAAATGCTATGAAACTTCAAGTTGGTGAGAGATTTCATTACAATAATGCAGGATATATTTTACTCGGTTTAATTGTTGAACAGGCAAGCAACCTTAGCTTTTCCAATTATATTCAAGAAAATATTTTTAATAAGGCGGGGATGGATCAATCAGGATATTTTGAATTTGATGCTTTACCGCAAAATACAGCGCTAGGGTATATTGACTTCGCGGATGGAAGTTGGAAAACAAATATTTATTCACTTCCCGTAAAGGGTGGCTCTGACGGAGGAGCGTACACGACGGTGAAAGATATGATTAAGTTATGGAACTCGTTAATACATAATCAATTTTTAGCTGAGGGATATACGAAGAGGCTGCTTACTCCTCATGTGAAAACGAATAAGCAGGATAGTTATTATGGATACGGCATCTGGATTGAAAAAAATCATAAAAATATTTATAAGTATCACGTTATGGGGTATGATCCCGGTGTTAGTTTTCATTCTGCTTATTATCCAGATAGTGGTTATAAGGCTGTAGTTTGTTCGAACAAGTCAGATGGCGCGTCAGATATAATGAAAGTAATTGAAGATGATATACTTTGAAGCATAATTGAAAACGATTAATGAAGTAGCGAGAACTATTGAAAAATTCAAACAGAAGGAGAAAAAATGTACAGAAAAATCCATATAATGGGAGCGGCTGGTGCTGGAACTTCGACACTTGGTGCTTCACTGTCAGATGTGTTACCTCATAAACATCTTGATACAGATGATTATTTTTGGGAAACCAAATTTACAGAACAAAGACAAGTACCAGAAAGAAGAGAAATGCTTAAAAAAGATTTACCACAAGATGGAGATTGGATTTTATCTGGAGCAGTTTGTGGTTGGGGAGATATATTTAAAATCTGTTTTGATCTGGTTATATTCTTATGGATTCCTTCCGATATCAGGCTTGAAAGGTTGCAACAAAGAGAGTTTCAAAGGTATGGAAATGAAATATTAGCAGGCGGTAGTAAATACGAGCAATCAAAAGCGTTTTTAGAATGGGCTTCCTTGTATGAAGAAGCCGGTATGGATGTTAGAAGTAAAACTCTACATGAACATTGGATGACGGCCTTAACATGTCCCGTCTTAAGGATTGAAGGAGATTATTCAGTGGCAGAAAGAGTTGATATGGTCTTGGATTATTTAACATCTAACTAAAAATTATTTATGCTATAAAAGGAAGTTATGAATAAAGAGCTTAAAGTCTTTACATTTAATCAGATAGTAGGGTATATTGAAACATCCGTAGATAAAGGGCTATCGATTATTCAGTCAATACAACGTCAAGCCAATGAAAAACGCCTGGAGTAATCTCCAAACGTTTCAACATTCTATTATCAGTTTTCATTCTATATAACTTATTCCGAGTCAAATTGTGTAAAGATTGTATCCCTTTTTTCTTCATAGACTGTTTCTCCGGCAATCTCGTTGATGATCTTGATATTACGATCTACTGCTAATCCTAAATTAGTTGCTCCTGTACCGTGTGAGTGCTCCAAATTAGTTAAAGTATAAAAGTGATGATCCCTCTTTTCACCTTTAAAGACAAGCTTAAATTGATCATCTACTCTAAACCGATTGTCATCCTCCCACTCAATTTTATCCTCGAAGCGTTGATAAAACCAGTCGGGAATATTTGGTTTATATCCAGTCGCAAGTATAACCTTTTCAGTTTCAAAAGAAATATCTTCCCCTTTTTGCCATTGTTTCGCCTCCACTTTTAAGCGAGAACCGTTCTTTATCACTTGTTGAATCTCCGTTAATGGTTGAATAGTTACGGGTAGTCTTTTATTATCAACGGATCGATGGTAAAGCAGTTCGTGTATTTTATGTAATGTTTCTCGGTCAATCCCTTTTCGTAACTGCCCAAGGAGACCAAGAGAGTCTTTTCGTTCTTTAAACGGTAATTGATGAAAATAATCTACATAATCAGGTGTAAATACCTCTTGACCAATCTTACTATTATCTAGCTGTAAGAAAGCAGGTGATCGTGTATACCATGATAAGTGGTAATCGAAATACTCCTGCAGTTTTAATAAATCGTAGAAGATTTCTGATGCACTTTGGCCAGAACCGACAACGGTAATATGTTTTGCCTTAACTGTATGTTCTTTATGATACAAATATTGGCTGGAATGATGAACGTGTTCAGAGCCAATGTTATCTATTTTAAATGGAATCATCGGTGTTCCACCTGTTCCAAGTATGACATGCTTTGTGAAGTAAGATTGCTCTTTTTGCTCGCCCCAATGATTGACTACTACTTCATATTGATCACCGTGATCAATCACATCCTTAACTTCTGCTTTAAAGTAACAATTCGGCATTTGCTCCACTACCCATTTTAAGTAGGATGCATATTCCGCTCTAGGCATTTCAAATTTATGAAAAAAGAAAAATTTATATAAACGATTGTGTTCATGTAAATAATTTAAAAACGTATACTTACTAGTAGGGTTCGCAAATGTCACAAGATCGGCAAGAAAGGAAACTTGTAAATCAGTTCCTTCAATTAACATACCTGGGTGCCAGGCGAATTGGCCATTTTGATCAAAAAAGATTGTTTTGAGATTAGATTTTTCAGTTGTTAAAGTAGCGAGCCCAAGATTGTAGGGTCCAATCCCTATCCCAATAAGATCATATTGTTCCATAGATTTCCCTCATTTTCCATTATTTCTTCTTATTATATACATTTCATTAATAATTATCTATTTTAGAACTTGAAGTGGATGAAATATGGTAAAATATTAATGGAGGTGTCAAATGATGACGAATAGTGATGAGCGTTTATTTGGAATGTTAATTTATTTATTAAGCTTTTTTACTACTATAATCGGTCCCTTAATTATCTGGATGATCAAACGTGATGAGTCTCCATTTATCGACCATCATGGAAAAGAATACTTTAATTTCTTTATTTCTTTTACCATCTATGGAATAGTGAGCTGGATTCTGGTATTTCTGTTAATAGGTTTGTTACTATTACCAATTGTGGCTATTCTGGCATTTATATTTACCCTTATTGCTTTATTTAAAGCATATAGTGGAGAGGAATATCGAATCCCACTTGTCATTCGTTTTATTAAATAAAAGGATTTCGTAAAATAGTACAAATAAAAAGTATACATGCAATGAAGTAGGTTTGCATGTATACTTATGTTTCTTGATAATCGGCTATTACTCGGTTACTTCCAGATGGAACTCTTCATGTTCATGTAATCCAGAATCGTCAGTCACATGGACGACCACTTCTGCATGACCAGCTTCTTGAAATGAGTAGGAGTTTACATATTCACCAGGTTGATTTTCTTCTGCCTCAATCCAGTCATGTTTTTCGCTATTTTCCGTGATTATTTCTAAGCGTACTCGTGCATTCTCATAAGGTTCGTGATCCATTGAAAGCTCTACGATTATATCTACCTTTTTATTTATCGTTATCTCTTCTAATGGATTCATTTTTATTTCAAAGCCATGACTATGTTCATGTTCCTCATCAGCTGTTTCCTCGTGGGAAGCCTGCTCATGATGTTCATGCGTCTCACCGTTAATCGTAATCGAATGTTTAGGCATCGTGTGCATGCCTTCGGCAGTTGTATGAGCATAGATTTCGTATATGCCAGGTTCATCAAAAATCACTTCTGCAGTATAGGTTCCATCTTCATTATTAGTTGCTTCCATTGTTTTCGTATTTTCCTCATCCTCTACATTCCAATATTCGAACGTCATTTCTTCAGCGTCGGTAACAAGTTCGTCATCTCCATAAATAACCGTGGTTTTCAATAAGACAGCTTCTCCAGCTTCCGCTTCTTCAGGTAACTCAAAATCAACTTGGATTCCTTTTACTTCATCAGTAGCTTCATGTTCATGGTTCTCTGCATTACTACAACCGGCAAGGAAAATAAAAAAACTGATTAGCAGTATTAAATTTTTCATAAATACTTGTCCTCCATATTTTTATCTAATGTTAATATACGCTTACAATGATAAACAATCAATGAATAATATGTGACATTTAATGTTTTCTAGTCAGCGCAACTTTTATTAAATCAAAATAATTACTATTTACATTTGTATTTTAATAGTTTATAATACTATTAAATCGGACCCGTTACGATTTATTTTTTTCTGTCATCAATCGTAATGATTATGTTTTGATACATACAGGGGGGAGTAAGGAAGAATGAAAAAGATAGGAATTATTTTGTTCTTCGTCATGATTATGTTACTAGTAGGTTGTAATACCAGTGAAGGTTCCCAAACAACTGAAAGTAATGAAGGAACAAGTGAAGAAAAACTGAAAATTTATGCGACATTATTTCCATTAGCTTATTTTGCTGAAGAAATTGGTGGAGAGTATGTAGATGCCGAAATGATCATTCCACCTGGATCAGATGCACATAGTTTTGAACCCACATCAAAAATGATGGTTGATATAGCGGAAGCAGACATGTTTTTGTTTAATGGTATAGATATGGAAACATACGCAGGTACAATTAAAGACGCCTTAGATGGAGAAGATGTATTAATGCTTGAGGCTGCTGACGGAGTATCATTATTAGACCATGCACATGACCATGGAGATGAAGAGCATAGCCATGAAGAAGATCATGACCATGGAGTTGAAGAACATAGCCATGATGAAGATCATGACCATGGAGATGAAGAATATAGCCATGAAGAAGACCACGACCATGGAGATGAAGAGCATAGCCATGAAGAAGATCATAACCATGGAGATGAAAAACATAGCCATGATGGACATGATCATGCACACGGTGATAAAGATCCACACGTATGGCTAGATCCAGTTCGTTCGATTGATCTTGCAAGTAACATTAAAGATGCACTGATTGAATTAAAACCAGAGCAAGAAGAAGTTTTCCAAGAGAACTTTGAGGATCTTGAAGCTCGTTTAACTGAATTGGATGAGGTATTCCAAGAACGCTTAACCTCAACTGAGAATAATGAAATACTTGTGGCCCATGCTGCATATGGCTACTGGGAGGACAGATATGGTATCGAACAGATTGCGATATCTGGTATATCGCCTTCTCAAGAGCCGTCTCAAAAAGAATTGGAGCGAATTATTGATCATACGAAGAAATCAGGTATTAAATATCTAATGTTTGAGCAAAATATTGAACCAAATGTAGCGCAAGTAATTCAATCTGAAGCAAATGTAGAGTCACTTCAGTTTCATAATTTAGAAGTATTGACCGAGGAAGATATAGAAAATGAAGAAACGTATTTTACGTTGATGGAACGTAATCTAGAAGCACTGACAAAGGCTTTGGATTATTAAGATAAACATGGAGTGCATAATCACTCCGTGTTTTTTGTATACAGATATAACAGTAAAACATTAGGGAATAAATAAGGAATACATTTCAAAAAAGTGGGCAAAACAAAAATATTAAAGAATGAAAAGGAGTTTTATCAACATGATAAAATTAGCAGTGGTTTACTATAGTTCAACAGGAATAAATTATCAATTAGCAAATTGGGCAGCAGAAGCAGCAAAAGAAGCTGGAGCGGAAGTGAAAGTCGTGCGCGTTGCAGAGACAGCACCAAAAGAAGCGATTGCACAGAATACAGACTGGGAAAAACACATGGAAGAAACTAAAGATATCCCTGTTGCCACAACGGAAGATCTTGAATGGGCAGATGCAATTATTTTCAGTACTCCGACTCGATTTGGAAATGTAGCTTCCCAAATGAAACAATTCATTGATACACAAGGAGGTTTATGGGCAGCTGGTAAGACAGTAAACAAAGTTGTTAGTGCAATGACTTCAGCTTCTAATTCACATGGTGGACAGGAAGCAACGGTTTTAAGTCTTTATATATCCATGATGCACTGGGGTGCGATTATCGTCCCACCAGGATATTCTAATGATGTTATTTATCCGGCTGGAGGTAATCCATATGGAACAAGTGTTACACAAAGCCAAGAAGATGGTTCTATGGTAGAAGATGTACAAGCTGCCGTAAAACACCAAGCAAAACGTGTGGTGGACATAGCAAATAAAATACATGGTTAAGGAGAAGAAGCGAACCACTTGGTGAAGAGGTTCGTTTTTTTGTAGGAAAAGAAGAGTAAAAGTTACTCGCCAAGTGCTCTACACTTTTCTACTAGTGAGGTAAAACTTGAAGAAAAGCTGGAATTATGTCAAAGTATTATGTAGCAATAAAATAATGAATGTAGGGGGACCGGTGTTGCCGGTTGAGACTGTATCCGTAAGATGCTGACCCTTAGAACCTGATCTGGTTAGCACCAGCGTAGGGAACATATGAGATATTGGATATCTTTATGTTTGCGCCCTAGGCTAAATGTCTGGGCGTTTTCTTATATGTTCCCTAAGAGAAAGATAAAGAGGGGGATTATGATGAAAAAAGTTTTGCTTGTATTAATTAGCTTTTTTATTCTCACTGGGTGTGGGAATGAAGAAAATGCACAGGAAGAATTAGAGGAGGTTACATTAGTATTAGATTGGACGCCTAACACTAATCATACTGGGCTTTATGTTGCACAATCAAAAGGATATTTTGAAGATGAAGGATTAAATGTAGAAATAGTCATGCCAGGAGAAGCAGGAGCAGATCAGACCGTAGCTTCTGGTCAGGCAGAATTTGGCATTAGTTATCAAGAACAAGTAACAGAAGCACGTACGCAAGATATTCCACTTGTTTCAGTTGCAGCAATAATCCAGCACAATACATCTGGATTCGCCGCACCAGTGGAAAAAGAGATTACATCACCAGCTGATTTTTCCGGAAAAACGTATGGTGGATGGGGTGCTCCTGTTGAGTCAGCAGTTATCGATGCATTAATGAAACAAGAAGATGCCTCCGTAGAAGATGTTGAAATTGTCAATACAGGAAATACGGACTTTTTCACAGCAGTGGAACGTGATGTCGATTTTGCCTGGATTTACTATGGATGGACGGGTATTGAGGCAGAACTTCGTGGAACGGAAATTGATATGATTTACCTCACGGACTATTCGGAAAAATTAGATTACTATACGCCAGTTATTACAACAAATGAAACAATGATTGAAGAAAATCCGGAAACAATTGAACAATTTATGACTGCAGTAACTCGTGGTTATCACGATGCGATTGACAATCCAAGTGAAGCAGCAGACATTTTAACTGAAGCAGTACCGGATCTAGATGAAGAATTAGTTCATGCAAGCCAGGAATGGATTTCACCAAAATATCAAGAAGATGCTGACAGATGGGGTGAGCAATCAGCCGAAGTTTGGCGCAATTACGCAGAATTTATGTTTGAAAATAACTTATTAGAACGTGAACTCGATGTAGAAGCGGCATTTACTAACGAATTTTTACCAGAATAATGGAGGGATATGAATGGCCGAAGCATTAGTAAGTATACAAATCATTCCGAAAACACCAAATGGGGAGGATTCAATCCCTTTCGTTGATGAAGCGATTAAGATCATCGAACAAGCAGGTGTCAAATATCAAGTCAATCCATTGGAAACTACAATGGAAGGGAATCTAGGCGAATTATTAGCTGTTATTGAAAAAATGAACCAGCGTATGCACGAGTTACATTGTCCAAGTGTCATATCACAGGTGAAAATCTATTCACATAAAGATCATCAGGCATCGATGAATGAACTTACCAAAAAATATCGTTAAATGCAAAAGTGGTCAGCAAATTGAACAAGTGGCCAGTAAGCTACCAGAAGTGGCAGCAAACGATGAGAAGTGGCCATTAAATAGGAGCATGCCTCATGTTAAGAAAAGCGTTTTTACCAGTTATCGTGATCGTAAGTCTTTTACTTATATGGGAGGTTTCTAGTCGAATACTTAATATTCCAACTTGGATTCTTCCTGCACCTACAGTTATTATGCAAGAAGCGATCAACGGTTGGGATAATTATCAGCATCATATCGGGTCAACTGTTTTTCTGACTGTAAGTGGATTTGCCATCGGTATCAGTGTAGGGCTAATTATTGCAATAGTCCTTCATTTACTGCCCAAAATTCGAGAAGCGCTCTATCCATTACTTATTATGTCACAAAATATTCCAATTATTGTACTCGCACCACTGTTAGTTATTTGGTTTGGGTTTGGTGTTACACCGAAATTATTAATTATAACTCTTGTATGTTTTTTCCCAGTTGCTGTAGCTACAATCGATGGATTACGTCATACAAATCCCGAATTAGTTCATTATATGAAAATGGCGGGTGCTACGAAAAAGCAAATATTTACAAAGTTGGAACTGCCTCATGCAGTTCCCCAACTATTTTCTGGGCTAAAGATTTCAGCTACTTATAGTGTAATGGGGGCTGTTATTTCGGAATGGTTAGGTGCAAATCAAGGAATTGGTGTATATATGACATTAGCGTCTTCCTCTTTCCGAACTGACCGGGTTTTTGTTGCAATTTTATTTATTATGATTTTATGCCTGATATTTTTTGTAATTATTATAGCTACTGAAAAAATCATCTTAAAATGGCAACCGGGAAAGGAGGGCTCTTGATGAGTACGCTAGAACTGAAGAATATTACAATGAGCTTTGGTGAACAAACGATTCTGAATAATTTAGATCTGACAGTCAATGATGGTGAATTTGTCTCCTTACTTGGACCATCTGGCAGTGGGAAGAGTACTATTTTTCATCTGATTGGCGGCCTTTATCAAGCTGATCATGGCACGATTCGATTAGATAATGAAACGATAAACGGAAAAAAAGGTGCGATCAGCTATATGCCGCAAACACCATCCCTTTTCCCATGGCGCACAGTTTTCGAAAATGTCATTCTGGGTGTGGAATTATTTCAAAAGCCTGATAAACAAAAAGCACTTGAGATGCTGGAAAGAGCTGGCTTAAAGGACTACGTCAATTCTTATCCCCATGAATTATCTGGTGGGATGCGTCAGCGGGTAGCCTTTGTTCGCAGTCTATTAAGTCCGCAAACTTTCATCTGTTTAGATGAACCTTTTTCGGCATTAGACGAGTTTACAAGGTTAGAAATGCAAAAATGGCTATTATCAATTTGGGAGCAAGAACGACCGTCTGTTTTATTTGTTACCCATAATATTGAAGAAGCAATTTTTTTATCTGATCGAGTGCTTGTTTTAGGTTCCAAGCCTGCTAACGTAATCAAGGAATTTGCGATTGATTTCAATCGACCTAGAAAGGAAGCATTAACTTTAACACAAGTATTCCTAGAAAAAAAGAAGCAAATCTATCAGACATTACGAGGTGTTATAGATGATTGATGCACATATTCATTTGGATTGGTACAAGCCCAATGAGCAAAAAAAGATCATGGAAACATTAGAAGTTGATGGTATGATTGCGGTATCGAATGATTTAACAAGCTGCGAAAAAGTACGGCAGTTATCAAAGCAATACCCAACGGTATTTCCTGCGTTTGGCTGGCATCCGGAACAACTGATTTCAACAGAACAAGAAATAACGAAGATCGAAACAATGATTCAAACACATCATGACCAAATAGTTGCGATTGGTGAAGTAGGCCTGCCTTATTACAAAAGAATGGAGGAGCCTAATCTTGATCTCCAAGCCTATATCGATATATTAGAGCGATTCATGACTCTTGCCGTGCAATATGATTTGCCGATTGTGCTACATGCTGTATATGACGATGCGATGATAGTGTGTGATCTATTAGCTAAGCATGGCGTCAAACATGCCCACTTTCATTGGTTTAAAGGAGATGCTACCACCATTAAGCGGATGATAGACAGTAACTATATGATTTCTGTGACACCAGATTGCATCTATGAAAAAGAGATTCAGGAATTAGTCGAAAGCTATCCGATTGAGTTAATGATGGTAGAAACCGATGGACCATGGCCGTTCAAAGGACCTTTTCAAGAAAAAATGACGCATCCGAATATGATAAAAGAGGTAATTAAGCATATAGCAACTATTAAACAGTTACCAATACAACATGTACAAGAACAAATAGATCTGAATACAAAATTATTTTATAGATTAATCCATCGTTTTTAAAGAAAGATTGGAGAGTATAAGCAGGAAAATGAAAAATAAGGTGATAAAAAAGATTATGGCGCAACCTTATCTGGAAAGAATAATCTATCATCTAAATAAGCCCGATTGGTGATCTTATCCTTTCGGGCATTTCTTCATTATTCACAAGCTACTCCATCACCGTCACGATCTAAATGACTTCCATAACCGGTGTCATCTTCATGTAGAGGAGTTACCCCTGCTTCATGTGCTTCTGTACAATTAGTATAATATATATCCTCCTCTGGAGTTTCTGGCTCTCCTGTAGGATCATTTTCCACCACTTCATGATTAAAGCCATTTTCGTTCACATATCCATCGATACTCCAGATACCAATACCCGAATCTCGTGCTTGTTGTTCTGCTTGTTGCATTTCGTCTTGATGGATATAGGGAGGATCATAGACATAAGCATAGCGTGCTAAACCTTCCTCCAATAAAAGCTGATTAAAATTTTCACCATCTACCCAAATGTATCCAAGCATTCGATCATAGTTATCTCGCTTCGGTCCGTCGAATTCAATTTGAATATCTTTTCCTGCCAATTTTTCTATAGCAAACTCAGTGGCTTCTGGACCAAAAGGCTGAACAGGTAGGGTAGGATGTTTCGTTTCAGGTGTGTCTACTAATAAAAGTCTTACGGTTTCTTTTTGTCCATTTAATTCAATATTGAGTGTATCGCCATCGACTACACGACTAACCGTTGCATTGGAAAAACTGTCATTTTCCAAAGTCACTGTTTCATGTTCATCAGCTGGTTCCCTATTTTCTTGAGAGATTTTATCTTCGACAGAAGTATTAGATGAGGATGTCTCATTTTGATTCTTTTCCATCGGTGCTGTGCCACAGGCAGAAAGTATGACAATTAAAATAAGTAAACTGATCAACCATTTTTTTGCTAACATGATGTTTCCCCCAGTTGTTTTTAAACTTTGAAAATTAGTTTACTATAAAGAAGTACAGTTTGGAAGATATTTCGAAAGTCAGAATGCCTAATTCATTAGGGACTTAAATATGAACGTTTTATGAAGAATATGCCTTAGTAGTAGATAAAGAAAGAAAGAAATCGTTATAATAAATCTAATCGTATGTTATGAACGAAATGGTTTAGAAGGAACGGAAAGGAGCTATATAGCGATGAAAAAGCTACTTTTAGGTTGGATGATATTATTAACAATAGTGCTGGCAGCTTGTGGTGGCAGTAATGATGAGAATAATTCAAATGAAACAGAGGAAACAGCAACTGGCAATGGAGAAACAGTTGATATTAAAGCCTTAAACTGGGAATTTGATCAAGAGGAATATACTGTGCCAGCCGGAGAGGTTACCGTTAATCTGACAAATGAAGAAGGTTTTCATGGGATAGAAATTGAGGGAACGGATATTGTGTTGGCTGATGAGGGTTCTGCAACTACAACACTTGAAGCAGGTGAATATACGATTAGATGTTCAATTCCTTGTGGAGTTGGCCATAACGAGATGATAGCAACATTAATTGTAGAATAAAAAATATAAAGATCTCCTAGTATTTAGGGGATCTTTTTTATGTTAGAATAACCATAGAAAAATAATGAATAGAAGCTGCTCTTGCCAGGAGAATAATCTAATAAAAAGGGGTTTCTTATGAATATCCATGTATTATATGAGGACAATCACTTATTGATGGTAGAAAAACCGGTCAATGTACCTGTGCAACAAGATCAAAGTAATGATGAAGATTTGCTTACTATTTTGAAACAAGACATCAAGAAACGTTATCAAAAGCCAGGGAATGTATTCCTAGGGTTAGTCCATCGACTAGATAGACCAGTGGGTGGTGTAATGGTGTTTGCGAAAACTTCCAAGGCTGCCTCAAGACTATCTGACACGATTCGAAAAAATCAGCTGGATAAGACATATTTGGCTGTTGTAAGAGGGGTACCTGAACCTGCTGGAGAATGGGTCGATTTTTTGTGGAAAGACCGACGTCATAACATCGTAAGTGTATCGTCTAAAAATAATCCAAAAGCAAAAAAAGCGATACTTGATTATCAGCTAGTAGCAAGCGATCAAGGATTAAGTCTAGTAAAAATCAATTTACATACCGGACGTCCCCACCAAATTCGGGTTCAGTTTGCATCACGAGGATATCCGTTATATGGTGATCAGAAATATGGTGATAAGGTGAACAAGCCTGGTCAGCAAATTGCGTTATGGTCGCACAAATTACGATTTGTCCATCCAGTTCGTCAAGAAGAAATCAGTGGGATGTCATTTCCGCCTGATCAATATCCATGGTCTAAGTGGGACACATTTTTTACGAAATAGAGAGAGGAAGAATACAATGCAGTTTGGGGTTTATAGTTTATCCGAAATATTAGAAGATCCAATCACAAAACAGGAAGTAACCACAAAAGAACGAATAGATATGTTGATCGAATTGGCTCAATATGCTGATCAGGTAGGCTTAGATCTTTTTGGTGTGGGAGAACATCATCGTTTAGATTATGCCGTTTCTTCACCACAGATGTTACTTGCAGCAATTTCACAAAAAACAAGCAAGATAAAGCTGACAGCATTAACATCCCTATTAAATACTGCAGATCCAGTAAGGTTATTTGAAGATTTTGCGACGCTCGATTTATTATCAGGTGGACGGGTAGAATTTACTGCAGGCAGAGGAGCTTTTGTTGAATCGTTTCCATTGTTTGGTTATGACCAAAGTGATTATGATCAACTTTTCGAAGAGCATTTACAATTATTCTTACAACTGAACAAACAGCAGACAGTGACATGGAAAGGAAAATTTCGGTCAGCCTTGGAAGAAGCTGAGATTGCACCACGTCCTCTACAAGAAAGATTGCCCATATCAATTGGGGTAGGCGGGACGATCGAAAGTGCAGAACGTGCTGGTCGTAATGGATGTGGCTTAACAGTAGTGATGATCGGTGGTATTGCCAAAAAGTATCAACCATTGGTACAAAGATATCGAGAGGTTTACCAGGGAAATAAACCACAAGTTGCCATAGCTGGTCATACGTTAATACGTGAAACAGAGACAGAACTGGAGAAAGCTTTTTATCCATATTATGCAAACTATTGGGAGCACTTAACGAAACAGGGTATTGGTGGTGCCATGGGTGCAGCCAGAACGGATTTAGCATTTATTACGAGTAAAGAATCCACGCTATTTGTAGGGACTCCAGAACAAATTGTTGAAAAAATCCATTATCAATATAAGCTGTTTTCTCATGATCGTTTTTATGCACAAGTAGATTTCGGTGGTCAACCACTAGAATCAATCATAAAAACGGTGGATTTGTTAGCGAAGGAAGTTTTGCCGGAAGTAAAGAAGAGAGTAAATAATCACTTTTAATTGGCCAGTACATGCTTTTTTTCCCTGCTTATGATACGATTAAGTAATGAAAGCGGTTAAAAGGGGGATTTCATGAACTATAATAAAATTCGGATACCATTATTGACTGCATTAGTTATCATGATGATTTTAGATTTAACGGGTGTTATCCATGTTCCGGCTCTCGTTATTTTCATTATTGCGATTGCATTGCTATGGTATAACATTCATATTAGAAGAAACGTCTCAAAACAATATTATAAGAAGAAAAAGTAATAAAAAGCGGTTGGACATAATTAAATAGGTAGAACGAGAATCCGAACAATCTGAACTAAGCAAAGTATTTTACCGAGGCGGTATGTGTACTTAGGCTTTAATGTTCGGATTTTTTTCTATCTAATTACTCTTTTGTCCTAGCTTTTTTTGTTTGGTTTAACAGATTGTGGGCAAGTTAAGAGTAATCTGAAAATGGAAGGTGTAAGAACAATGAGAGATCGACTTATTGATTGGCCAACGTTTATTGGATCATTTTTATTGTTAATAGTGGTTACTTTACCTCTTGTTTTGTTCCCAGAAGCGGGGAAAGAAATAGTTGGCATGGCTAATACATTTATGACAACTAATTTTGGGGTGTTATATTTAGCGATGGGTTTGATTATATTTGCCTTTCTTTTATATGTAGCCTTTAGTAAGAATGGTCATGTCAAGTTAGGTGATGAGGGACAAAAACCTGAATTTAATTCTTTTTCATGGGCGGCGATGTTATTCGCTGCAGGGATTGGTTCTAGTATTTTATACTGGTCAGTTATTGAGTGGGTTTATTACTATCAAGAGCCTCCATTTGGTCTGGAAGGTGAATCAACAGAAGCAATTCAGTGGGCAACTGCTTATGGGATTTTTCATTGGGGACCGATAGCATGGGCGATCTATACATTACCAGCTTTACCAATTTCGTACTTTTTTTATGTCCGCAAGAAACCAGTATTAAAAGTAAGTGAAGCTGTTAGACCGGTTTTAGGTGGGTTAGTAGATGGCGTCCTTGGAAAATTAATTGATATTCTCTTTATTTTTGGATTGTTAGGTGGTGCAGGGACTACTTTAGCCTTAGGAGCACCAATGATCGCAGAAGGAATAAATTATTTAACCGGTTGGCCAGTTACCTTATGGTTGCAAGCAGTTATTATGCTCGTTTGTACGGTTATCTTTGCAGTCAGTGCCTATTCAGGTTTACAACGTGGTATTAAAGTTTTAAGTGATATCAACTTATGGTTAGCTCTTTTTATTTTAGCGTTTATTCTCGTGCTTGGTCCTACTCGATTTATATTAGAAACTACTTTTAACTCCATTGGGATTTTGTTACACAATTTCTTCAAAATGGCGACATGGGTTGAACCGTTTGAGAATTTGGGGGGATTTACCGAATCTGGATTCCCAGAAGAATGGACGGTCTTTTATTGGGCGTGGTGGCTAGTATATGCACCGTTCGTCGGTTTATTTGTCGCCCGGATTTCAAGAGGGCGAACGATTCGTGAGATGATATTGGGTACGATGGTATACGGGACACTTGGTTGTGTACTCTTCTTCGGTATTATGGGTAACTATGGGTTACATTTACAGTTAACAGAGCAATTCGATGCAATAAGTCATATGAATGATTTTGGAGCACCCGCTACAATTATTGCGATTATTGGTCAGTTGCCATTGCCAGGTCTAATGGTTGGAGCTTTTACCATTTTGGCGATTATCTTCTTAGCAACTACATTCGATTCGTCCTCTTTTATTTTAGCATCTGTTGCACAAAAAGAAGTGGAAAATGAACCATTAAGATGGAACCGACTGTTTTGGGCATTTACCTTATGTATTATGCCATTAACATTAATGTTTCTAGGTGGGTTGGATACTTTACAAACTGCTAGTATTGTTGGTGGCTTTCCGTTAATTTTCATTATGTTCTTATTAGCATGGTCATTCATGCGGGCTTCCAATCGTGATATTACCGCATCCGATAATTATGAATCACCTACAATTCATATTGAACGTTGGAAGAAGAAAAAGAAGAAGCGTTCAGCATTAGAGGTATTAAAAGATCAAAATCCAGATCCGCCAGAGGATTAATTTTACGACCAGTTGTTCAAGCTGGCCGTTTTTTTTTATCTTGATAGCTATGTAGCTCAAATATCTTATCGAAATATATTACAACAGGTGTCTTTACACATGTATAATAATCTGTATAATAAGAATCATGACACGAAAGGATAGGTGAGAGAAGTGAATCAAAAAGAAAAATTCTGGGGACTTATTATTTTGATTATTGTTATTCTTGGATATGTGATTCCTTACACATTCCTCAGTGATGTCACGAAATGGTATGGAAGCTTTTTGATTTGGTTGGTATTAGCAATCCTTACCATACTGGCGAATTACTTATTAACGGCAGATTGGAGTGGGGAGGAATGAGCACAACTCTTGTTTGGTCAACCATTGCAATCTATGTCGTAATTGCGATTGTGCTTGCATTTTTATCAAGGAATGGCAAACAAAACAGTATGGCTGGCTATTTTTTAGGCGAACGAAAATTAAATGGATTTGTATCTGCTTTAAGCTACAGCGCCACTACTTATAGTGCTTTTATGTTAGTCGGACTCGCAGGTCTCACTTATAATGGTGGGGTAGGTGCATTAGGATTTGAAATTATTTACTTTATGGGTGTTTCGCTTGTGGCTATATTTGGTCCACGTTTCTGGTTAGTCGGAAAAAAATATGGTTACGTAACACCTTCAGAAATGTTAGGGGATCGTTACGAAAACAAATGGGTAGCTGTAGTTACAGCGATTGCTAGTTGTTTATTCCTGATCCCATACAGTGCTGTTCAATTAACAGGAATTGGATACTTACTGCAAGGTGTGACAAATGACGCAATACCGTATACCACAGGTGTTATTATTGCAACGATAGTAGCTCTTATCTTTTCCTATATTGCAGGGATTCGTTCAGTGGCATGGACTGACTCCCTACAATCGCTTATTATGATTATTACTTCTTCTATTGTCGTTATATTGATTGTGAATAGTTTAGGGGGGATGAGTGGTTTTTTTGCATCGATTGAAGCAAATGATCCACAGGCATTAGCAGTTCCAGGAAATGGATTTTTTAATTTTTGGACATTTTTAGGTTTGACAATACCATGGTTTTTCTTTAGTATTTCCAATCCGCAAGTCAGTCAACGACTTTTTATGCCTGACTCGTTAAAAAGTATGCGTCATATGTTAATGGGTTTTTTGATTTTTGGACTTATTTATACAATCGTATCTGTTGTATGGGGTTTTTCCGCATCTATTCTGTTCCCGGATTTAGAAAATGCGGATTTAGCTACACCAATGTTGTTATCTTCTGAAGTGGTTCCACCAATTTTAGGGGTGATAGTGATGGTGGGGATAATGGCGGCTGCGATTTCAACGATTGATTCCATATTATTAACATTATCATCTTTATTTTCGCGAGATGTATATCGCCATGTTAAAGGGGACGCAGAAGACCGCAAGCAGTTATTAATCGGTAAAATTGTCATCCCGGTAATTGCTGTATTATCCTATTTATTTGCCCAATTAGAGCTTGACTTAATTGCGGTACTTTCTGTTGCATCCTCAGCTGGATTAATTGTTGTCGTACCGGCAATAATTGGGACATTCTTCTGGAAAAAAGGTACAGCAGCCGGTGTCATCATCAGTGTCACGATCAGTAGTCTTCTCGTGATTTACATTGAAGCAACTGGCGGTTTATTGCTTGGCTTGAAGTCTGGTTTGTGGGGAATCGTGGTAGCTACTATCTTATTTGTTCTGGTAAGTGTTGTGACAAAACCACCGGAAGAGAAAGCAAATGAATTTATTGATTATGTGAAAGGACGTATGAAAAATAAGAAGTAGTCGGTTACCACTGACTGCTTCTTTTCCTTTATTTATGTTGAAAAGGTACTGGAAATTATCTCTTCATTAGACGAGCAAATTAATGCTATCCGTAATGTAACAGTTCAGGAGATGGTTTAACTAATTCACTAAATAAATATAACTTATCGTAAATAGAATGTATTTTTCTAAATAACTTGATTCTCCCTTTGTCTTCCCATAAAATCGAATCAATAAAAGATAAACTTATTAGCTGATTTTAAAGGAGAGATTGATTTGCCAGGTATTAAATTTGAAATTATTGAACAGGTAGCAATACTTTCAGAATCTTCGAAAGGGTGGAAGAAGGAAGTAAACCTTATTAGTTGGAATAATCGTGAACCAAAATACGATATCCGTGACTGGGCGCCAAATCACGAAAAAATGGGGAAAGGTGTTACGCTAAGTTTAGAGGAATGGCAAGCATTAAAGGAGTTTATGAAAAAACATTAGCGGTTTTCGTATCTATAGAAAAAATCTTTTAGTTTTTCCTACCATACTAAATCACGTCATTATCATTATAAAAGATGGAGCAAATCTGAAGTGAATCGGATTTGCTCTTCATTTTATATTTTTTTCCGTTCTACTTGGATTTTTATAAGCCGACTTGATAGTCGCCGGGGCAAGTGTGGATTAAAAAAACTACATTTATTTTTTTGAAAAAAAGTTTGTTAGATTTTCTAACAAAAACCATGACGATATAATGGCAACTATTGTAGGATGGTTAGTAACAATAGATGTTAAAAAAAGTTACATGGAAAAGGGGAAATGAAAAATGGCAACAATTGCTCCAGAGAAAACAGTGGACACTGTATCACAATTAGACGTGATTAAAGAAGAGATGAAGACAAAACATGTAGAATTATTACATTTACAATTTGTTGATATCGAAGGATCGTTAAAGCAAGTATCGGTAACAGCGGAACAATTAGACGATGTTGTTGCAGGTAAAACAATGTTTGACGGTTCATCCATCACAGGTTTTACACCAATAAATAAATCAGACTTATATTTATTACCAGATTTGAACTCATTTGCAGTTTTACCTTGGACAGAAGAGGAAAATTACTCAGAAGCACGCTTTTTGTGTAGTGTAACGAACCCTGATGGATCATTATTTGAGGGAGATCCGCGAAATATTCTAAAAAAAACGGCAGATAAAGCAAAAGAGAAAGGTTATTCCATTAGTGTAGGTCCAGAATTAGAATTCTTTTTATTTGAAACAGATGAAAAAGGGCAGCCGACTCAACAGGTTCATGATAAAGGTGGCTATTTTGAACCGGCACCATATGATTTAGGGGAACGCGTACGACTCGAAATCTATAAAACATTGAAAAAAATGGGATATACTATTGAAGCATCTCACCACGAAGTTGCTGAAGGGCAACATGAGATCAATTTTAAATTTGCTGATGCATTAACTACAGCAGATAACGCAACTACTTTTAAATGGGTAGTAAAAACAGTGGCACAACAATTCGGGCTACGTGCAACATTTATGCCGAAACCAGTATTTGGTGAGAATGGTAACGGAATGCACGTTAATATGTCGCTATTTGATGAGAAGGAAGGGAAGAATGCATTCTACGATGAATCGGATTCCCGTCAATTATCAGAAACAGCCTATGCCTTTATCGCTGGATTGTTACACCATGTACCATCATTTGTTGCTTTTACAAATCCATTAGTAAATTCTTACAAGCGTCTAGTACCAGGCTATGAAGCTCCTTGTTATATCGCGTGGTCTGCGTCAAACCGTTCTGCATTAGTACGCATCCCTGCAA
Organism: Gracilibacillus sp. HCP3S3_G5_2; assembly: GCF_052063305.1. Classification (NCBI taxonomy): domain Bacteria; kingdom Bacillati; phylum Bacillota; class Bacilli; order Caryophanales; family Bacillaceae; genus Gracilibacillus; species Gracilibacillus sp. HCP3S3_G5_2. Next base: position 43,555 of record NZ_JBQHXU010000001.1, on the reverse strand, counting down.
CTCGTGGAGCTGGGACTCGTGTGGAAATCCGTTGCCCGGATCCAAGTGCCAACCCTTACTATGCTTATGCTAGTATTGCAGCAGCAGGTATTGATGGCGTGGAAAAATCGCTACAGACACCAGAAGAAATTGTTGATGACATCTTCAGTATGAGTGATGAAGAACGTGAAGAGCGCGGTATTGAAAACTTACCAACAACTTTAGGAGAGTCGATTCAAGCATTAGAAGCGGGCGAAATTGGCAAAAAAGTCCTTGGTGAATATGCGTTCAACGAATACCTGTCATTGAAGAAAGATGAATGGGACAGTTACCGTATTGCCGTTACAGAATGGGAATTAGATCGATACCAAGCAAAATTCTAAAGGAACTAATAAATAGTCTGAATTCCAATCGAATTCAGACTATTTTTTTGATTAAACGATTCTGAGCAGTTACAATTAATGTAAAGGAGAGGGGAAATCAAGATGGATCCTTTAGATGTAATGATGCATGCAGATAAAGTAAAGCCATATTTCCAGGCGATATTTAGTGCCGATAGTCATGAAGTGACGGGCTATGAAGTTCTGGGAAGGTTAGAAATAGACGAGGAAACAATTCATTTAGGTTCATTTTTCCATGATGCTAGCGTTCCTATCGATTTTAAAATGGAAATTGATCAGAAGGTACAAGATCTCGCATTAAAGAAGTATGTCGAACTAGGGATGAATCAGCACTTATATATAAATGTTCATGCAAACTACCTGGCCCTTGATAAAGAAGATCAATTCATTAATCATTTGCTTAAATATCAGGAAATGGGTCTGGACCTTTCCAAAATTGTCATCGAAATCACAGAACATGAGTTTCGCGGAGATATTGAATGGTTGACACATACGTTTAAATATTTAAAAACAATGGGAGTAAAAGTAGCGATTGATGATCTAGGTAAGGGAACAAGTAACTTAGATCGGATAAGCCTCATGGAACCCGATATTTTAAAAGTTGATTTACAAGCACTTCAAAACGAGTCAATTTCCAATGGTTTTCACGGAATCATATATTCACTGTCCTTGCTCGCTCGTAAACTAGGAGCTGAATTACTATTTGACGGTATTTCCTCTAACTATCATTTTCATTATGCTTGGCGAAACAATGGCAGATTTTATCAAGGAAATTTCCTAGCGGAATCAACTGATACATTTTTGGATAAGAACATATTAAAAGAAAGGTTTCGTCAAAATATACAGCAGTTCATTGAAGTTGAAAGAGCAAAATTGACGACTAAATTTCAGCTGACTGCTACCCTAAACGATCGTATTCAGGAGAAATGGAAGCTGATAAAGAAGAATAATAAAAGTTTAGATGAACAGATTGATAGTCTTGCAAAAGAGATGGAACATATTTTTTTCCGAATTTATGTAACAGATGAAGATGGCTTTCAAAAAACAGTCAACTTTCTACATATGGACCAGGAATGGGTGTGGGATGAAACAATCAAAGGGAAAAATTGGAGTTGGCGACCATATTTCATCGAAAACGTGATCCGTATGAAAGAGGAACAGTCTGGAATTCTTTCCGATTTATATAATGATATTGAAACTGGTGAAAGAATTCGTACTTTTTCCTATCCATTAGATGATGCTCTCTATTTATTTATGGACATTTCGCCAATGTACATGGATGAGAATGAAGATTTATTGTGGTAATACGAGGAGGAACTCACTTGCAATCTAAACGATCAATGATAATAGTCAATCCAAGTGCAGGTATGGAGAAGGCTGATCTGTTTAAAAAAGAAGTGGAAAACCTACTAATAAATCAAGGTTATCAGATAGTGATGAGAGTAACTGAGAAGAAGAATGACGCTAAGAAATTTGCTTCAGAGGCAAGTGATAAGAGCATGGATCTCATTTCTGTCTTAGGAGGGGATGGAACTGTTAATGAAGTAATCAATGGTATAGCTAATAAAATCAATCGACCTTCCCTTCATATTATTCCATTAGGTACAGTAAACAACTTTGCTAAAGCGTTGGATATTCCCCTAAAGCCAGAAGAAGCGATAAACGTATTGGAAAATCCAACGAACAAAAAGGCGGATATTGGTAAAATAAATGGTTATTATTTTATGAACTTGGTTAACCTAGGAACAATTGCAGAAGCAACCTATCAAGTTACTTCTGAACAAAAGTCTAAAATAGGTTCACTTGCTTATTTTATGGAAGGTTTAAAAAAGTTTGCAGAAAAAGAAACATTTTCTGTCACCATTGAAGACGAAAATGGAAGAGAGCAGTTAGAAGCAATGTTAGTTCTAGTCACCGTTACAGATACCGTTGCAGGTTTGCAGCATGTGCTAAAAGAAGCGAATATTGATGATGGTTACTTGCATATTTTTGTGATTAAAGAGCTTTCAGGTTTAGAAAGTGTATCAATGTTAACTAATTTATGGAATCATATGTTAAAAGAACAGGATCAGATAGAATATTGGAAGGTAAAATCAGCCAAGATTGAGACTAACCCGCAAAAAGTTGTCAATATTGATGGGGATAAAGGTTTTACTACGCCATTTAAACTATCAATTTTAGAAAAACATATAACGGTTATATCCGAAAAACAGGATACAGAAAATTGATAATTCGATTAATTGTAACCCCACATAAGGATGTGAGGGTTTTTACATGCACTGAATGGGAGAATCAGAGTCCACTGTAAAATGACATCTCTTCCTTTACTTATTGATACCATGAGTGATTGGGATGACAATGATCTAGATTATATTATAGCCTATAGACGAGGAGAAAATGTATATCCAACGATCTATGATGGATATAACAATATCGTGACAACTTTTCCGAAAGATGGCTATTTAGTATTTGGCGATCTAACTGGATACGGCAAAAATCAGGTTATTATATATGATCAAACTACCGCCTATGTGTATGCAAGTAAATATATTGACCTATCTGAGAAAAATAGACGAACAAAGTCGCAAAGCAAACGATTATATTCCGTTTCATTATACCCAGGTGGTGAATATAGAGGTTAGTCCTCCATTTGTTACCCAAATAAATTTAAAGCTTTAAACTAACATTCAATAAGCAATATAGGTTATAGGCTTTAGAACTCTGGCAGGTAAAGAAGTGCTTGAGGTAAACTGTTTAGGTTAGATACTTAGTCTTCTAGTCACAGAAAAAAACCACCCGTTCTCACGAGTGGCATATTTGTTATACTTTAAATTTCTTCATCATTTCTTGGAGCTCTTCTGATAGCTGCTTTAATTCATCGGAAGTAGAAACAAGTGACTCACTTACCTTTAATTGTTCCTCTGTAGTGGCTGACACTTCTTCGCTAATGGCAGAAGATTGCTGTGCTGTAGCACTTACTTGCTGTATGGTTGATGTAAGCACCTCCTGAGAGTCTCTTAATTGCTGAATAGACTGGGTAACTTGTTGAATCTTTGTAGTAAATGTGCTCATACTGTCTCCGACACCATTTAATATCATTTGTGTATCTTCTGCTTCTGTTACTTGTTCCTTGAAACGAGGTGTGGCTTCTTCTAAGACTTCTAACGTTTCATTTACTTCATTCACAATACCAGTTGTAATTTCTTCTACTTTATCAATGGAATCTTTAGATTGTGTAGAAAGTTTTCGGATTTCATCGGCGACGACTGCGAAACCTTTACCAGCCTCTCCCGCACGTGCTGCTTCAATTGCAGCATTCAATGAAAGTAAATTTGTTTGCTGTGCAACGTTTGTCAGCATTTCCATTACTTGATTGATTTGCTCTGTACTTTCTTTTAACGTATCTACTTTTTCGACAAGTGCATTTGTCATTTGCTCGCCATCTTTGGTTTTCGTAACTAGCTCATCCATTTTTTCAAGCCCTTCATGGCTTCGTTCAAGTACGGTTATCGCATGACTTTCCATTTCACTATTATTTTGGAATACATTTTCTACTTCATCATGGATACTGGATGCTAATGTATTTCCTCTTTCTGCTTCATCAGTTAAGCCTGTAGCACCACTTGCAATTTCTTCCGATGCAGCGGCAACTTCTTTTGCAGATTGTGATTGCATATGAGAAATATCGGTTAACTCAATGGCAGCATTTAATACTTTTTCTGCAGAATCTCTTGTTTGATTCATCATATCAGCAATATTTTCTAGCATTAGATTAAAGCTTTTTGTTAATTGACCTATTTCATCTTTACGTGAGGTATCGTTTGATCTTACAGTCAGGTCACCATTTTGTGCAGAAGCCATTAGACTTGAAACATTTGCAATTGGTCTTGCAATTGTTTTCACGATTCCGCTTGCAATAATAATAGAGATAATTAAAGACAGTAAGATAATACCAGCAGTTACATAAAAGATAATGGTAGTGTCTTTTGTTAATTCTGCTTCAGAGACAGAACCTACTAAATACCAGTCTGTAGCACCAGATTCATCTTGGAAAATAAGTTGTCCATTATCCTCTGTTACGTTTTTATCTGAGTCAACAGCAATTTGATAAGCATATGGTTGGGATATTTCTTCAGGATCAAAAGAGAAAACAACCTGATTATCTCGATCTACAATACTGGCAAACCCATCTTCGCCAAACCTAACGTCTTCTAGAGCGTCTTCGAACACAACGGTATCTAATTCTACAATTAAAATATATTCAGTACCACCGATTCTTAATTTTTGACCAAATGACACTGTAGGAACTGCCTGATTGCCATTGACCCCTTGAGGAAGGCCACCAATCCACGCTGTAGAACCTTCAGCTTCAATAGCTTCTTGGTACCAATCAGAACTGAATACCTCTTCTTCTGGGACAGTTTCAGATGACGAGATTAATCTTTCTTTCTCAGTATGTAATAGATAAAGACTCACATTATTATCTATCATCGTAATCTGAGTAAGGGCATCATCTATCGTACTTTTTAAATTGAAGTATTCAAAATTATTCGTTTCCTCAAACTTATCTAGTTCAGTTAATGTGTTACTAAAATTATCAGCCATTAATATTTCCGTTACACGATCTTTGTATTGATTCATTAAATAATCTAATTTATCTCCGGACTGAACAATGGTTTGTTCGGAAGCTTCTGTAACTTTTTCTTTAATAATATTGTTAGATATAATATAAGCAGCAATACCTACGATCAATACACTTATGAAGACAGTTGCTAATATACTTATTAGTATTTTTGTGCTAATAGAATGTTTCTTTAATACATTGCTGTCAGGAAGGAATTGCTGTGACGCTTGAGAGTCTTTATTAAAAACCTTTCTTTTTAGTTGGTTTGTGCTTTTCGCTATTTTTTTTGACGTATTTAATAATAGTTGCTTTGCTTTCTTGATAGCGCTTTTACTTTTGCTTATAAATTCGTTTCTCATCATACATCCTCCGTACTTTTTTGTTTTGATTGGTAAGGGTTTTCATATTTTTGTTTAGGTATTTTATCATGGTGTATTAAATATAAATCAGAATAAAATAGTTCAAATTAATTATAACATGTTTCCGAATAATAAACGATAAGAAATCTAAAACTTTTTACATAACGAATAAAACAGGACTAAAGAACTAAAAAAGACACCGTATCATCATTTGATAAAGTGTCTTTAGTATTGATTATCCTATTCACTACTTACAATTATCGCCGTCACAAAAGCTACCTTGTTGAAAATGCAAATGTTCTAATTGATTGTTTTCTTCTTCCGCTACTTTCTCTAGTGCTTGCATAAACGTTTCGATGGGTTGAGCTCCAGATATTGCATATTTTTTGTTGAAAACAAAGAATGGAACACCTGTAACGCCTAAGTTTTGCGCTTCGGATTCATCTTGTCTGACCAGGTCGGCGTAGATTGTTTCATCATCTAAAATTTGGCGAACTTCTTTTTGGTCAAAACCAAGCTCAGTTGCTATAGAAAAGAGTGTTTCTTTATCACTAATATCTTTAGATAAAGTAAAATAGTGGTACAATATTGTATCTACATATTCTGCTTCTCGCCCCTGTTTAGCAGCATATTTACTTAAACGATGTGCTGTAAAGGTATTGCCCGGTTTCATTGTATCAAAAACGAAGTCTAACCCGACAGCTTTTGCTTGTTGAGAAATCTGTTGATTGGCTTCTTTTGCTTGATCGATTGTCATATTATATTTAGCAGCTAAAGATTCATGCATATTTTCTCCTGCATAGTTAGTAGCGTTTGGATCTAGTTCAAAACTTTTATATTGAATCGAAATATTTAATTTCTCCGGAAATCTTTCGATCGCTTTTTCTAATTTTGTTTTACCAATATAGCAAAATGGACATACAAAATCTGACCATATTTCAATTTGCATAAAAAACACCTCTCTTAAGTATCTATCCTATTCTGACATAAATATATCAGTCAAAGAAAGAAATTTGCTTAAGGAGGTGTTAAGTATTACTTATTTGGTTTATCTCTTTCTGTCGCTTCTTCTTCTGTAATTTCTTCAATAATTTCGTCTTTCATCTCATCATATATTTTCTCTTTGAAATCATCATACAATTCTTCTTTCATTTCATCATAAATTTCTTCTTTAAAGTCTTCATAAAAATCCTTTTTCATATCCTGGTAAATATCTTCTTTTACATCATCTTTAAAATCGTCCCGTAAATCATCTTTAAACTCATCTTTAAAGTCCTCGGCAAATTCATCTTTAACTTCATTTTTTACCCGTTTTTCACGTCTTCTTCTCCGCAGTTTTTGTTCGAGTGTCCAATCTTTACCGATTGTAATCACAACAGAAATGATCATCAGTATCATTACAATGGCAAAAGGTAAGGCAGCTATAATAGAAGCTGTTTGCAATGCGCTTAATCCGCCACCACCACTGAACAATAATACACTTGCAGCTCCAGCAATCAATAGTCCCCATATGATTTTTACCGAATTTTTTGGTTCTAGGTCACCATTAGATGTCATGGAACCTAGTACAAACGAGGCAGAATCAGCTGAAGTTATAAAGAAGATTAGAATTAAGACTATTGCTAATGTATTGGTGATAAAACTTAATGGAAGTTCAGCAAGAGTAGCAAATAAAGCTAATTCAACTTCGGAATTAATTAAATCAGCTAGACCACCTGCTCCGTACATTTCAATGTTTAATCCAGTTCCACCAAATGTTGTAAACCAGATGATGGCAAGCAGTGAAGGGACAATAAGCACCCCAGCCATAAATTCCCGTATAGTTCTTCCTTTTGATATTCGAGCAATAAAAATCCCCATAAATGGAGCCCAGGCAATATGCCATGCCCAAAAGAAAATAGTATTTGTTCCTAACCATTCACTTTCTGAGAAAGGTGTTAACGTAAGTGCCATTGGAATAACATTTGTTATATAACCACCAAGTGTGGTTACAAAGCTTTCAGCGATGAACAATGTAGGGCCGACACTAATGACAAATAATAGAAGTAAGCCAGCTACAACTAAGTTAATGTTACTTAGTATCTTTATTCCCTTATCAAGTCCACGAACTGCTGACAACATAAATAATATAGTGACGATACAAATGATCACTAGTTGTGTCCAAGGCGAATTTGGAATAGGTGTGATATGAGATAATCCACCTGTAATTTGCATTGCACTCAGACCGAAAGTTGTTGCAACACCTGTACAAGTTGCTAATACAGCTAATGTATCAATAGTCTTCCCTGCCCACCCATTTACTTTTTCTCCTAAAATTGGATAAAATGCTGAACTAATTAAGGCAGGACGGTCTTTTCGATACTGTACATAAGCTAAAGTCATCCCCACAATAGAAAAAATAGCCCAAGGGTGTAATGCCCAGTGATATGCTCCATATCTTAAACCAGCTAATGCTGATTCCCTTGTACCTGGCTCATAGCCTAATGGAGGATCCATGTAATATAATACTGGTTCAGCAACTCCCCAGAATACAAATCCAACTCCAATACCAGCTGCAAATAACATTCCGATCCATGAAAACCATGAATATTCTGGTCTATCATCTGTTTTCCCTAAGCGAATTTTTCCATATGGACTTATTGCTATTGCGATAACAAATAAAACAAATAAGGCAGTAATTAACATATAGAACCAACCAAAGTTGGTAATCATCCATTCAAGTCCAGAGTTTGCTGCATCACTTAGGGACGTTGGTGATATAGCTCCCCATAGTACGAAAATAGTAACTAAAACTGTTGAAATAATAAATACGCTACCAACTTTTCCGATCTTATCATTAATGGATCCTGTTTGCTTCATATGTACCTATGTCATTTCTTTGCTGACATAGTTCCCCCCTTTATAAAACTGATTCAGAGATAAAGTATGCCTAATAATACTATTATTGGTATTCCCTGTTTTCTTTACATTTACCCATTTTTTTAAGCAGGAACTTTTTTTGAGAATAATAAATTTATTTTAGACACCTTCATTTACATCTAGTCGATTATAAAAATAGAGACATCTAATGTCAAACGCCATAACATTATAGGGGGTGAAAGCATATACTATGTATTGTTCTGGAAAAACGGTTGACTGTTTAATGGTTCGAATAGTGGAAAATCAGAGGAGGTGGGTGTTCAAGAGATGAGTGAATTTTTCTATTTAATTGTGGAGATTTTTACTTTATCGTACCAGCGCTCTGGTTTATTGGATATGCTTGTAAAAGAACACCATTTATTCCTGATTGGCTGATTATTTGGATTTTAATCGTTGGGATTTTTGCAGCATGTACTTTGTATGGTTGGACAATATCTTCGATTGTAGACGGGATTATGTCGACTGGTATGGCTGTGTTTTGTCACCAAATGGTGAAACAAACATTTAGTAGAGTAAAAAAACGATAAGGGAGGAGAACTGATGGCGGATTTTCGTGGGTACCAGATTACAAGTCCTTATGGATATAGAACCCATCCCATTAGAAGGGCAAGAGAATTTCATGCTGGTGTCGATTTAGTGAAATCACACAGAGCCCCCATTCATGCATTTACTTCAGGAACTGTCATTTATGCAGGATATGGTCAAAATGGTACAGGATTAGGAGGATATGGAAACGTTGTTTTAATAAGGGATCGTAACAACAGAGCTCAATTATATGCTCATCTAGATTCTGTCAATGTCAACAATGGGCAAACTGTATCGCAAAACCAAGTAATTGGGTACCAAGGAAGGACTGGTTTTGTAACCGGATCCCATTTGCATTACGAAGTACGGACAAAAGTAGAGACTGCCCCTCCATATGGCTATCGAGCTGATAAACAATCCTCAACAGTAAATCCAATTTCTTATTTAAATCAGTTTAGTTCAAGTGACACTTTAAGAGAAAACAGTAGCGGAAACGAAGTGCAAAACCTGCAAAGAGAACTAATCAAGCTAGGTTTTCATTTAAACAGATATGGTGCAGATGGTGTGTTTGGAAAAGAGACTGAAGCGGCTGTAAAAGCCTTTCAACGGTCAGAAGGTATAGCAGCTGATGGAATTGTAGGTCCTGTTACAAGAGGAAGATTGGACCAGAAAACTACATTAGTAGCGAACTATCCTGGAATTACCAAGAGCGGAAGTAGAGGAGAAATTGTTAAAATTATTCAACGCAAAGTAGGTGCAAAAGTCGATGGCATTTTCGGACCAGAGACAGAAGAGAAAGTAAAGCAATTTCAAAGACGAAATAATTTACAAGTTGATGGGATTGTAGGTCCAAGGACTTGGCAAAAGCTATTCTAACTCTAATAAATTGAAATGAGTGAAAACGTCGATTAGAAAATTTAATCGACGTTTTAATCGTGAATGGACCGAAGGATTAGAGATACAGCTTTAAGTAGTAGTTGTTGTGAGGGTATGATTAGCTTTTATGGTTTAAGTAAACCATTTTCTAATTAGGGTGTAAACATACTGTCTATAATGAAGAAGTTTGAGAAAATGTATGATGGCAAGTTATTCTGATTATTACTAGTTTTGGTATCTTTTTCTAGTCCAGATCACATATGCTAATTCACCAATATTGAAGAGTCCATAAATGATTTTAGCTGGACTTGTTCTTGACTCTGGCGGTTTCATTTCGGCGGGAGGTAATCAGAAAGAGGAAAAAATTATGATTGCAGTTTTATAGAAAATAATAGAATACAAACGTATGTGGTAGTAAATAAGACTTTGAAACTCTTGTTTGCGTTTTCATGAAGTTTTGTCCAAATTGTGAATTATGTTATGATTCTTTCTGTTCATTTCGGAAAATTTCTCTGAGGGAATCAGAGTAGTGGAAATAAATGAGAAAGAGGTGCTTCATGAACATAGCAAAATTAAAACAAGAATGGTTCGGAAATGTCAAAGGTGACATTCTGGCCGGTATAGTGGTAGCATTAGCATTGATTCCAGAGGCAATAGCCTTTTCTATAATAGCTGGTGTAGATCCAATGGTCGGTTTGTATGCATCTTTTTGTATAGCAATGGTGATCGCCTTTGTTGGTGGCAGACCTGGGATGATTTCAGCAGCTACAGGTGCAATGGCATTGTTGATGGTTACGTTGGTAGCTGATCATGGTTTACAGTATTTACTTGCAGCAACAATTTTGACTGGTGTATTACAAATTCTGTTTGGTATCTTTAAATTAGCAGCGGTGATGAAATTCGTTCCACGTTCAGTAATGGTGGGATTTGTTAACGCACTGGCCATACTGATATTTACTGCGCAATTAGAACACTTTGAAGGTGAAAGTTGGGTAATGTATAGCTTAGTGGCTTTAACTCTGGCAATAATTTATATTTTTCCAAGATTTACGAAAGCTGTACCATCTACTTTAGTTGCAATCATAGTAGTTACAGCTATAGTGATATATTTTGGCTTCGACGTACGGGCTGTGGGTGATTTAGGTAATTTAAGTTCTGAACTTCCGGTCTTTTTAATTCCGGATATCCCATTAAACGTTGAAACGTTAGCAATTATCTTTCCTTATTCTTTATCATTAGCGATTGTAGGTCTGCTTGAATCATTATTAACAGCTAACATTGTCGATGATATGACAGATACAGAGAGCGATAAAAATAAAGAAAGTCGTGGACAAGGTATTGCAAATATTGTGTCTGGCTTCTTTGGAGGTATGGCAGGATGTGCGATGATAGGTCAATCCGTTATTAACGTAAAATCAGGTGGCCGCGGCCGCTTATCTGTTTTAGTGGCTGGTGTATTTTTAATGTTTTTAATCTTTGTATTAGGAAATGTTGTAGTGCAAATTCCGGTGGCTGCACTTGCAGGTGTGATGATCATGGTATCTATTAGTACCTTTGATTGGTCAGCTGTCAAAAATTTGCACAAAATTCCTAGAACAGATGCTGCAGTTATGATAATTACGGTAGGAACTGTAGTGGTAACCCACGATTTATCTATTGGTGTGTTAACAGGAGTACTACTAAGTGCTATTTTCTTTGCTGCAAAGATTTCAAAAGTGAAAGTGACACAATTGGAAGCAATTGAAGGAAAGAAAAAGATATATAAAGTAGATGGTCAAATCTTTTTCGCTTCGGTTAATGACTTGGTAGCCAAATTTAATTTTAATGAGGAATTAGAAGAGGTAGAAATTGATTTGAGTCTTGCTCATTTATGGGATGATTCTGCAATTGGTGCTTTAGACAAAATTGAGTCGAAATTTGAGCAAAATCATGTTAATGTAAGGTATAAAGGACTAAATGCTGAAAGTAACCAATTGAAGCAAAAAATCGGTGGCTTATCGAAAGCTTCAGGTCATTAATTGGATTAAATGAGGTGGAGAGATGTACCAAAAGGTATTACTGGCGGCTGATGGATCCGATCACTCTATTAGAGCAGCATCTCATGCGGTAAAAATTGCAAAAATGGCCAAGAGTAAAATGGATATTGTTTATGTAGTGGATGACAAAACAGCAAAGGAAGATGTTTTGCACGGTTTAGATAAATATGAAGTGAAAAAAGAAAGAAGAGAGAAATTAAAGCCAGTTATAGAAATAATCAAAGAAGCTGGACTGGAGTGTGAAACGCATATAGTCCACGGGGAACCAGGTCCTGCTATTGTAGATTTTGCCAATAAGAATGAATATGACCTTGTGGTAGTAGGAAGTCGTGGGTTAAACAGAGTCCAAACGATGATCCTAGGTAGTGTCAGTCATAAAATTGCCAAAAGAGTACATTGTCCAGTGTTAATAGTTAAATAAGCTGAAAGAGTTAATAGGTTGATGATAACCTATTAACTTTTTTTAATTTGAGTGAAAATAAAGGTCATCCAAGAACATGGAATGTAATGACCACATCCAAATTACAAGTGTGGTATGCTTAATAGGAATTATGAAAAAGCGGTGATGAAATTGATTAAGGATACTGGAGAGCGTGTTATCCCTGAGAATATGGACATAACAAATGATTTACTCATTGAACACATAGCCCGTTATCATTTTTCTGTTCCCTATGTTTATGGTAGAGTACTTGATTTTGCAACAGGTGTGGGTTACGGTGTACATGTTATTGCCAAGAAATCTAAAAAAGTTCTGAAAGAAATTATTGGTATTGATATTGATCCCGAAGCAATTCAATATGCTAAAACAAAGTATTATCATCCGTTATCACATTTTAAAGTGGCAGATGTAACAGATCCGCGATTGCCTGATCGATTAGGCTCATTTGATGTAATTTTAAGCTTTGAAACAATTGAACATATTATGAATGAAAAACAGTTTATGGATAATATTTATCAATTGCTTAAACCAGGTGGTACTTTAATTATGTCCACTCCGTTTGGAAAAGGTAAAGGTAAGCCTTGTGGTTCACCATTCCATGTACACCAAATGACAGAGGGAGAATTTGTGTCAATGTTTGAACGGTTCCAAAAGACGAAGTTTTTCTACCAAAAAGGAGCCTTAATTGAACCTATGAAAGGCAGTAAAATGGAGCATAAACCACTTGGTATCGTAATTGCTTGTAAATAAGTAGAGATTGGGCAAAACGAAATAGGGAGAATAGGGACTGAACAATCTGATTCAGTGTGACTACTGTAGGTCGGCTAACTACGGTCACGTCCTGTTCCCAACGGTAATACTTGATCGTCCTGATCTTCAAAACTCACACGAGCTAAAGATTCACTTTGCGGGCGGTTTCTTTGCAAAAGTTAAGATGAATCCGTGGTTAGAGCGAGGTGATTTGCCGAAAACGATGAGAGCGTATAGATAGGAATGTTCCTATTTTTCCTTCTTCACAACTCTTTTGCCTCAACCCTGTTCTCTTTAATTCTTAGCTGTTATAGTAAATGTTAGCAATGAGTCTTCAATAATGGTATCATCATGAGAGAATCAAGTGAATAACAGGTGTTGCACATTGCTTGAAGATATACAATGGAGGTATTAATAATGAAAGAAATACAAGCGACCGAATTAGCCCAAAGAATCAAAAATGGAGAAAAAATAAATATCATTGATGTGCGCGAAGATGATGAAGTTCTACAAGGTGTAATTCCGGGTGCAAAACATATAAGATTGGGAGAAATACCGGATCGTTTAGCAGAGTTCAATGGAGAAGAACATTATTACATAGTTTGCCGTTCTGGCGCCCGAAGTGGTCGAGCAACTGAATTTCTCAATGGAAATGGAATTGAAGCTACAAATATCGAAGGTGGCATGCTCGCTTGGGAGGGTGAAACAGTAATACCAGAATAACTGCTACTAAACTTAGCGTATCTAAAATATTTCTATATAATAAAAAAAGAGTAATCCAAGCTAGTAAGAGTGGATTACTCTTTTTTTACTGATCAATTAATTGGGTTTGGTAATTGTCTGGGAGAATGGATTTATATTTTTGGAGAGATATGTTAGAATTCGTGATATAATAGTACTATGAAAATAACAGCAAATTTAGTAAAAATAGAAATGTACACTGCAGATTAAGGTGAATAAGCCATGATGGCTAGGTTGCCTGAGATAAACAAAAGGAAACCTATACATTGTTTTGTATAGGTTTTTTTATCCTTCTTTCGAATATAGAGATCATTTGGTGAGGAGACAAAAAAATGCGTAATGTCATCAATAATAAATGTACGTTGTTTATACTGGTCTTAACTTTATCTGTCATTGCGCAATTATTTTCTGTTCCATTGGTTTTCGGTATTACGATAAGCTTTGCTCCCGTTTTATACTTAGCATCAATTCGAGTATTCGGCTTTCGCTTTGCTGTACTGCTAACGATTTGCTTAAGCTTACTTACGTTTTTTTTAGATATAAGTAACTATTTGATTTTTTTAAGTGTTTTTGAAGTAATGATCATTGGAGGCTTGTATACGAAGAAAGGGAGAGACCTTTTTACATGGAGTTTTGCCTATTCATTCATTGTTTTTATCCTATACGTTGTTGTAGTATTTTTCTTTTCTAATAACTTTAATGATTTAAGGGTTTTAACTAATTTCATGATTCTTCAGACGGTTACTGCTACGATATTTGCGGCTTTAGTAGCTGACATGCTTTGTGATTATCTTCCGCTTTTTTCGAAAATAAAAAGTTGGTTTCATGAACAACCACGATTATATTTTGGCCAGGTAATTTCCCATTTATTAATATTCTCTGCTGTTTTTCCATTACTTATTATTTTTTTAGTTAATGGAAGAGATGTTGAACAGGAGATGTATCACGATTATTACCTTCACTACCAGCAACTGGAAGAGCGCTTACAGCAAAAGGTTGCAGAGATGGAGTCGATTGGAACGCTAAATAATGAACTAAACGAAGAATTAGAGAAAGCTAGCATCCAATCAATAGTAGATGAATGGATAGACACCACTAACCAACGGATTTATATGATGGATCAAGATCAGCACATATGGCTCGATACTGATGATACGGGTGAAAAAGCCCTTCATCTTAATGCCGTTGAGGATGGTTTTGTCAAAGAAATTCATCCGAATGGTCGTATTTGGCTCCCGTCGAGGCAGCAATCCATATCAAATTGGTTTAAAGGCTATTATATTGGAGAAACAACCTTTTTAAACAAACGGACCTATTTGATTATTCCAGTTAGTAGTAGTGTAGTAGCATTAGTTCATGATCTTAGTGAGTATTTAGTATTTGCTTTACTCGTATTAGTCATTGCATTGATTATTGGAATGATAGTCAACCGCATCTTATCCAATTCTCTACAACGACTTACACAATTAACAAGTGATTTACCGGGTAAAATGAAACGACAGGAAACATTTTATTGGGAAGCTACTGCAATTGATGAATTTTCAAGACTAGGTCAAAACATTGAAAAAGTTGCTTCCCAGCTTCAGGCTATGTTTGCCGATGCTAAGAAAAAAAATGACTTACTGACAGCAAGGACAAATCAATTAATAGAATCACAGTCAAAATTATACCGTTTGGCCCATTTTGACACCTTAACAGATTTACCGAATCGTTATTCTTTTCATACGAACGTTACTAAGAGGATAGCTAAACAAACACAATCAGAACGATTTGTCATAGTATTTATTGATCTGGATAAATTTAAACAAGTGAACGATTCACTTGGACATAGTGGTGGAGATTCATTACTAAAAGTGTTTGCAGAACGTCTGAAGCAATTTGAAGAAGGGAAACCTGTAACGTTTTATCGTTTAGCGGGTGATGAATTTGTTGCTGTTATGGATTTATCCACAAAATTAGAGGCTCAGACTCTATGTGATCAATTATTAACAGTTATAAAACAGCCATTAATAATTAACAATACAGAGATCCTCTTGACAGCGAGCATAGGGATAAGTTTTTACCCTGACAACGGTAAAACGTTGGATCAATTGTTACATCATGCAGATTCCTTAATGTATGAAGAGAAAAAGCGACATCACGATTTACAAGAAGTGACAAGGTATCGAGAAGAAGACAATTGAAATGACGCCCATTTATGGATGTGGTTTCGTAGGTGATTGTCTATTTTAAAGAATTTTTGTGAACCATTCATATAGATAAAGGAAAAAAGTAAGAAATTTCATGTTGATTAAACTAATATTACTGTACCTTCAAAAAAGCCAGTCTTCATCCTATCGATTTACTGGAACGTATTGATGCCTGAAAGATATAGGATTATCAAAAGATGATGTTATAATTAGAATAGAAGTATTTTTTATGAAGTGGCTGGTGATCAAGATGGAAATGGAATTAAAAATCTCCACTGGAATTCCTGGATTTGACAAGACTATTGATTCGTTGAGATTAGGGGATAATGTGGTATGGCAAGTGGATAACATTAAAGCATACAAAGATATTATCACTCCTTATGTAGATAAAGCATTACAAGATAAACGAAAAGTAATTTACGTTCGTTTCGGTAAACACGAACCACTAGTAGACCGGGAGGAAGTGAAGCAACACCAGGTGGACGCAAAGAAAGGATTTGAAAGCTTTGCTACAGAAATCCACCGATTAATCGAAAACGAAGGGTTTAAAACCTTTTATGTTTTCGATAGTTTAACGGATCTATTATCAAGCTGGTATTCTGATTTAATGATTGGTAACTTTTTTAAAGTTTGCTGTCCTTATTTATATGAACTAGATACGGTAGCTTATTTTGCTATTAACCGTAACGTACACACGTATAGTACAATTGCCGGTATACGCGAAACAACTCAGGTTTTATTAGATTTATACGAAGTAGAAGGAAAGAATTATATTCATCCATTAAAAGTAGAGCAGCGATATTCTCCTACGATGTTCTTTCCACATTTAATTGAAGATGACCGCGTAAAAAGTATAACTGCAAGTTCAGAAGCTTCAGCATTATTTTCTAACATTAATCGTGTGGAAGAACGGATGGACTATTGGGATGTTATTTTTGCAAGAGCACGAAGCGATCTGCAAAAAGATAAAGCAACGCAGGAACAAACAAAGAGATTATTGATGACACTGCTGATTGGCGAAAAATCAAGAATGTTTGATTTATGTGATCAATATTTTACGTTAGAAGACATTTTAACGATTGCATCAAGAGAAGTTGGAACAGGATTTATTGGTGGTAAAAGTGTAGGAATGCTGTTAGCAAGAAAAATACTAGAAGAAGACAAGCAGAATCGCTTTACGAAATATATGGAAGCACATGATTCTTTCTATATTGGCTCTGACATTTTTTATACGTATATCGTTCAGAATGGCTGGTGGAAACTTCGTGTTAAACAAAAAACGAAAGAAGGTTATTATAAGTATGCACGTGAATTAAGAGAGAAATTGTTAAATGGTGAATTTCCTTCTAATATAAAAGAGCAATTTATCCAAGTGCTCGAATATTTCGGTCAATCACCGATCATTATTCGCTCCAGTTCCTTGTTAGAAGATAATTTTGGAAATGCATTTGCTGGGAAGTACGATAGCGTTTTTTGTGTTAATCAGGGCACACCGGAAGAACGCTATCAAGCATTAGAAGATGCCATACGTACTGTATATGCCAGTACGATGAATGAAGATGCATTAGAATATCGGATGAACCGCGGTCTATTTGAAAAAGATGAACAAATGGCAATTTTGATTCAGCGTGTATCTGGGGACCATTATGAGGATAACTTCTTTCCGCATATTGCCGGTGTTGGCAACTCTTCTAATCTCTATGTATGGGATAAAAGTGTAGATATGGAAGCAGGAATGATTCGTTTAGTATTCGGGTTAGGTACTAGAGCAGTTGACCGAACCATAGATGACTACGCAAAAATCGTGACGCTAGATCAGCCGACACGGAAGCCTTTAATGCACATGGATGATTTAAAGAAGTTTTCACAGCATGGAGTGGACGTTTTATCGATATCTGAAAATAAATGGACTAGTATTCAGTTAGATGAGGCAATAGCCAATGTATGGGACGTTGACCGAAATCTCTTTGCTTCAATTGATACAGAAACCGCCTTTCGTTTAAAGGATTTAGGGTATAAAAACATGCCGACTCCATATATTCTTGATTTTAAAAATTTACTAAAAAATTCTAGATTTCCACAGGTAATGAGAGAGATTTTAGCCGAAATAGCTCGTGTCTATGATTATCCTGTGGATGTGGAATTTACTGCTAATTTCCGTGATAAAGATACCTTTAAAATTAACATCGTTCAATGCCGACCATTACAAACAAAAGGGCTTGGGAAATCAGTAGACATACCAGAAATGACACCTGACGATGCCTGTTTCATTCAAACAGAAGGAAATTTTATGGGTGGTAATGTGCGTCTACCGATAGACTATTGTATTTATGTAGATATGGATGGTTACCTAAAGCTAAGTGAACAGGACAAATATAGTGTGGCTCGTACCATTGGTAAGATAACAAGAGAGCTAAAAAATGAACGTGTATTTCTTGTGGGACCTGGACGTTGGGGAACCTCTACACCATCGCTTGGTGTACCTGTTCACTTTTCAGAAATTCAACATGTGGATGCAATATGTGAAGTTTCATCCTATTCACGAGGTTTTATGCCGGAGTTATCCTATGGAAGTCATTTCTTTCAAGATATTGTGGAATCGGATATTTTTTATGTGGCCATTTTTGATGGTGAAGAAGGTGTTCGCTTTGAACCTTCTTATGTAACCAATCAGCCAAATTTATTGAGTAAATGGGTTGAAAGCCTGAAAGTGTTAGATGAAGTAATCCACGTAAGTAAAGTAACAGGCATGGAACTAGTATCTGACATAGTAAAACAAAAATTGATATGCAGATAATATATTCTTAGAACAATATTAAACTAACAAGTGTTCATCAAAAAGAATCCCGGAATTATGAGATGGGAGATTATAGAAGGAATAATCAAATGAGTAAAGATCTAGTAGAAACACATAAGTGTCAGCTTTCATCATAGTAAAGAGCCAACCAAGAAGAAGAACTGTCTGCATAAAGAATGTTTTTCTTCTTGGTCTTATCATAAACTGCGAACTCATTCATTTGCTTGTGTAATTGCTTATTTTACTCTGACTTTTAAAGCATCATAAATAGGATCAATGGATGTAGTATGAGTTGGTATGTTTCATTATTTATATTTTTCGCCAAAATAGTTGTCACTTCCACCTTAATATGTTAACTTTAATTTCGTATTGGTTAACAGAAAGGGGAGGAATATGCATTCAAACAAATTACGAGGACTTATTTTAGCAAGTATTTTTGCGGCGATCACAGGTATATTAGCACAATTACAAGTTCAACTTTGGGTAGTGCCATTTAGTGGACAGACATTAGCAGTAGGTCTTACAGCAACAATTATTGGCAGCAGGCTCGGAGCACTTTCGATGATTGCTTATTTATTAATTGGAATGATTGGGCTACCGGTATTCGCCGGTTTAATGGGAGGACCACAAGTTTTAGTTGGACCTACAGGAGGCTATATCTTTGGCTTTATCGCTACCGCTTATGTTACTGGACTTATACTAGAAAAAACTACCTTTAATTTTAAGATGGCATTAATTGCAAATATTGTGGGAATGTTTATTACCTTAGCGTTTGGTATGACACAGCTTAAATTCGTAGCAGACTTAAGCTGGAGTGCAGCAATTGCTTCAGGAGTCATTCCATTTCTGGTTGTAGGAATTATCAAAGCTATTCTTGCAAGCTGGTTAGGGATAATAATTCGAAGAAGATTAATGAAGGCAAACTTATTGTAAATAGTGGGATAGGCTGATGGACTGGATAAAGGTACATTATGTCTATCTCTCTTTTAAGTTTTATGATATGATAAAGGATATGAAATTTTTCTTTCTAAATAGTATGTTTGCGTCATATAGTAGAAGTGATGTGCGAAAGATATAAGCTGAGATTGATAAGGGAGCGTTCATTCGTGTTTATAGAAATAGATCAATTAAACATTCATTATCGACAAATTGGTGAGGGTCGTCCTATCGTAATGCTTCATGGCTGGGGAACGAGCCTCGATTTATTTGAGGACTTACAAGATAGTTTAAGTGCTCATTTTCAAGTTACCTCCTTGGATTTTCCTGGATTTGGTCAAAGTGATGAACCACCAGAAGCTTGGGATGTAGGTAGGTACACTGACTTTTTTGAACAATTTTTAGCGAAACTTGGTATACAGAACCCAATATTAATTGGACATTCTTTTGGTGGAAGGGTATCGATAAAATATGCAGATCGGCACCAGGATAATGTACATAAAATGATCCTAATAGGCAGTGCTGGTGTAAAGCCAAAACGTAAAGCAGATTATTATGTCAAAGTGTACACATATAAAGCATTGAAAAAGGTATTGAGTTTACCAGTTTTAAATAGATATAAAGAAGCTATTATTGCGAAATATCGTGGGAAAGCTGGATCTTCTGATTATCAAAACGCGTCAAGGGTGATGCAACAAACTTTAAGTAAAGTTGTTAACGAGGATCTACAGCACCATATGCCAAATATTAAAGCAGCTACTTTATTAATTTGGGGTGCAAATGACACGGCAACACCTGTAGAGGATGCGAGAATCATGGAGAAATTAATACCGAATGCAGGCCTAGCATTAATTGAAAATGCAGGACATTACGTATTTTTAGAACAAAAGCGTCGTGTTGCAGTAATTGTAGATACTTTTTTAGAAGAAGATAAAGGAGCAGTTTGATCATGCAAATAATATTTTCCATTGTAAGTGTATTGTGGATGGTGTATATTTTTTTCCGAACGAAACAAGCGATCCATATGTTGCAATTAAATAGTTATTTTAACAATCGATTGTGGCGGTGGATGACAGATCATTGGACAAAGGTAGTACCTGTTCATGAGTGGCTGGCACTTATATTATCCCTTCTCTTAATTTTCGAATGGAACTGGCTTATTTTCCTTATTGTATTGTTAGGACTGTTTGTACCGAGAAATAAACAAGAAAAGAAAAAGCTGGCTGTTACTGCTCGTGTGAAACGCCTGATTGTAACCACTGCGATTATTTACTTGTTCTTGCTCGCAACAAGCTTACATTTTATATGGAATGATTATCCATTAAGTTATGCAGCTTTAGTTATTGTAGTAGGTTCTATCCTAACGTACGGAATAGTGTTATTAGCTAACCTCATTAACAAACCGATCGAAAATAGAATTAAAGAATATTACTATAAAGATGCGAAACGTATTATTGATAGTGCTAAAAATACCGAAACAGTAGGTATAACAGGTAGCTATGGTAAAACAAGTACGAAGTTTATTTTGGATACCATACTGTCTACACATTTTAATACGTTAAAAACACCGAACAGTTTTAATACGAAAATCGGTGTTACGATCACTATTCGTAACTCATTAAAGCCATATCATGATGTGTTTATTGCAGAAATGGGCGCAAAAGAACCAGGTAATATTCAAGAAATCTGTGAACTAGTTAGTCATAAATATGCTATTTTAACCGCAATTGGAGAACAGCATTTAGAAACATTTAAAACACTAGAGAACATTCAAAAAACAAAGTATGAAATCGTAGAATCATTACCATCAGACGGTATTGCTTTTCTCAATCGAGACGATCAGAACATTATGTCTTATACGCCGAAAAATCAGTGTCGCAAAGTTTATTTTGCGATTGATGATAAGGAAGCAGACTATTTAGCCTCTGATATTCGTTTTCATAAAAAAGGAACAACCTTTAGAGTAACAAATAAAGCAGGAACATTAGACGCTGATTTTGAAACAAAACTATTAGGGAAGCATAATGTATATAATATTCTAGCTGCTATTAGTCTGGCATGGGAAATGGGTGTACCGCTCTCTAAGCTACAACTTGGTGTCAAGAAGATTCAGGCAGTCAAACACCGAATGGAAATAAAAAAAGGATTCGGTAATTTAACCGTTATTGATGACAGTTTTAATTCAAATCCGACTGGCTCACGTATGGCTTTAGAGGTTCTTTCTTCCATGGAAGGCTTTAAGGTCTTGGTAACGCCAGGTATGGTAGAATTAGGTGATAAGGAATATCAATATAATAAGGCGTTTGGTGAATATGCCGCTGATGCATGTGATTATGTGATTTTAGTGGGAGCAAAACAGACGAAACCAATTCAAGACGGCCTACGGGAAAAAGGCTATCCAGAAGAGCAATTGTTTATCGCGAAAGACTTAAATCATGCAATATCACAAATTCAAGCATTAAATCGCCAAGATGCTATAGTTCTCTTGGAAAATGATTTACCTGACACATATAATGAGTAATTTATTGGGAGGAATACTCTGTGAAAACGAAAGTAGCCGTAATTTTTGGTGGTGTATCTGTAGAACATGAA
Source organism: Gracilibacillus sp. HCP3S3_G5_2 (assembly GCF_052063305.1). Taxonomy (NCBI): domain Bacteria; kingdom Bacillati; phylum Bacillota; class Bacilli; order Caryophanales; family Bacillaceae; genus Gracilibacillus; species Gracilibacillus sp. HCP3S3_G5_2. Next base: position 21,392 of record NZ_JBQHXU010000001.1, on the reverse strand, counting down.
GTGTCTGTTATTTCAGCACTTCAAGCATTTAATGCAATCGATCGATCAAAATATGATCTAGTACCAATTTATATTAGTAAATCGAAAGAATGGTATACAGGGGATGTATTAACCAATATTGATAACTATAAGGATTTGGATCAGTTATTTAAACAAGCTGATAAAGTCGTTTTAGAACAGGAAGGCGAAGGCAATATTGTATTAAAGAAAAAAGAACGCTCGCTGTTTTCGAAGGGTATCATCACAACAATCGATGTTGTGTTTCCGGTTATCCACGGTACAAACGGTGAGGATGGATCTTTACAAGGTTACCTTGAATTATTAGGCCTTCCTTATGTTGGTTGTGATGTTGCATCTTCTGCAGCTGGCATGGATAAGGTGATGATGAAGCAAATTTTACGTGATTCCGGTGTACCGATCGTTGATTATGAGTGGTTTTACTCCAGTCAGTGGCATGATCGGCAAGATGAAATCAAACAATTAGCTGAAAAGATCGGTTATCCGGTTATTGTCAAACCAGCTAATCTTGGATCCAGTGTTGGCATTTCAAAGGCAGATAATGAAGAGGAATTAGAAGAAGCCATTGAGCTTGCGATATCCTACAGTTTTAAAGTTATTATTGAGAAGATGATAACAGATTTGACCGAGGTTAACTGTTCTGTTATTGGTGATTATGAAAAGGTAGAAAGTTCTGTCTGTGAACAAGTGTTGAGTACGGATGAAATTCTATCCTATGCAGATAAGTATCAGAGCGGTGGTAAAACTGGAGATACAAAAGGGATGGAAAGTGTAAACCGTATTATTCCAGCAGAAATTAGCGAAGAAGCAACAGCGAAGGTAAAAGAACTAGCTGAGAGAACTTTTCGTTTATTAAATGCTAGTGGAGTATCCCGAATTGACTTCCTGCTAAATCCTGAAGGAGAAGTATTCGTCAATGAAATCAATACGATTCCGGGTTCACTTTCCTTCTATTTGTGGGAACCGAGCGGTAAAGATTTTGAACAATTAACTGATCAACTAATTCAGCTAGCCTTAAAGCGAGAGAGAGAACGTCAATCGATTCAATTCTCGATCGATACCAATCTCTTCTCGCTGCACAGCAAGGGACAAGGCACAAAAGGAAAATAAACTAGACCGGGTTAAAATTTAACCGTTAAAAGATTCTGATCATTCGTTTTGTATGATCAGAATCTTTTTTATAGGTAGAGCGTAGGGGCTGAAAACAATCATCTATGTTTGATGAAGTGATTGAAGCCGTTCCTGATGGTATAGATGACACGGTGAAAAGATGTATACGGTGGAAGCGAAGCACTTTACCGGAACATTTAAAATTGCTTATCAATATTCGGAATGGAACAATCGTCCATCAATAGCTAAACGTTTACCCGCGATATATTTGTCTAAGATAATCAGTTGGGGACATGCCTGTTACTTTTTTAAACACTCTACTGAAATAAAAAGGATTAGAAAATCCTAATATGTCACTTACCTCTGATACATTATAGTTATCCTTTCGAAAGTATTGAATCGCTTTTTCCACCATCCGTTCATTTTGGTATTGAGTGATGGTTTTTCCTGTGTGACTTTTAAACAAAGTAGAAAGATAAGCATAATTCATCCCTAAGCCTTCCGAAAGTTCTTCGCTAGATAGTTTATGGCTGTCTTGTTCATCCATTAATTGAATCATTTTGGCTACTATTCTATTTGTTTTCATATTTGAAAAGCTTTCTAGATTTTCGAGGTATAACTCTAGAAAAAACTGATGTGTATGCATACTGGTTAAAAATGGCCTCATAGGGTGGGAGGATTCAAACATTTCTAATATTTGCTCTAGTTGAGATTGCGTATAACCAAGGTGGGACATTTCCCCAAATTTAGGCATGGTTAATTTTCTTTGATATTCCTCATAATGAAAGAGTGAAGTTTTTCCATACGTACTATACTCAGTGGCGTTTTCTTGTATATCATGCGTGAAAAAATGAATGAAAAACCATTCAGATCCTGGTTGATAGAATTCGTTTCCCCAATGATGGACGTTTTTTCTAAGAAAAAGATAGGACCCCTTCTTCAGATTATATTCTTCACCATCTTCTATCACCTGTAATTGTCCTTTGGTTACATAAACAAATACATTTAATTTTGGCATTACACGATCAGGGTGTTTTTCGATCCCTACTTTATCGGTCATTAAACCTATTTCATGAATAAGTGGGAATGAACTGCTTGATATGATGACTGGATGAGACAAAATGATCGCTCCTTCCAAATTTGATAAATTTATTTTATCAGAAATCCAAAAAAAAGATATGTAATTTTATAAATTGTGAATGTACAAAAATGAGGTTACACGTCATACTAGTAATTGAAATAGTTGCGGAGGTGGAGTTAATGCGAAATGTAAAATTATTAGAGGGTATGTTTAGGCGTTCCCAACAAAAAGGAAAGGAATATTTACTTTATTTAGATATTGATCGGCTAGTTGCACCTTGCTATGAAGCTGTAGGTAAAACAGCTAAAAAAGAACGATATGGTGGCTGGGAGTCAATGGAAATCGCTGGGCATTCGATTGGTCATTGGTTGTCAGCGGCGGCAACGATGTATCAAGTAACAGCTGATAAAGTATTAATGGATAAAATAGAGTACGCCTTATCGGAATTAGCAATTGTTCAGTCCTTTGATAAGGACGGTTATGTAAGTGGTTTCTCACGTGATTGTTTTGATAATGTGTTTTCCGGCGAGTTTGAAGCAGGGCGCTTTAACCTGGGCGGATCTTGGGTACCATGGTATTCCATCCATAAAATATATGCTGGACTGATCGATGTCCATAGACAAACCGGCTCTACCTTAGCTTTAGAGATCGTAACAAAGCTTGCTGACTGGGCCTATAATGGATTGAAACATTTAACAAAAGAGCAGTTTCAGCGTATGTTGACGTGTGAGCATGGTGGAATGAATGAAGCATTTGCAGATCTTTATGTCATAACAAAGGATTTTCGCTACTTAGAGCTGGCGGAAAAATTCTATCATGAAGAGGTATTGGAACCGTTAGCGAACAAACAAGATGATTTAGAAGGAAAACATGCCAATACACAAATTCCTAAAGTGATTGGTATAGCAAAGCTGTACAATATCACTGGGAAAGAAAAATATAAACAAATAGCAACATTCTTTTGGGAGCAAGTTGTTCGTTATCGTACGTATGCAATAGGTGGAAATAGTATTCGTGAGCATTTCGGTCCTGAAAATGATGAAGAACTTGGAATCTTAACAACAGAGACATGTAATACCTATAATATGCTGAAATTAACAGAAATTCTTTTTGCTTGGGATCATTCAGCTCACTATTATGATTATTATGAGCGAGCTTTATATAATCATATTCTTGCATCACAAGACCCTGACTCAGGAATGAAAACATACTTTGTATCTTCTGAACCGGGCCATTTTAAAGTATATCATTCTCATGATAATTCGTTTTGGTGTTGTACAGGAACAGGAATGGAGAACCCAGCAAGGTATAACCGACGTATTTTTGAAAAAATAGATGACAGATTATATGTTCATTTGTTTATTTCAGCAGAATGGTCAGAAATGAATGAGGACATGGTGATAAGACAGCAAACGAATTTCCCATATCAGTCGAGGACAACCCTCACAATTGAAAAAATAACCAATGGAGTAAAGCAAGTTGCTTTCAGAAAGCCGGTCTGGTTGTCAGAAGCGCCTACAATCAAACTAAACGGAGCTGAAATAACACCCATAGAAGATAACGGATATCTTATTATAGAACATAACTGGCAGAATGGTGATCAGATAGCATATGAATTACCATTAGATTTACATCGTTATTATGCGAAAGACGATAGAAAGAAACAAGTCATTATGTACGGACCTATTGTGTTAGCAGGGGCATTAGGTCGAGAAAACTTTCCTGAAACGGATATTCTTGATGATCATCAGGCATTAAATAATCATCCATTAATTGATGTACCGACGTTGGTAACAGATAAACCATTGAAAGACTGGGTAAAAATAAAGGATAGAAAAAAATTGTTATTTGAAACAGAGCCAATCGCTCGTCCTGGTGATAGGCGGATCCTATTAAAGCCTTTCTATGATATTCATCATGAACGCTATACTATCTATTGGAATATCATGTCGGAGCAGGAATTTAAAGATTTTGGTGATGGGGAAAGAAAACGAAGAACACGTGAGCAAAAAATTATTGTGGATGAAGTTACTCCTAATGAACAACAACCTGAAGTAGATCACAATATGAAAGCTGAAAATTCCTATTCTGGTTATAGTAATGACGTTCACTGCGGTTGGAGAGAAGCAAGGGATGGTGGATATTTCAGCTACGATTTAAAAGTGGATCCCGAAAAAGAGATGTATGTATCTATTACGTACAATAAAAGTGATTACACGATGGAAATAGAGGGAAGGAGGATGGAGCGAGAATTTGAAATAAAAGTTGATGGGTATATGCTCGCAAAAGAGTACTTTCATCAACCTAATATTAGTGAGCTCTATTCAAAAACATATCGGCTACCAACTACACTAGTGGATGGTAAAGAAAAGGTTACGCTTACGTTTTCTTCAAATAAAAATAAAATTGCTGGTGGAGTGTATCGTGTTAGAATGTTGAACAGTCCATCTTTATAAGTAAAAATCCCCGGTATTGCCGGGGACCTTCTCATTAGGTGGAACAGGATATCCTGTATATATTTTATTAATGGTAGAAGGAAGCACCAACAATAATTAACAAGATGAAAAGTACAACGATTAAAGCGAATCCGCCGCCGTAACCACCGCCGTATCCATATCCGCTACCATAACCACCACATGAACCTCCGTAATAGCTCATTCATATCAACCTCCTTGTGTATTGTCACTAATTAATGTATGTATATGAGTCAAATAAGTTAGGGTAAATGACCAGTTTTCGAAAAAATGGGCGTTCACTTTAAGAAAAATACCTTGTAAGAAATGTTAACAAGTTTACTGTCGTACCCCAAATCCTTTGTTATATTATATCTAACATATTAATTAATGAATGTGGAAAGTTCATTAATTAATAAAGTACATGTAAGCCTAAAATATCAGTCCACTTTTAGCCTGCTTATATGTATGTAGCTTGTTGCTCCCCTATCCATTTAAGGTGTCTGTTTTCACGAAACACAAAGAAACCAACTTCTAAAAGGAAGTTGGTTTCTTTGTGTATTTATTAATGACCTCAAATTGACTTTTACTCCATTATATTAGAGAAATCTAAAAGGAAAAGGGAAGACAATGGATTTATCAAGAAAAACCAACTAGTCTCCTTCTAGTAGTTCCTAAAGGTTGTTATTTAATCAGTGATTATTCCTTCACTATTCCTAATCGTTTCAAACCATTATAGATACCGGATTCCTCTACGGAAGTGGTACGGTATTTAGCATATTGGAAAACTTCAGGCGTTGCATTTCCCATGGCAAAGCTTTCACCGACAAATTGTAACATTTGCTTATCATTCATTCCGTCCCCAAAAGCAATTGCTGCTTCTGTTGGAATATCTAACTGATGGAGCACTTTCTTGATAGCCTGCCCTTTGTTCACATTTTCCCTGATCATGTCATAACAATGTGAGAGACCTTGAACGTTCACTTGAGAAAAGTACATCTCCTCTTGTTCAAAGTGATAGAGAGCAGGATCATCGGGGTGAAGGTTCATAAGTGTTATTCCAAGTATTTGATTTCGATACGCGTCTTCATATCGTTGATAATCCTTTAAATCGAAATACTCAATAAAGTCTTGTACAAGCTTCTTAGTTGTAGAAGTAACTAAGTTTAATTCACTTGTATAAAAAATTATTTCATGATCATTTTTCTCAGCGATATGCAAAAAGTGATCAATTACTTCTCCTGATATAGGTTCGTCGACAACGGTTTTGTTATTATACGTGGCATATGCACCATTATATCCGATAAAAGAATCGATACCTAATGTATTGGCAATGTCATCAATTTCATGGAGTGGACGTCCGGTTGCCAAAAAAACTTCTATCCCTTTATCTTGTGCTTGTTTAACTGCTGTTTTTGTCGAATCTTGAATCGTATGGTCACGGCGTAAAATAGTGCCATCAATATCTAAGAAAAGCGCTTGGTAGTTAGTCATCTTCAGTCTCCCTCAAATTCATTAAAAAGTGAAGTTTTTTAGCTCTTCGCCACTCGTTTCCTCATAGCCTTTCATATATTGAATACGGCGCTGTGCAGCAGATTGGTTTACTTGTTCATCAGCGTGATAGGATGAACGAACTAAAGGACCAGCTTCACAGTGTTTAAATCCTTTGGATAAGGCGATTTGCTTTAATTCATTGAATTCATCCGGATGATAGTAACGTTCTACATTTAAATGCTTTTTAGTTGGCTGTAAGTATTGACCTATCGTCATGATATCTACATTGTTTGCGCGTAAATCATCCATTGCTTCAATGATTTCCTCTTTTGTTTCACCCAGACCAACCATAATACTTGATTTTGTCGGTGTATTTGGTGCAATTTCTTTGACTCGGCGCAACAACTCAAGTGAGCGGTCATACATAGCAATTGCACGGACTTTCTTGGTAAGCCTTCTGACGGTTTCAATGTTATGATTAAAAATATCAGGACCACTGTCCATTAATGTATGTAAGCTTTCGTAGTCACCTTTCATATCGGAAGGCAAAATCTCAATTGTACAACCGGGCACTCTTTCACGGATTTGTCTTACTGTTTCAGCAAATACAGCAGCACCACCGTCTTTTAAGTCATCACGGGCAACTGCTGTGACAACCACATGCTTTAAGCCCATAATTTCCACAGATTCTGCCACTCTTTTTGGCTCGCCCCAATCCAATTCATTCGGTAGACCGGTTTTTACTGCACAGAAGCGGCAACCTCTTGTACAAGTATCACCTAGAATCATAAAGGTTGCTGTTTTACGCTCACTCCAGCATTCGTGAATGTTCGGGCATTTCGCTTCTTCACAAACTGTGTTTAAACGTTTATCTCGCATTAGGTGTTTTAAACGATTATAAGATTTGTTTGTATTTATTTTAATTTTTAACCACTCAGGCTTTCTTAGATGTTCTTGATCTTTTGCCATTATGTATCGCTCCTATCTAGAAAGATTCCATTCATCATTCAAATACTTATTTTCCATTAACGTCTGGATTTCTTGTTGTTGTTCCTCATTAAAAGTAAATTCTTTTAACTCAATTTCTAAACCTTTCTCAAATCCTTTTTTAAAGGCACTTTTTATTTCTTCTAATGTGACTTGACGATGGGTGGCTTGCTCGATGGAAATTGCCTTATCACTAAACGCCTCACGTGCCCTTTGTTTTACTTTATCATTTCGATAAATAAATAAATCATACAGTTTATCATTATCTACCGTTAAAGGGATCGAGCCATGTTGCAGAATAACTCCTTTTTTTCTTGTTTGGGCGCTTCCTGCTGCTTTCTTATTATTCACTACAAGTTCATACCAGGAAGGTTCTTCAAAACATACAGCAGACTGTGTAGTATTTAACTTCCCCTCAGGTATGGCAAAGGATGCATCTATACCTAGTGAACGGAATCCTTCTAACAACCCTTGAGAAAGTACCATATACGCTTCTTTTATTGACTTAGGCATTTTAGGGTGTTCTTCCGAAACGATTACACTGTATGTTAATTCTTGATCGTGTAAAACAGCACGTCCACCGGTCAGTCTTCTGACAAGTTCAATCCCATGATTGCGGACTGCTTCTAAATCAATCTTATTAACAGTTTTTTGAAAATAACCGACCGACAAGCCTGCCGGAACCCATTCATAAAATCGAATGGTTGGCGGTATTTTTTTGTTGCTATGCCAATTTAATAAGCATTCATCGACAGCCATATTATAGGCAGGTGTTTGTTTCTGTGTGTCAATAAAATACCAAGTCTCAGTCATAATATTTAGCCTCTCTTTAAGAGAGAACTAATCCCCCTTTTTTCTTTTCAATTATTTCCATTATAATGGTACAGTCTGGATATATATATGTCAAAAGATTAAGATAAATATGAATTATTGCATAATGTGATATAGTAAAAGCAGTGAAAAAGAATGAATACAGCAGGGAGTTACAGTCAGATGAGCGGATTTAATGAGCAATTTATTATTTCTATTGTTATTATTGGAATTGGATATTTATTAAAAAGATGTAATCTTGTAAAAGAGAAAGATGGGGAAGGAATAGCAAGGATAGTCTTTAACTTAACGTTACCATGTTTAATTATCGTTACTTTCAGTGATGTAGACTTCACAGCCTCCCTATTTTATTTAGTTATTATTGCATTTGTATATGGAGTAGTTAATGCTGTTATTGCACTTACAGTATTCCGAAATGCTACGAAGGATATAAAAGGTACGTTTGGTATGATGGTACCAGGGTTAAATATTGGATTATTTGCATATCCACTAGTAGAAGGCTTATTTGGATTTGATGGATTAACATATTTTGGCATGTTTGATGTAGGGAATGCCTTTATTGTTTTTGGCCTCAGTTATATTATTGCAGGTGCCTATGCAGGAAGTGGCGGAATGCTAGAAACAAGGTCCATTATTGTAAAAATATCTAAGTCGATTCCACTTCAAACATATCTTATCATGTGTTTAATTAATATTATCGGTGTTGAGTTGCCTGATATGATGATAGATGTAACCAGTGTGATCTCTGTAGCAAACATGCCCCTATCCTTACTATTATTAGGTTTATACTTAAATTTTTCATTTGCGAAAGGATATGGAAAGCTTATTGTAAAGTTTTTATTCACAAAATATGGGATTGGTTTGATTGCAGGCTTTGCGTGTTACATCTGGCTGCCGGTGGAAGATATGTTTAAGTTTACATTATTGATCGGGTTTATCTTACCAACCCCAGCATCTGTATTGCCTTACGCTATTATGTTTGGTTACAATCAAAGATTGGTTGGAACAGCCTCTAATATCACGATGATTATTAGTTTTATCTTAATTTGGTTGATTGTCAATCTGATAGTTTAATCAATTCTAGTGATCCATCAAAATATGAAAATGTTTAGTGAGTGAAGATTAACGTTTATTAATAAGGTTAGTATTTTCGCATCTATAGAGTGAGGTGTTTATCATTTTTGAATTAACTATAATAGAGTGGTTAGTTATCATTTTTTCAGCCCTTTTAATCGGTTTTGCCAAGGCTGGGATAGCAAGTATGGGTATCTTCGTCGTTACGATTTTTATGATTATTTTCCCTGCTCGTGAATCTGTAGGGATTTTACTACCTTTACTGATTGTTGGCGACTTATTTGCTGTTATCTATTATCGGAGAAATGTTGTTTGGCATTATTTATTTTCACTAGTGCCCTGGGTATTAGTAGGGATTGTACTAGGATATGTTGTGTTAGATGTGGTAACTAGTGAGCAGTTAAAACCTATGATCGGTATTTTAGTTTTAGCACTTATATTATTACATATAAGCAGGGAAAAGCTAGGGGAACGTTTTGTGAAAATGTTACCAAAATCAAAACTTTTTACCTTTAGCATGGGTGTATTAGCTGGGTTTGCTACAATGATCGGTAATGCTGCTGGGGGAGTGATGGCCGTATATTTGCTCGTTAAAGGTTTACCAAAACAAGAATTTGTGGGAACAGGGGCATGGTTTTTCTTATTTGTTAATATAATTAAAGTTCCATTTTATATTTCTTTAGGTATTATGACAGTGGAATCGATAACTTTTAATTTATGGCTTATTCCTGCGATAATTATAGGAGCATTGATTGGCGTACGAGTAATCAAAATTATGCCTCAACAAGTTTTTCAAATATTAGTTTTAACATTTGCAGGATTAGGGGCTATTAGACTTATCATAGGTTAATAGCGTGATCGCTTCATAATTTTTCGTTAAAATTTTCAGAATTTCTAATATTTTCGACAAATTCTTAAAATTCTGTGGTATTATATTTTATTATCTCACCTTTAAAATAATTGGAGGTTTCATCATGGGTGATAAACATTTAGAGACATTGTTATTACATGGAGGGCAATCACCAGATCCTGTTACCGGTGCTAGAGCTGTACCAATCTATCAAACAACATCCTATGTTTTTGAAGATACAGAACATGCAGAAAAGTTATTTTCACTTCAAGAGAATGGCAATATATACAGCCGTTTAATGAATCCTACCCTAGATGTGTTTGAAAAGCGTATGGCTTTATTAGAGGGGGGAGTAGCAGCTGTTGCAACTGCTTCAGGTATGGCAGGAATTGCCATGGCAATTCTTAATATTGCTTCCGCTGGCGATGAGATTGTTGCTGCCACCAATATATATGGGGGTACCTATAATTTATTCTCTATTACACTACCACGTTATGGAATTAACGTTCACTTTGTTGATCCCACTGATCCACAAAATTTCAAAAAAGCTATTACAGCTCAAACAAAAGCTGTTTTTGCTGAAACGATTGGAAATCCTAGTTTGCATGTATTAGATATACCTGCAGTATCTAATATTGCCCACGAAGCAGGAGTTCCATTAATAGTTGATAATACCTTTGCTTCACCTTATGTATGTCGTCCAATCGAGCAAGGTGCCGATATTGTGGTACATTCTGCAACGAAATGGATTGGTGGTCATGGTACATCGATTGGAGGAATTGTTGTAGACGGAGGTAAATTTGATTGGAATTCGTCCAAGTACCCTGGATTTATTGAACCGGACCGGAGCTATAATGGTATTGTTTATGCTACAGATTTTGGAGATATTGCGTTTGCGACCAAATTAAGAGTCCAATTGCTACGAGATTTAGGTGCATGTTTAAGTCCATTTAATGCTTTTCAATTGTTGCAAGGATTGGAAACTTTAAACTTGCGTGTGCAGCGACATAACGATAATGCTCTAGAATTGGCGAGAAGGTTAGAAAAACATCCAGCCGTATCTTGGGTTACCTATCCAGGTTTATCATCGCATCCATCTTATCAGTATGCTAAACAGCATTTGGAAAACGGCTTTGGCTCCGTTGTGGTTTTTGGTATTAAAGGTGGAAGAGAGGCAGGGAGTAAGCTGATAAATAATATGGCACTATGGTCACATCTTGCCAATGTTGGTGATGCGAAAAGTCTTATTATTCATCCTGCTACAACTACTCACTTGCAATTATCAAAAGAAGAATTAGAAGCAACTGGGGTAACAGAAGATTTGGTACGGTTATCTGTAGGATTAGAAAATATTGATGATTTATATCAAGATTTAAATCAATCTTTACAAAAAGCAACTGGAATGGCTACAGGGACTTCAGCAGCACAACAGCAAGACTCTACAGAAGATGTGGTAAATCGATTAACAGAAGAAGTAATCAAGAGGTTACAAAGTAAGAGAATTTAATAGGGAACACATGCTTATCAAAGGGAAGTATGTTGATGAAAAAACAGGGGGTCTATAGGATGAGAAAGGTGAAAATATCTTTATTGGCTTTAGCCATGAGTCTATTAGTGGTAGTGACTGCATGCGGACAAGAAGACACAGCCACTACAAATGAAGCTTCTACTGATTCTGGTGCATTGGAAGGAGTGCCAGAGGCATTTCAGCAGGATGAACCATTAGAAGTTATGGTAATTCGTAAAATTGGCGGGGATGACCATACACAACAATTTTTAGCAGGGGCCCAACAAGAGGCAACAGCATTGGGAATGAAGGTAGACACATTCTCTGCTAATGGAGATACTGCTAGTTTTCATGACACTATTTCCCAATCAATCAATCAAGGCTACGATGGGCTAATCATTTCCCACGGTGATGATGAAGCAACAGTTGAATTGATACAAGAAGCAAGGGGAAAAGGGATTGAAGTAGTAGCATTTGATACAAATGAAGAGGCTTTAGAGGCAGATGGAGTAACATTAACCTCTCAAAATGATGAAGAACTAGCTTCATTAGTATTAGATCAATTGGTAGAAGAACATCCGGAAGCTAATATTGGGTACCTTTGGGTGGACGGTTTCCCACCAATGGTAAGAAGAAATAATGTTTATGAACAAGTATTAGAAGAAAATCTAAGTATAAATGAAGTGAAGCGTTTTGGTGATGCACAAGATCCACAAACAAAAACGCAGGAAGCAGTTGCGGCATGGTTAACGGAAATACCTGAAGGTGAACTTGATGCAATTTTTGCTACTTGGGATGCTTTCGCCGTAGGTGCAACACGTGCATTGAAAGAAGCAGGGAGAGAAGAAATTGATATCTATGGAATAGATGTTTCTAATGCAGATCTTCAATTAATGCAGGAAGAGAATAGTCCATGGAAATATACTGCAGCAGTTGATCCAAAACTAATTGGTGCTGTGAATGTGCGGATTTTAGCGAAAAAATTTGCAGGAGAAGAAACACCAGAAACAGCATCTTTAGACCCGGCAATGATTTCACAGGACGAGTTAAATGCTTCTGATGAAGAAGTCAACATGGAATCTTTAACAAATGTCGTAGAAGGATGGGGAGAATCAGACCAATTTGAAGAAGATTGGATGACTACTCTAAAAGAACATCATTCTAATTAATCACAATGGATAGAAAGCTATTGATTGTCAGTTCGGCTTTCTATCTTTTACAAAATCAACAATCAACATGATCCGTAAAGTGAGGCGGGTGATCTATTTGGTAAAATCTACACTGAGAATGGAAGACATTACAATTGATTTTCCTGGTGTCCGTGCATTGGATCACGCCAAATTTAGCATGGATACAGGACGAGTACATGCACTAATAGGAGCGAACGGAGCTGGTAAATCAACGCTAATGAAGGTGTTATCTGGTGCTTATTCTCATTATACTGGTTCGATTTATTTAGATAATCAACAAGTAACGATTAATACACCGCAGGATGCGAAAGATTTAGGTATACAAATAGTGTATCAAGAGGTGGATACAGCACTTATTCCATATTTATCTGTCGGTGAAAATATTATGTTAAATGAAATGGTTAATGGGATGGGAAAAAAGCAGTTCGTTAATTATGCATACATACATACGGAAGCTTCGAAACTTTTAAATACATTAAATATTGATCTATCTTCTCGTCGTCTTGTCAGTACATTAACTTTGGCAGAAAAACAAATGATATTAATTGCACGTGCTATATCGAGAGAGTGTCGTTTTTTAATTTTAGATGAACCAACTGCACCATTAAGTAACAAGGAAACGGAAAAACTGTTTGAAATTGTTCGTCAGTTACGCGGCAATAAAGTAGGGATCATTTTTATTTCACATAGATTACAAGAGTTGTTTGAAATATGCGATGAAATTACCGTCATGCGTAATGGCCAATTTGTCAGTTATGATCTAATTAAAGATGTCACCATTAATGATATAGTGGAAAAAATGTTAGGGAAACAGATGGAAGAACAATTTCCTAAAATCCCTCGGGAAATCAAAGAACCAATTTTTGAAGTTGAGCACTTGCGTGATGATGAAAGGGTTGAAGACGTTACCTTTCATGTTTGCGCAGGGGAAGTAATAGGTTTAGCAGGTTTAGTAGGTGCAGGTAAAACCGAGATATGTAAAGCATTGTTCGGTGAATCAGGTAGAGTACAAGGTAATCTTAGACTGCGAGGAGAAAAAATAAACATTCGTCATCCAAATGATGCAGTTAAATATGGACTTGCACTAGTACCTGAGGAACGTCGCAAAGAAGGAATTTTAGTAGAAGAAAATGTAAAAACAAACTTAACTTCCGCTAATCTATCGTCATTTGTAATTCATCTGTCTTTTTTAGATTTTAAGAAAGAACAAAAAGTTGCCACTGAAATGGTGGAGAACTTAGGTGTCAAAACACCCTCTGTTCATACGAAGCTCGCCAACCTTTCAGGAGGTAATCAGCAAAAAATTGCAATTGGCAAATGGCTGATAGCTGATGCAGATGTCTATATTTTCGATGAACCGACAAAAGGTGTTGATGTTGGTTCGAAAAAGGATATTTTCAAATTAATTCTCGAATTAGCTAAAAGAGGAAAAGCGATTATCTATGCTTCAAGTGAGTTAGCCGAAATTATTGGTATAACAGATCGATCTTATGTGATTTATGACGGCAAAATTGTAAAAGAATTAAAGACCGATAAAACTACTGAAGATCAGTTATTATTCTATTCGACAGGGGGAAGGGATTCATGAGTGTAAGTTCCGATTCCGATACGTCTAACAAACTTTCTTCTCCGAAACAAAACGGAAAATCATTCGATTTTTTTCAATTTCTATATAAATATGGAACGATAATGACGATTGTTTTATTAATAGTTGTATTTTCGATTGCTAATCCAGCATTTTTGCAATGGAGTAATATCGAAAATATATTACGTTCCATTTCAATTGTAACGATCATAGCGGTTGGATTAACGATTTCTTTATCTGTAAATGGTTTTGATTTATCAATTGGATCAGTTGCATCTTTGGCAAATGCGGTAGTTATCTCTATGTTTGTTTGGTATGCCCAGCCGACATTTATTTCTATCATCGTTGCTCTATTGGCTGCGGTTTTAGTCGGCTTACTAAACTCATTCTTAATTGTAAAAATGAGAATACCAGATATGTTACTAACTTTGGCAACAATGTTTGTGGTTCAAGGAGTTGCCCTCACTTATACAAAAAGTGCCACGATCTCTGAAAATATGATTATGCCGGATGGGAGTTACTCTGAAGGGAAAATTACCGAGGTCTTCTCCCTGATAGGAAAGGCACCCTATATCATCATTCTTATGTTAGTAATTGTATTTATTGTTCATATATTTCTTACCTATACAAAGCACGGTCGCTACATGTATGTAATCGGCGGCAACGAGGAAGCTGCAAGATTATCCGGTATTCCAGTTAATAAATATAAAGTGCTGGCATACGTATTATCAGCACTCTTAGCAGCTATCGGGGGAATCGTACTCGCTTCACGAGTGATGCAAGCTGAAATTAACGCTGGAGGAAATTATTTAATGGATGCAGTAGCTGCAGCATTTATTGGATTATCGGTATTAGGAGCCGGTAAACCCAATGCGTTTGGAACTTTCGTCGGAGCTGTGTTAATCGGTATTTTGGCAAATGGTCTAGTAATGATGTCCGTGCCATACTATGCAATGGATATCGTTAAAGGTGGCGTATTTGCATTGGCATTAGCGATAACTTACTACAAATTGAAATAGGAGGTATAAAAATGACTGACTTTTCAACTGGATATTTTACCATGAACGAAGATCAGGCAGTCGAATACGCGAAAGCGAAGTTGAGTTATTTTAAAGAGAATGCTGTTCTAACATGTAAAGAAATTGGTGATGGCAATTTAAACTATGTCTTTCGAATCATTGATGAAAGAAATGGTGATTCACTTATTCTTAAACAAGCTGGACCGGTAGCGAGAATCTCTGATGAATTTAAAGTTTCGCCTGACCGAAACAGAATCGAAAGTGATATATTAAAAATTCAATATGACTATGCACCAGCGTATACGCCGAAGACCTATCAGTATGACCCGATTATGAACTGCTTTGCAATGGAGGATTTGTCGGACTATGAAATTATGCGAGCAGCTTTAATGAAGCACGAAACATTTCCGGAATTTGCAGACCATATTACAACGTTTATGGTAAAAACATTACTACTAACGTCAGATGTTGTGATGAATCACAAGGACAAAAAGGATTTAGTGAAAAGCTTTATTAACCCAGAGTTGTGTGAAATTAGTGAGGACCTTGTTTACACGGAACCCTTTTATGATTGTGAGCGCAATGAAGTTTTTCCTGCCACACGTTCTTTTGTGGAACAAGAAATATGGGGAGATAAAGAATTACTGCTAGAAACAGCGAAGTTAAAGTTTGAATTTATGACTCATGCTCAGTCACTTATCCATGGGGACCTGCATACTGGATCTATTTTTATTAAAAAAGACAGTACGAAAGTAATTGATCCTGAATTTGCTTTTTATGGTCCTGCTGGTTATGACATCGGTAATGTTGTGGCTAATTTGATTTTTGCTTACGCTAATGGAAAAGCAACAATTGACAATGAACAGGAACAACAACTATTTACTACTTATCTATTGAATACTATTAGCGATGTAATTGATTTGTTTAAAGAAAAATTTATTACATTATGGGATCAGTCAGAAAAAGACCTTGTCGCTAGTTACGATGGTTTTCAGGAATATTACCTCGAAACGATATTAAAAGATACAGCAGCAGTAACTGGTTTAGAGTTGTGTCGCCGTATCATTGGACTTGCTAAAGTAGCGGATATTACTACAATTGAACAGGAAGAGGCACGTAAAAGAGCAGAGCAATGTTGCTTAACAGCTGCAAAGCAATTTATTTTAAAACGAGATACGTATAAATCCGGAACTGATTTTGTAAATCAGGTAAAACGATCTTTCCAGTTAAAAGGTTCCATTAGTAAGGGCTGAAGAAATTCTATTCATATAATGGATAATTAGCCAGTATTTACAGTAACAAAAAAGGGGAGATAACATGTCTGAACATATTACTGTTATCGAATCGGTGAAACTTGATGATGCCAATGACGCGATCATACTGTTGGATCAGACAAAGTTACCGAATAAAAAAGAGTATTTACATCTAAAATCTGTAGACGATGTTTGGGATGCCATTTATCAATTAAAAGTAAGAGGTGCTCCAGCGATTGGAATTGCTGCTGCATATGGTATTTACATCGTAACCAAAAACAGTAAGGCCACAAATTTCGCATCATTTTCTCAAGAATTCAAGTTAGCTAAAGAAAAATTAGCTTCTTCTCGACCTACCGCAGTGAATCTTTTTTGGGCCTTAGATCGAATGGAAGCAAGATTAAATAGTGAAATAAATTCACCAATTACTACCATCAAACAAGCATTAAAGGAAGAAGCAAATACAATAAAAGAAGAAGATCAAAAAGTTTGTGAAGCAATTGGCCGTTATGCATTAGAAGTACTAGAGCCTGGTTGGGGTATTCTTACACACTGTAATGCGGGGACAATTGCTACAGCAAAGTTCGGTACTGCTTTAGCTCCGATTTATTTAGGTCAGGAACAAGGCTATGATTTCAAAGTTTATGCTGATGAAACTAGACCATTGTTGCAAGGTGCCCGCTTAACAGCATGGGAATTAAATGAAGCGGGAGTCGATGTTACCTTAATATGTGATAACATGGCTTCTATTGTCATGAGTCAAAATAAAGTACAAGCTGTACTAGTAGGGTGTGATCGGGTGGCAGCAAACGGTGATGTGGCGAATAAAATCGGTACATCAGGGGTTGCCATTTTAGCGAAGCATTATGAAATTCCTTTTTACGTTTGTGCTCCCATGTCCACAATAGACTTAAATACAGAGACAGGTGCAGATATTGAAATTGAGTTACGCTCTGAGGAAGAAATCAAAACGAAATGGTACAGTGAGCCAATGGCACCAGCAGATGTAAAAACATATAATCCAGCATTTGATGTAACGGATCATTCTCTGATAACGGGGATTATTACGGAAAAGGGAATTATATCTCCTTCATACAAAGAAAATTTAGCAAAAATATTTGAATAATAACGCAGCGATTAGGAAGGAGGGATATTCATGTATCAAACGAAATATTATAGTGATTTTGAAGCGAAAAAATGGATTGTCGAAATTGGCAAACGTGTCTATCAGAAGAATTTCGTCGCTGCCAATGATGGTAATATTTCTGTCCGAGTTGGTCCTGACACAATCTGGACAACACCTACTGGAGTAAGTAAAGGATTTATGACTCCTGATATGATGGTAAAAATGCGACTGGATGGTACGATTATAGCAGGTAATCGGAAACCATCCTCTGAAGTGAAAATGCACTTAAGAGTCTACCAGGAAAGTGAAGAAACGAATGCAGTCGTGCATGCCCATCCGCCGATGGCAACCTCATATGCGATTGCTGGCATTAATCTAGAAAAACCAGTTTCGCCTGAAGCAGTTGTCCTGCTGGGAAGAGTACCTGTTGCTCCATATGCAACACCAAGTACAGAAGAAGTACCTGATTCCATTACCCCACTGATAAAAGATCATCATGCAGTACTACTAGCCAATCATGGTGCATTAACGTGGGGACGTGACCTGTTTGAGGCCTATTACCGAATGGAATCACTCGAGCATTATGCATTAATGCTGACCTACTCTACTAATATTTTGAACAAAGCTAATGAATTAAATTGTAATCAAATATCCGATCTAATTGAAATCCGTAACAAAATGGGGATCAAAACTGGTGGTGTCCCACCTTGTAATGTAACAGAGCAAAAGCAATCAATGGATCGTACAAAAGAACAAGTTATCCAAAATATAGTAGAAAAAGTTACCAAAAGAGTGATTGAGCAACTACAGAAAGGAGGCGCATTGTAGTTGGAATTAAATGAAAAAGATATTCAGACCATTATTGATTCTGTGCTAAAGAATGTTGAAGCAGCAATTGATAATCGAGAAAGACAATATACAGGCGCCCAAGTACATCAACCATTGAAAATGAAGCAGCTTTCATCTGCTGATATGGAGAACAATACAACTTTTACAGCTGTTCATACTAGCTATGATGGCGTGTTTGAAGAGGTAGCTGACGCAATTGAAGCGGCTAAACATGCCCAGCAAAAGTGGATGAAGCAATATAATCTTGAAAACAAAGAACTCATTATTCATTCCATTCGGCAAGCAGTGAAAGAAAAAGTAACGTATTTTGCCAAAATGACATTAGAAGAAACAGGGATTGGTAATTACGAAGATAAGGTGAAGAAACTATCCCTAACAGTTGAAAAAACACCGGGAACTGAAATATTAACTACGGAAACCTTTTCAGGTGATGATGGACTAACCTTTGTTGAGCAAACACCATTTGGTGTGATTGGAGCAGTAACACCGGTAACCAATCCACTCGACACAATCGTTCATAATGGAATTAGTATGATTGCTGCGGGTAATGCAGTTGTCTTTAACGTACACCCATCAGCTAAAAAAAGTTCTCGTGAAATGATTCAATTACTAAACCAAACGATTGTAAAAGCTGGTGGACCTGAGAATTTGCTTACAATGGTGAAGGTGCCTACGATTGAAACAGTTCAGCAAATAGCGAATCATCCATCTGTCAAGCTATTAGTAGGAACAGGTGGTCCGGGAATGGTAAAGAGTTTATTAAAGTCAGGTAAAAAAGCAATTGGTGCTGGGGCAGGGAATCCTCCTGTTATTGTTGACGAAACAGCAGATCTAACTCAAGCTGCAAAAGATATCGTAGAAGGTGCTTCATTTGATAATAATCTTTTATGTATAGCTGAAAAAGAAGTATTTGTACTGGATCAAGTAGCTGATGATTTGATTTTTGAGTTGCTAAATCAAGGTGCTTATATGTTGGATCACCAGCAATTAGATAAAGTAATGAGCTTAACTCTCAAAGAAAATCCGGATGGCATCCCTGGAGGTTGCTCCTATTTATCAAGAGATTACTTAATAGCAAAGGAATGGGTTGGAAAAGATGCAACACGCATATTAGAACAAATTGGCATTCATAATGTCCAAACCAAGCTGTTAATTTGTGAAGTCGAGGCGAATCACCCTTATGTCCAATTAGAACAATTAATGCCAATTTTGCCAATTGTAAGAGTGAAATCAATTGACGAGGCAATTGAAAATGCCGTTAAGGCAGAACATGGTAACCGTCATACTGCTGTCATGCACTCTAATCATATTAGTAATGTGACAAAATTCGCTAAAGCAATTGGTACTACCATTTTTGTTAATAACGGCTCCTCTTTGTCGGGGGTTGGCTTCCAGGGGGAAGGTTTCACGACAATGACGATTGCTGGACCAACAGGTGAAGGTGTCACATCAGCAAGGACCTTTACAAGACAACGGAGAACTGTAATTGCTAATGGCGGTTTCAATATCAGAGGGTAGGTGAAGCTAGATGGGACAAGCAGTAGGTCTTTTAGAGGTTTTAGGCTTTAGTGTGGCAATGGCAGCAATGGATCAAGCTTGTAAGGCAGCAGATATTGAGATTGAAGCAATGGATTGTAATAATCCGGTTACTGGCGATCATGCTACCATTCCTGTAGTCGTTCAAGTTAAATTTACCGGTAATGTATCGGATGTAAAAGTTGCATTAGAAACTGCCAGACAAGTAGCCAGTCAATACATTGAACAACAAGATATTGTGACAAGGATGCTTTCACATCAAACACCAGGTCTTGAAAAGCTACTGAGTACAGGGAAAGTAAAACGTCCATAGTGAGCTAGTAAGTTAGGGGAATATATATGAAAAGATCATTAGGATTGATGGAAGTAATAGGAACTGTGACAGCAATGACTGCTATTGATGCTATGAGCAAGCATGCTTTTGTGGAAGTGATTAGGGTAGAGCAAGTCGGTTCAGGCATACGAACGATTATGATAACAGGGGATTTAGCCTCTATTCAAACGGCATTAGAGGTTGGGGCAGACCAGGCTTCTCATCATGGTGAGGTTCTTGCCATCAAAACGATTCCGAAACCAGATGAAGGCATGTATGGCAAGCTGCTTCCACATAAGGAAGGTGAAAAACCATGACACAGTATGAAGCTATTGGTGTAATAGAAACAAAGTACTTTTCTGTTGCGATGGAAATGCTGGATCAGGTTAGCAAATCAGTCGGGGTCGAATTTATCGCCAGTCATAATCAGTTGGGTGGAAAACTAGTTTCACTTATTGTTGGAGGGTCTATATCTGATGTCACCATGGCAATTGCTACTGCTAAGCAAGTCAATCAGACAAAGCAAGATCAACCGTTAAAAAATGCAGTGATGATTACGAATCCACACCCTGAAATCTTAAAGTATGCTATACCAAGTAATCCACCAAAACAAAAGAAATTAGCAGTAAAGAAGCCAACTAGAAAGACAAATACAAAGAAAAACCAAACAAGAACTTTAGAGGAGGAAGAAAATAATGAGTGATTCATTAGGAGTAATTGAAACAAGAGGATTAACTGCTTCAATCGAGGCAGCAGATGCAATGTTAAAGGCAGCAAATGTAGAAATAGTAGGAAGTGAAAAGATCGGATCAGGGCTAGTATCTGTGATCATTAAGGGTGATGTTGGTGCTGTAAAAGCAGCAACAGAAGTGGGAGCAGAAGCAGCAGGACGAGTAGGAGAAGTTGTGGCTGTTCACGTAATTCCACGCCCACACAGTGATGTTAATAAATTATTAAAGCTTTCTTAAGATTAATTCAAAACAATTAAAATATGGAGGTATTTACATGAGTGATTCATTAGGAGTAATTGAAACAAGAGGATTAACTGCTTCAATCGAGGCAGCAGATGCAATGTTAAAGGCAGCAAATGTAGAAATAGTAGGAAGTGAAAAGATC